>NZ_JBIILQ010000005.1:0-30829 GCF_044232565.1 Daejeonella sp. | reverse complement strand
TAGATAATTCTTTAGCGATAATAGAAATCTGTTCTAATTCTTCGTCAGAACGGTAAATTGGCACAATTATGACTTGGATTGGAGCCAGTTTTGGAGGAAGTATTAATCCAGAATCATCAGAATGAGCCATAATTAATGCACCAATTAAACGAGTAGATACTCCCCAAGAGCTTGCCCAGACATAATCAAGTTTACCTTCCTTACTGGTAAATTTTACATCAAAGGCTTTAGCAAAATTCTGACCCAAAAAGTGAGATGTTCCGGCCTGTAGAGCCTTTCCATCCTGCATTAAGGCCTCAATGCAATAAGTATCTAAGGCGCCAGCAAAACGCTCATTGGCAGTTTTTTTACCTCTAACAACAGGCACAGCCATCCAATTCTCGGCAAAATCAGCATATACCTCAAGCATGCGCTCGGTCTCTTCTATGGCCTCCTGAGCCGTAGCATGAGCGGTATGACCCTCTTGCCATAAAAATTCGGCAGTTCTAAGAAAAAGTCGCGTTCTCATTTCCCAGCGAACCACATTGGCCCATTGGTTAACAAGAATAGGCAGATCACGATAAGATTGAATCCAACCTTTATAAGTATTCCAAATGATGGTTTCAGAAGTCGGACGTACAATTAATTCTTCTTCAAGCTTAGCATCTTCATCCACAACAATATTACCATTCCCATCATTTTTCAAGCGATAATGAGTAACAACTGCACATTCGGTTGCAAAACCTTCTACGTGAGATGCCTCTTTAGAAAAAAATGACTTCGGTATAAACAATGGAAAATAAGCATTACTGTGTCCAGTATCCTTAAACATTTTGTCTAGAGCCGCTTGCATATTTTCCCAAATCGCATAGCCATAGGGCTTTATGACCATACAACCCCTAACTGCAGAATGTTCGGCCATGTCGGCCTTAGCAACAAGTTCATTATACCATTGCGAATAATCCTCTGACCTGCTTGTTAAACCCTTACTCATCTTAATTAAAATCGAAAAATTACGTATATTTACTTAAATTAATGTTTTAGCAAAGTTATAAAACTAGATGATGTATTCTAATATTTAGAGATGCAACTAATTAATAAATAATATCGTCTATACTTTATTCGTTTATATATTATAATTATTACGATTATGAAAAAGAAATTATTACTGTTTATAACAATTCCATTTATTTTAATGATGGGTTCATGTGCAAGCATAAAAACTGCGCAATTAAATAACCAGGATGATGATGTATATTATTCTCTTGCAAAAGCAAAGGAAATTGTGCCCCAAACCATTGTTCAAAATGAAGATAGAAGAACTAACGATTACGTAACGGATGAAAATCTTTATGGCGACTTAAGGGATGATTATGGTTATTATAACGATTATGCGTCAAGATTCAATCGTTTTGGGACATTTGCTCCTTCATTAGGATACTACAATAGTTTTTATGGATATAATTACGATCCGTTTTTTAGCAATATGTATTTCCCAAATACTTATTTCGGTGGTTCAGCCTTCAATATAGGTTTGGGTTTTAACACTTTCAATTATAATCCATGGAGAACTTTTGGGTACAATTATGGATTTGGCTCAAACATTTGGAATCCATACGCTAACTATAACTCATTTGCTTATGGAAATGGAAATGGATATTATGGCGGAGGTTATACCGGAATATATAGCAGTCCCGCTTTTAATGCTCCCAATTACAGATCAAGACCAAGCAGATCTACCGACAATCTAGAAATATACAGAGGTTCTGTTAATGGAAACCCCAATAGTATCGGCGCAGGCTCTCCGAACAATAATACAATACAAAGAAGTAGAGCGGAGCGCTACGGTGTTCAAACTCAGCCCAATGCCGGAGCTACGCAAAATTCAGGAACTAGAACCCAACAGGTAAACCGCCCCGAGCGAGTTAACCAAACTCCCCCGCAAAGAGCAGCGCAACCAGAACGAATATATACTGCTCCGCCTAGGCAAGAAACAGGTTCAAGTTCAGGATCAGGTTCAAGTTCAGGATCACGTTCAAACCCTGCTCCTTCAAATAATAGTGGTGGAGGTTCATCTTCTTCACGCCCTTCAAGAGGAAATTAAGATTTAGAGAAAGCTTTTATGAAATTTAGACTTTTATTATCATTGGCGGTCATCGTGGCTGCTTCAGGAGAAATTCATGCACAGTATACAGCTGATGCTTTACGCTTTTCACAAACTCAATCAGGTAGCACAGCTAGGTTTAAGGCTATAGGTGCACAAATAGGTATCGGGGGAGATTTAAGTTCCATAGGAGGCAATCCCGCAGGAATTGGCTTATTTACTAAGTCAGATTTTAGTTTCACACCTGAGTTTAATACTTATAAAGCCAATGCAAACTACTTTAGCAATAATTTTGTCGGACAAAAAGATCAGTTAAGTTTGGCTCACGCTGCAGTAGTTTGGAATCATAAGCTATCCAAGCCTAAGGGTTCTAATCTCGATGAGGGATGGATTAGTTTTAATTATGGTCTTGGTTATAACAGAACTAAATCATTTGCAGACAATATCCTTTTTTCAGGAAAAAATCCAACTAATTCCATTGCCGATTATTACGCTGAGCTAGCTACTTCAAATTATGGCGCACCAAATACTCTTTCTAATGGTAGTTTAGAAAGAATGGCCTACGATAATTATGTGATTGGTTATGACAATGCCGATGGCACCTATTTTCCTGAAACTGATGTAAATAATACGCAGACTAAAAACGACCTTAGAAGTGGCTCTCAAAGCGAGATTAACTTTGCTTTTGGAGCTAATTATAGCAATCAATTTTATATTGGTGCCAGTCTTGGAATTACAAACCTGAAATATTCTACGGATGCAATTTATAAGGAAGTTGGGTACAATGTAACTGAAGGCAATGATTATGATTTATCTTACAGACAATCACAAATCACAAGAGGTACAGGAGTAAATGCCAAATTAGGAGCAATTTATCGACCAAATGCTGCTGTCCGTTTTGGTGCAACAGTTGAAACTCCTACATGGTATACCATAGACGACAGTTATAGTGAGGGACTTGATACAAAATATGGCAGAAACAGAGTTGATTCTTCATTTGTTAATGACAATTCAGTTTATGATTTTTCCTATAGGCTTCGTACCCCATTAAAAGTAAGCGGGGGTATTGGTGTATTTTTCAATAAAAACGGTTTTATATCTGCTGACATTGATTATGTTGATTACTCTACAATTAATTTGTCTTCCCAAGAAAATACCTTCGATACAGAAGTGATTACAGATAATAATAGAGAAATATTGAAAACTTTTAAAAGTGCCATAAACTATCGCTTGGGTACAGAATTAAAATTCAATAATTTATTAATTAGGGCAGGTTTTGGGGTTCAAGGAAATCCATATCAAGAAGTAAAGGATAACAGTGGTAATATATTATCAAACTTTAAAGAAAAATATAAAGTTCAAACCTATAGTGGCGGTATAGGCTATAGAATCAATGATGTTTATTTCGATTTAACCTACCAGCAGATTGCATACAATACTGAAATTAGACCCTATAATTTAAATTCAGGAAATTCTCCCGTAGCCTCTATAGAGAATAAAAGAAACAATGTTTTCTTAACGATCGGAAAAAGATTTTAACATTAAAAAAACCGCACATATGTGCGGTTTTTTTAATGTTAAAGTAGATATTAAGCTATAAATGACCGAAGCATCCAAGATGTCTTTTCCTTGAATTGCATAAAAGTATTAAGTAAATCATTCGTACCATCGTCGCCCATTTGAGCTGATATAGCCATGATTAATTGTTCCATTTCGATTAACTGACTAAAATCGTCCATAATTGCCAACACCATATCTGTGTCTTTCATCCCAACAGTATCTATCTCTTTTAATTTAGAATACTTAATATATTCTGTAAAGGTGCTATAAGGTAATAGTCCCAATGTCAAAATACGTTCCGCAAGCGCATCAATATTCAACTGAGCATTGACATATAGCTCTTCAAACTTAAGATGAAGTGTAAAAAAATGAGGGCCTTTCACGTTCCAATGGCAACCACGCAGTTTTTGATAATGAATGTGATAATTTGCCAAGAGCACATTTAAATGATCAGAAAGTGGATTAATTTTATTGTTTTCGAGACTATTTTCCATGATTTATTATTTAAAATTACTGGTGAAATTTTATTGACTGCTATTACTGTAATATAGGTTAAAAAAACGTTAAAAACAATTAAAGAACAAAGAAATAGGCGTATTTTTGAATATATGGAATCAATTTCTTTTGAATTAGAGCAAGTTTTTAGTCAGAAATTTATTGGCTTAATATGGCGCATAATGATAAATGAGGAAACAGCATATATTGCCATTGAGAATCGCGAACTAACTTCTAAAAAAGTATCTATTTCTGTCCTAAACTACAAAACAGGCATATTTCATTTTAAAGAAAAATTATTTGCTGAACCACTCAATGCTAACTTAGCTTATGCTTCACCCAAAAGCATATTACTAAAGCTTAATGAGAGTTCTGAAAGCTTTGAAAGCAAAGGACTAATTGCAGTTGATATTTATACTGGTGAAATAATGTGGGAACACTATAATTTATGCCTTAATGACGTAAAATCCTATGGAATACAAGTTTTTGACCCAAGAATTTTTCCTAGAAAATATTTATGGATTGATCATTTAAAAGGTGAAATAATTCAAAATCTAGAAATAAATAAAAACAAATACAGTAATCTCTTATTTCCTAAAATGGTGGATAATAACATCATTCCAAAATCTATAATACATGGTGATTTACAAGGCGAAGTGTTTTTTATGAATTTTAATGAAAAAAATCTGATTAGTTTTCATGAAAGATTTGAAGGCATGATGCAACAAAGACTTATTGTGTATCAAGGAGATAATATTTTATTAGATAATATTTTAATAAGCGATATACAAAAACTACAACCTGAATCGTTCTTTATTCTTAATAAGCAATTGTTCTACATTAGAAATAAGGATGAAATTGTTTCATATTTCGTATAATTGCACATATTTTAAATTCTGTTTAATGTTAAGAAATATAGTTTTATCAATTTTCTTTAGCCTTTTAGTGTTCACAGCTAGTGCAGCAGTAGATTCCATAGGTGTGGAAAATCTAAACGGTAAAAAAAATATAATTCACAAAATAGAAGCTAAAGAAACCTATTTTTCCCTAGGCAGAAAATATAATGTAAGTCCGCAATTAATTATTCAATTTAATACCAACAAATCTTTACAAATTGGTGCTATTGTAAAAATACCAACAGAACGAAATTTTACGGAGACAATAGCCTCAATTTCAACTAATAATCCAGATCCAAACACCAGTTCTGAGCTTGCTTCTATCGATTATAAGGTTAGTCCACGTGAGTACCTATACTCCATTGCTAGAAAATTCAATACTACCGTTGAGCAATTAAAAATACTTAACAACCTTACAAGCAATAGTCTTTCAATTGGCCAAATTATTAAAGTCCCATTAATAACATCAAACACAGAACAAACAATACAACCAGCAAGTATTCCTGAAGCCACAACAGAACCACTAATAAATACGATTGCTGTTTTAACAGATAGTGTTGAAAATGCGAGTGAGCGACTTAAACTGCCAGTTGCGAGATATGGTCTTCGCGAAGTAAATGAAAGAGGAATTGCTGTTTCATTAACCGATGAAAATTTGAATGAAACTAAAATGCTCGCACTTCACCAAACAGCACCAATAGGTACAGTTGTTAAAATAACTAACCCCATGACTGGGAAAAGCACCTTTGCAAAGATTGTTGGAAAGTTTTCTCAAAATGAATTATCAAAAGATGCTATAATTGTAGTAAATAAATCTACAGCAGATTTAATTGGCGCATTAGATAGAAGATTTCAAGTTACCTTAATATACGGTGTTCCTAATGAGTAAAAAACCATTTGTTATTGGTATTGCCGGAGGAAGTGGTTCCGGAAAAACCTTTTTCTTAAAATGCTTTTTAAACCATTTTAAGAAAGAAGAAATCTGCTTATTATCACAAGATGACTATTACTATAGAGTAGGTCACACCATGACCGCAGAAGAAAATAAGCTTTATAATTTCGACCTGCCAGTTACTATTGATAACAATCAATTTTTAAGTGACATTAAAAATCTGATTGATGGTGAAACTGTTTATCAAAAAGAATATACTTTCAATAACCCTAATGCTGAACCCAAACTCTTGGAGATAAAACCTGCTCCAATTGTCATGGTTGAAGGTTTGTTTATCCTGCATTTTGAGGAAATTGCAGAGATATTAGACATGAAGATATTTATTGATACAGATGAGGATATCGCTTTACAAAGACGTTTAAAAAGAGATCTCATTGAAAGAGGTTATCCTGAAGGGGATGTTCTTTATAAATGGAATAATCATGTAATGCCAGCATTTAATGATTACCTATTGCCTTACAAGGAACAATGCGATAAAATAATCACAAATAACACCCATGTAGCTGACGATATCATTCAAATCACGAGTGAAATTTCAAGCCACCTAAGGGGAAGTGTTCTTGTATTATAATTAAATCCGCATTTCGGGTATTTCCCCTTCAATAATTAATTTACCTGCTGTTGCTTGTTGAATTTCTTCAACAGAAACACCGGGAGCACGTTCTAAAAGCCTAAAGCCCCCCTCCTTCGATATTTCTAGAACAGCAAGCTCCGTTACGATTTTTTTAACACATTTTACTCCAGTAAGAGGCAAAGTACAGTGAGCAAGTAGCTTACTCTCACCTGCCTTATTAACGTGCTGCATAGCCACAATAATATTTTTCGCAGAAGCAACTAAGTCCATAGCTCCACCCATCCCCTTTACCATTTTACCGGGAATCTTCCAATTTGCAATGTCTCCATTTTCTGAGACCTCCATAGCTCCCAAAATTGTTAAATCTACCTTTTGAGAACGAATCATACCGAAACTCATAGCTGAATCAAAAATGGAAGATCCTGGCAAAGTGGTAATTGTTTGTTTACCAGCATTGATTAAATCAGGATCCTCTTCACCTTCAAAAGGGAAAGGTCCCATACCTAATAATCCATTTTCAGATTGTAATACCACATTAATTCCTTCAGGAATGTAATTTGCAACCAAAGTTGGAATACCTATGCCCAGGTTAACATAATAATTATTCTTTATTTCTTGCGCAATTCGCTTTGCAATACCAATTTTATCTAACATGAATTATTATTTTATATTATTCTGGATGTTATAAATATTTTTAAACAAGCTTTTAAAAATAGAATAACTAGTTCATTACCAATATTTTATTTAGATCTGACAGTTCTTTGTTCAATTCTTTTTTGATAATCATTGCCTTGAAAAATACGGTGAACATATATTCCTGGAGTATGAATTTGATCTGGATCCAACTCACCTACTTCCACTAATTCCTCCACTTCGGCAATAGTGATTTTTCCAGCCATAGCCATAATAGGATTGAAGTTACGAGCAGTAGACCGATATATAAGATTGCCAGCGGTATCACCTTTCCATGCCTTTACAATAGCAAAATCAGCTTCAAAAGCCATTTCCATTAAATAATCCTTTCCATTAAAATTTCTTATTTCTTTACCTATCGCTACTTCCGTTCCTACTCCAGCAGGAGTAAAAATAGCTGGCATACCATATCCAGTAGCCATACAACGAGTTGCTAAGGTGCCTTGTGGAACCAATTCGACTTCCAATTCCCCACTAAGTAATTGTCGCTCAAACTCAGCATTTTCGCCCACATAAGACGATATCATCTTTTTAACTTGTCGGTTTTGCAGCATTAGTCCGATACCAAAATCATCAACACCTGCATTATTTGAAATACAAGTTAGCTGATTAACCCCTTTTTTAACCAGTGCGTTAATGCAATTTTCTGGTATACCACATAGGCCAAAACCTCCTAGCATGAGTGTCATCCCACTAGAAATATCTCGAATTGCCTCATCGGCATTCGTAACAACTTTATGAATCATAGATAATTGGTTATAAACAAAATTACCAAAAGCTTTGGATAATTAAATATTATTTAGCCCTTAGTACTAAGAGTTTGTCGTTAGCACCATTGCTTGTTATTACATAAATTTTTCCATCAGCACCAACACAAACATCCCTTAGCCTTCCATAAGTCCCGCGTAGCAATTCTTTTGTCTCCTCAATTTTATCACCAACAGAATTTAGCTTCAGTTGATAAAGGGTTTGATCCTTAAGAGTGGCTAAAATCAAGGACTTTTTTAGCTGAGTAATAGGGCCATTATCGTAAAAATCCATTCCAGACACAGCAAGGGTTGGTGTCCAGCTTATCAAAGGCTCCACTACATTATTCGTGCTGCAAAATACTATTTCTGCATTTTCATTACAAAAACCATTAACGGTTGGCCACCCGTAGTTTCTGTTTTTTATTAGGATGTTAATTTCGTCATCTTTATCAGGGCCATGTTCAGAACTATAAAGTTTACCATTGGCATAAACCAATCCTTGTGCATTTCTATGGCCTATGGTCCACAAGGGATTACCTAAAATTGGATTGTCTGTTGGTATTGAGCCATCAAGATTGAGCCTTAAAACCTTACCGCTCAATGAATTTATTGATTGAGATGACATTGTATTTCCAGCATCACCAGTAGTAACAATTAGTTTTAAATCGAGACTTATTAATAAACGTGAGCCATTGTGGTAGCTTGCAGCGGGAATATTATCTAAGATTATTATCGGATTAATTAAAGTTGAACCACTGTAAGTGAACCTGACTATTTTTTCGGTGTAGACTCCAGATTTATCATAATTATAAACAACAAAAACATGGGGATTCACTGAAAAATTTGGATGTATAGCCATACCTAACAAGCCACCTTCACCCTTCGAAATTACATCAGAAATAGTAATGAGAGGAGCTAGAAGCCCATTTGACGGATTCACGCGACTAACCCGACCTCCTTTTTCTGTCATCCAAAGTGTATTGTCTGGACCCCAAACAAGCTCCCATGGATAAGTTAAGTTTTGTGTTAAAACTTGAATCTCAATTTCTGTTTCTTGATTAACAATTTCTGGCGACCTAGTAGATTTTTTACAGGCCAGAATTGTAAAGAGCATAATAATTCCCAAAAGTTTAATCTTTTTTTCCATGATTCATACATTTGAATAACCATTTAAAGCGCAGACAATTCTATTTGAGATACACAAAAGTAATGCCATCTCCACCTCTATCGGGATGTTCATCTTCAATGTGACTAACGGATTGATACTTTTTCAAATACTGGCGTATAAGTTTACGCAAAATGCCATCTCCTTTTCCATGAACAATTTTTAAATTAGATAAACCAAGCATCACTGCTCTATCTAGATACTTTTCAATCTCATAAAGTGCTTCATCGCCTCGCATTCCTCGTAAATCAATTTCGGTTTTAAAAGTTGAGAAACTTTCTGTAAGATCTGCGCCATGAGATTTCCTAATCTCCTTAGGAACAGATTTATTGGACACTTTTTCGACCCTGTTTATTTTAACAACAGAGCGGAGATCACCCATAGCAAGTATGACATTATCACGAGCAATTTCCATCACCTGACCGATGTTTTCAGAATCAAGAAATTTAACCCAGTCGCCCTGTTTCAATGCCTCAACAAGTTGTGTTTGTTGTACTTTTTTTTCTTGAGTTTCATGCTTTTTAAGCTCCTGTTCAAGATTTTGCCTTAAATTTTGAGTTTTAACTTTATCAGCCTTACTTTCCTTAATCTCAGAAATAGTGTTTTCAATAAGCTTATTGGCATTTTTTATAATGCTTTGAGCTTCAATCTTTGCATTTTTAAGAATATGCTTTTTATTTTCTTCTAAATAGGTCTTTAGCTGTTCATTTTCAATAAGCAAAGCTTTAACCCTTTGTTCTTTTTTCTCTACCGAAGTTCTTGCGTCTATAAGATCTTTTTTATCTCTTTCAAGATCTACGAGAAGGGTATCTACCTTCTTTTGATAATTACCCACTTTACGTCTTGCCGACTCCAGAACACTTGCATTGAGTCCGATTTTTTGAGCAATTTCAAAAGCATAGGAACTTCCAGGTTTACCAAGTGATAGAATGTAAAGTGGCTGCATCTTCTCATTATTGAATAGCATAGATGCATTTTCTAATCCCGGTGTAGAGTTAGCAAAAGTCTTTAAATTAGAATAGTGGGTGGTTACTACTCCTCTCACGTTTTTCTTGTTTAAATTTTCTAAAACTGCTTCAGCAATAGGTCCACCAAATTGTGGATCAGTACCTGTTCCAAATTCATCAATTAAAACAAGTGTTTTAGAGTTAGCAAACTCAATAAAGTACTTCATTTTTGAGAGATGAGCACTATAAGTACTCAAATCGCTCTCAATAGATTGATCATCACCTATATCTGCAAAAATCTGTTTAAAAACACCAACTCTTGAATGTCCATCAACAGGTATTAATAATCCCGATTGAACCATAAGTTGAAGTAAACCCACAGTTTTCATGCAAACAGATTTACCACCAGCATTTGGACCGGAAACTACAATAACGCGTGCTTCTTCTTCAATTTTTATGTTTAAGGGTACTACCGTTTGCTGTTCTTTTTTAAAGTTTAAATACAATAAGGGATGTCGGGCATTTATCAATTCAATTTCTGCTTCCTTAATCAAAATAGGCATTTCCGCTTCAATATTTAAGGCAAAAAGTGCCTTAGCTCTAACAAAATCAAGCTTTGTGAGTAAGCCATGGTAGGAAAGCAAAAGTGGCACGTATGGCCTTAAGTCATTGGTTAGTGCAACAAGTAATTTTATAATTTCTCTCCTTTTTTCAAATTCAAGATCCCGAATAATATTATTCAAATGAAATACTTCGTCAGGTTCCAAAAAGACAGTTTGGCCTGAGGCGGATTCGTCATGAATAAAACCTTTTAATTTTCTTTTGCTCTCAGAAAGAATGGGAATGCATAAGCGTCCATCCCTTACGGTTAAATTACCATCGGCTGTCCAGCCATTATTCTGTGCATTTTTAAATACCTGATCAATTTTTTTCCTTGCCTCTAGCTCTGCCTTGGCAATTCCAGAGCTAATTTTCATTAACTCTGGGGAAGCATTATTTTTAATTTTCCCTTTCGGATCAATGATAAGTTCGATTTTACGGATAATTGATTTCTCAATGGGAAGATTTTCAAAAAGAGCCTCAAGGTTTGGATATTGGCCATCTCTATCTGCAAAATATTGTAAAACTGAAAAAACAGTAGTTAGAGATGCAGAAACCTTGAAAAACTCATCCTCCGTTAAGTATGTTCCCTCAATTCTAACCTTTTCGACCATGCTTTTTATATCGAAAAAATTCTGAATTGGCAGAGGTGCATCATTTTGCAGTATATTTTTAAACTCATACGTCTGACGTAAAAACTTATTGATATAATCAAAATTGGTCATTACCTGAATTTTATCAACCATTTGCTGTCCCATAGAACTTAGGCAGTAAGATTTGATTAATTCTTTAATATCTAGAAAACCGAGTTTTTCAGCGGCATTATTGGGATAGATCATTGTATTAATTCAGGATTCTTCTTCAATGAGTTTTTATTTAGTTTTTTTTCTTTAGCTGTGAGTATCTTTTGAACATCGCTATACATGCTATCAAGTTTCACAGGATCCATACTGTAATGTTTTAAACTGTTTTCATATTGAGACTTAGTAATGCCATTGTTTTTATAAACTGTATTATAAAAATTCTTGCCATTAATACGAATGGAATCAGTGTACGTTAAGCTAGACATATAACCATCAATTATATGCAGTTCTGACATAATATTGATCATTTTTTGTTCTTCAATCAGGTCTTTTGGCGAATTATTATCCGTGCAAGCGGTAAAAAATAAAAGACACAGAATCAATAAATGAAATACTTTCATATCAATTTTTAATTTGGAATATAATAACGAGAATAAATTGCATTTTAATATAGTATCACGTAGGTTTAACCTTTCAAAAGTTTAATCAAAAATACAGATTAATGAGCATTGCAGCTAATATATCAAACATAAAGAAAGAGATTGGAAACAGCGATGTCAAACTAATTGCTGTTTCTAAAACGAAACCCATTGAAAGCATTGTTGAAGCTTATGAAGCCGGCCAACGATTGTTTGGCGAAAACATGGTTCAGGAATTAGTAGAAAAGCATGAAAATCTCCCGAAAGACATCGAATGGCATTTAATTGGGCACCTACAAACCAACAAAGTGAAATATATTGCTCCTTTTATCAGTTTGATTCATTCTGTGGATAGTTTAAAATTATTGCAAGAAATTAATAAACAAGCACTAAAAAACAATCGAATAATTGACTGCTTACTTCAATTAGAAATTGCCGATGAGGAAACTAAATTCGGGATGGATTTGGGTGAAGTAATTGAATTATTGCGGTCTGATGAATTTAAGGAATTAAAAAATATTCGAATTTGTGGTGTGATGGGAATTGCAACTCTAACAGATAATCCTAAAATTACTGCCGAAGAATTTTATGAGTTAAATACATTCTTCAAAGGATTAAAAGAAACATTTTTCAGTAAGGATGTTGCATTTAAAGAAATTTCAATGGGCATGTCTGGTGATTATAAACTGGCAATTGAAAAGGGAAGCACCATGATAAGACTGGGAAGCACTATTTTTGGTGCTCGTCAAGCAAAAAAATAATAAACTAAAATTTGGTTAATTATCAATGGAAATAAATATAAGGGTTGCAGCAAAGGAAGATTGCCATAGATTGTTAGAATTAATTCATGAGCTTGCTGCTTATGAAAAGGCGCCCAAAGAAGTTACCGTTAGCATAGAAGAATTTCAAGATGCAGGATTTGGTAAAAATGCTGTTTGGAAAGCTTTTGTAGCCGAAGAAAATGGGATTATTCAAGGATTTGGATTATACTATATTCGTTATTCTACCTGGAAAGGTTGTAGAATGTACCTAGAAGATTTGCTGGTAACAGAAAAAATGCGAGGAAAAGGAATAGGTAGATTGATATTTAATAGGTTAATTGAAGAAGCTATAGAAAAAGAATTTAAAGGAATGACCTGGCAAGTTCTCGACTGGAATGAACCGGCAATTAATTTTTACAAAAAATACAATTCAGATTTTGATAGTGGTTGGTTAAATGTGGCTCTTTCTAAAGACCAGTTAATAAAGCTATCATAAAAACACAACAAATCATTAACGTTAATACACTATACAAAAGGACTTGATAAAGGTATTTAAATTTGGAGGATTTGCCGTTTCTAATGCAGAATCGGTTAAAAATCTGGTAAAAATTATTAGTTTCTATACTAATGAACAGATTTTAATAATTGTTTCTGCCATGGGCAAAACTACCGATGCACTTGAAAAACTTTGCAAGGCATATGTAGAAGCTAGTGAGGATACACAAGAAATCCTTACGTCAATAAAGCAATTCCATGAAAGCGTCATGCTTGAACTGTTTGAAAGCAAGAATCACCCAGTATTTGATGAAATAGCCAATACTTTTGTAGAAATTGAATGGATGCTCGAGGATGATCCCCATCCGAATTATGATTTCAACTATGATCAAATAGTTTCTATTGGTGAGTTCCTTTCGAGTAGAATTGTAGCAGCATATTTAAACAAGAATGAAATTAATACGAAATGGGTAGATGCTAGAGATTTTATTCATACCGACAATACTTATAGAGAAGGTGTTGTTGATTTGAATAAAACCCAATTAAGCATGCCCGTTTTGAAAAACATTTTAAAAACACAATTTGTTGTAACACAAGGGTTTATCGGCGGAACATCCGAAAACTTTAGTACAACATTAGGTCGTGAAGGTTCTGATTATTCTGCCGCTATTTTTGCCTCGGGCTTACAAGCCGAATCACTTACTGTTTGGAAGGATGTTCCCGGAATAATGAATGCAGATCCTAGATTATTTCCTAATGCTCAAAAATATGATGAGCTCCCCTATTCCGAAGCCTTAGAAATGGCTTATTACGGTGCAACGGTCATTCATCCAAAAACAATCAAACCTCTACAAAATGCAAATGTTCCTCTCTATGTTAAACCTTTCCTTTCTCCTGAAGAAGAGGGTACGCGCATTGATTCATTGGCAAAATTAAATACAGACATCGCTGCCATAATCGTAAAAGATAATCAAATGCTTTTATCGATTTCCACGAAAGACTTTTCATTTATTGATGAGCCTATCCTTATTTACCTTTTACAATGTATATCACAAGCAAACATCAAATTAAATATGATGCAACGATCTGCACTTAGTTTATCCATTTGCTTTAATCAAGATGAGGGTAAGTTCAATAAGCTCTTGAATATTTTAAGAGAAAAATTCAATTGCAAATACAACCAAGAATTAAGTCTTTTAACAGTTAGGCATTTTAAAAAAGAAAATTTAGATGCCATATGCTCCGGAAAAACAATTATTATGGAACAATTTAGTCGCAATACAGCACAAATAATTTTGAAGTAAGACATTGAATAGAAGGATATTACATAGTGATGTACAAAAGTTCATCAATGAGCATTTACAAGACGATATCCCCAGACTCATTCTGAAAAAGAGTCCTTTTAATGAGCTTAGCTCCAAGGAGTTAGCGGAACAAGTAGACAGTAAAAAAAGATGTGAATTTAAACTTCCACTTTGGTTTAATTCGGAAGGGATTTACTACCCTCCCAAATTATCAATCGAGCAGGCATCATCAGAAATAGCTGCTAAATATAAAGCAGAATTAATTAAGGGCGATGAAATAATTGATTTAACAGGTGGCTTCGGTGTTGACTGTCTATTTTTTGCTCTTAAAGCAGATTCAGTATCACATTGCGAGCTGAATAAAGAACTCTCTGAAATATCCAAATACAATTCAGAGGTTTTAGGTGTTAAAGTAGATTATATTATTTCTGACGGAATTGAATACTTACGTTCATCGAACAAAAAATTTAGCACTATTTACATTGATCCATCCCGAAGGGTTGAGTCAAAAAAAGTATTTCTGCTAAAGGATTGCGAACCTGATATCGTTAGCAATTTGGAGCTTTTAAAAAACCATTCGAATTATATTCTCATAAAAACAGCACCACTTTTAGACCTACAATCGACTATTCGTGAATTAAAGAGTGTAAGTGAAATTCATGTAATCAGCATCAAAAACGAATGTAAAGAATTGTTGATACTGATTGATAACCACGAGACAAGTGAAGACCCCAAAATTACCTGTGCTATAATAGGTGATCAAAAGAAAGTATATAGCTTTAAGTTATCCGAAGAAAAAAAGTATACAATTTCTAACTATTCTGAACCTTTAAACTACATTTATGAGCCTGATACTGCCCTTCTTAAGGCGGGATGTTTTAAGTTAATTACCCGCGACTTTGGAGTCGGAAAGCTCCATCAACATACTCATTTATATACATCCAATGAGTTAAAGGAATCATTTCCAGGAAGAAAATTTAAGGTAAAGCGAGTTTGGAATTTTGGTCAATTTTTAAAAGAACAGGAAATAAAAAAAGCCAATATTATCTGCCGAAATTTTGGTTTGAGTCCTGAGGAGTTGAAGAAAAAACTAAAGATTAAAGATGGTGGAGATGAATACCTATTATTTTGCACTGGATTTAACGATCAACTCTTGGTAATTAACTGCGAACGTATTTTTGAATAAGCTATTAAAATCGTCCTAAAACAGGAGAATAATAACTGACTCAGAATTGGACAAAAAAAATACTCCAGTTTATTAAACTGGAGTATTTGTAATGAATAAAATAAATGATTTTTATACTCGGCTAAATATTTTAAAACACCAAGCTATTTTATTCTAAGCTTTTTACGTGTATCATCAACCATTCCGTTGAATGAATTTCTATCCTCTAGCGCCTCATTCAATACTCTTTCTTGAATTAGGCTCATTCCTGAAAGACTACTTAAAGTATTACCCTTAGTAGTTACAGAGAAGGTTCCTTTTTCAGAATAAGATAAAGCAGCCGCCAAAAGAGTTTCTTTTTCATCTCCAAAATCTTTGGTAACATCATCAAACAAATCTTTATCCACAGTTAATCCTGCATAATAACCGCCCACATTTTTTTGATTTTTGGTTTCAAACTGAGGTACATAAAGATCTAATTGATCGATATTTATCGCGAAAAATCCGACAGGCTTACCATAAGTTTTACGACCAATCAATTTAACATCAGTATTCATTACACCCTGTAAATTATTAATTACCAACTCGCTAGCAGATGCAGTACCACTTAACACTAAGAAATATATCTTTTTAAAATTGGCACTACCCTCTTTTGCAAAATTTTCCACGTTTCCTGCAGCAACACTAGGCCTGTAATCGATATCCGCATAGGTAGCCCATTTTCCATTTACTCCACCAGTAAACGTTTGCAATTTACCACTTGCATCAAGAAGAGGTTGGTTTGCTAATATTTTTGCAGTTCCATCCTGCATAGTTTTGGTCCAAAAGGTGGTATACATCACCTGTCCACTTACAGATGCAGGAGCTATTAAGTTGGTTAGGACTTCAGCAGTAGCTACAGAACCACCACCATTGTATCTTAAATCAACAACCAATTCACTTGCACCATCAGTATGAAATTTAGCTATGGCAGCTCTTAGAGCATCTCTAGAATTTGTAGTGAAGCTATTATAAACAATATAGGCTACTTTCTTACTTCCAACTGTGAATAGCTTGGTCGCAAATATTGGATTATTTGAATAAGAACCTCTAACTATAGTTAGATTGTGACTAGTTCCATCGGGTTTTTTAACGGTTAAAGAAACTGAATTTGCACTGCCAAACACAGCACCTGATACAAAGGTTAAATTAGCCTGCACAGACGAACTTAAATCGGAACCTGATCGACCATTGATACTTGTAATTTGATAGCCTCTTTTCAAATCCGTGGCTGCAGCTGGCGAATTAGGAGAAACATATTTAATACGAAGGTCTTCAGAATTGTTATAAAAAATTGAAAACCCAAAATCACCACTAACGCCACCTAATGATGTAGAAACGCCACCATCATCTAAAAATGAGTATTTATCTGTTGGCTTATTTGTCCCAGGTAATTTAATAATTGCATCTAAAACAGCTTGATCGTTTGCATAAGATCTAGGTTTAAAAAGATCGTATGTTGGCATTCCATCATTCCACAAATAAGTTTCTTTTGAATACAAAAAGATAGAATCCCTTGTCAATTCAGCTCTAGTAGGAGGAACAATAGGTGTAGTTACTACCGGAATGATGGGTTTAACCTTGGGCTCTTTTTTACAGGCAGAAGCAAAAATTAAAACTCCAAACGACAAAACGAATAGAATATTAAGAGGCTTCAAAATTAGTTTATATTGCATATTAATGGTTTTCAATGGTTTAATTGGTTGAATAAATTTATAAAAATTATTTGTTTAAATTAAATAAATTCACTGATATTTAGATAATTTAGAGTGATAGGATTTGTAAATTCTTTGTCAGTTTCCTCGGAACTAATAATTAAGAGTTCATGTTCTTTTAGATTTAATTGTTTTAATATATACGATATAGCATCCAACTCCAGTTCAGGAACAATCTCCTTAACGTAATAAACCTTTAAATATTTCTCAAGACCATTCCACTCCGTTTGCATAATCTTATTAATTTGAATTTCAGGCAGTCCATTTGTAAGAATAATAATCTCCTTTCTATCAACTATTATATCCTGTAAAAGTTTAAGCACATTAGGATATAATAATAGCTTTAATGGCAATCTTGCTGTAGTATGTAGTCTGTTGAAGTTATCTCGATATTTTTCATCAATTCCAAATGCATCTTTGGCTCTATCAAAAATACCTTCACTTCCATGCTTTAAATAAGCATTTTTAAAGAAATCGATTAAGTCTGTCGCAACAGGAGAACCCTCAGTAAATTCAATAAAATTGGAAAATAGATAATAAACTTGAAGTAAATAATCCTGTTCTGGGTATAACACATTATCTAATGAAAATACAAAAGCTTTATATTTTGGATTTAAATCCCTATAGGTCAACATTTTAAATATAAAATAAACTAAATATCACTTTATCATTTATAGTATTCCACTGAAAAACTCCATTTTCTTTCTGGATTTGTGAAATTTTAGTAGGTGGAATATCTCCAGCAATTATCAGTCCATCTACAATAACAACTAATTTAGATAATGTAGTTGCTGGGCTTAAAAAGTTAAAATGAATAGAATTGATAGAAGGAATTCTAATTTTAATACCATACTCTTCAAAAAGCAATGTAGATGATGACAGTTCAATAATTTCATCCTTCATCAAGGGGTAAATTTCATGAATTTGATGATCAATACATGTTTTTAAAAGTTGGTGTGCAAAACTTGGTGAATTAGCTGGCGGAATCCTTATAAATTTGCTGCCAGTTATATCAGGCATCTGCTCAATTGATCCAAAAACAAGATTCTCATCCTTAAGAAGACGTGCGATACGATATGCAGCAGAATCAGATGCCGAAGTAATTAATGCAGACATATTATTAATAATTAATTATCTGTCCGTCTTTCATCATCACCTTCCGATCAGCTAGATTTGCCAAATTTTCATTGTGGGTAACGATTACAAATGTTTGTTGTAGTGTATCCCGAAGATGAACAAACAATTGATGCAGATTTTCGGCATTATTTGAATCTAAATTCCCTGAGGGTTCATCCGCAAGAATCAAAGCAGGATAATTAACCATCGCCCTAGCTACTGCGACACGTTGTTGCTCACCACCGGATAATTCATTGGGTTTATGATTAGCACGATCAGAGAGTCCAAGCATTTCCAATAATTCAAATGCCCTATTTTCAGCCTCTTTTTTACTCTTACCAGCAATAAAAGCAGGAATACAAATATTTTCTAGTGCAGTAAATTCGGGCAATAAATGGTGAAATTGAAAAATAAATCCGATTTGCTCATTTCTAAAAGCACTTAACTTTTTCGGCGATAGAGAATTAATGTCTACATTATTCAACAGGATACTTCCATTATCTGGACTGTCAAGTGTACCTATAATGTGCAAAAAAGTACTCTTACCGGCGCCTGAAGCTCCAACTATAGCAATAATTTCGCCTTTTTTAACCTCTAGATCCACTCCTTTTAGAATGGGTAACGATCCGTAAGATTTTTGAATTCCTTTAGCCTGAAGCATTAATTTAGACATTGTAGTGGTACAAAGGTGCGAATTGTTTGGCAGAGAATATAATGTAATAAAAAAAACAAAAATTTTTCATTTGCTGTTTTCAGGTTTGCAATAAAAACGTAGTTTTACATCAAATAACAAGTAAATGAATATTCACGAATATCAGGGTAAAGCAATTTTAAAAAGCTTCGGTGTAAGGGTACAGGAAGGCATTGTTGCCGATACTGTTGAGCAAGCTGTTGAGGCAGCAAAGAAGTTAAAAGTAGATTATAATTCGGACTGGGTTGTTATAAAGGCTCAAATTCATGCTGGCGGACGAGGAAAAGGTGGTGGTGTTAAGTTGGCTAAAAATCTAGAGGATGTTAAAGAAAAATCAGGCCAAATTTTAGGAATGCAATTAATTACCCCTCAAACTGGTCCGGAAGGTAAACTAGTAAGTAAGGTATTAGTAGCGCAAGACGTTTATTACCCAGGTGAGAGCGAAACCAAGGAGTTTTATGTGAGTGTTTTACTTGATCGTTCAAAAGGTCGCAACATCATAATGTACTCTACAGAAGGTGGAATGGACATTGAAGAAGTGGCTGAGCACACTCCACATCTAATATTTAAAGAAGAAATCGATCCAAAAGTTGGTTTACAAGGTTTTCAAACCCGTAAAATTGCTTTTAATCTAGGTCTAAGTGGAGATGCCTTTAAGGACATGACTAAGTTTATAGCCGCATTGTACAAAGCATATGAAGCGACCGACTCATCGATGTTTGAAATCAATCCAGTTTTGAAAACATCTGATAATAAAATTCTTGCAGTAGATGCAAAGGTGAATTTGGACGATAATGCACTTTTCCGTCATCCAGATTTTGCAGCAATGCGTGATACCTCTGAAGAAGATCCTACAGAAGTTGAAGCTAGTAAATCAAACCTTAACTATGTAAAGCTCGACGGAAATGTAGGCTGTATGGTAAATGGTGCTGGTTTAGCAATGGCAACTATGGATATCATCAAACTTGCCGGTGGTGAGCCCGCAAACTTCTTAGACGTAGGTGGATCAGCGAATGCAGAAACTGTGAAAGCTGGATTTAACATAATTTTGTCAGATCCAAACGTTAAAGCTATCCTCATCAATATTTTTGGTGGTATTGTGCGTTGTGATCGTGTTGCACAAGGTGTAATTGATGCTTATAAAGAAATAGGTAATATTCCAGTGCCAATCATCGTCCGTTTACAGGGAACTAACGCTGTTGAAGCTAAAAAATTGATTGATGAATCAGGACTTCAAGTTTACTCTGCTATTCTTCTAAAAGAAGCAGCTGCCTTAGTTACTAAAGTACTTGAAAAATAATAATTACAAATTTCGTCATTCCCTTTTTTATAGGAATGACGAAATTTTTTAAATATTGCTGTAAAGCAATCCTCTCTCCTTTTTAATCTTCGATTTATTTTTTTATTTTCCCTTCTAATAGGATATGTTTCTATTCGCTATTCTGTGACGTAAATGTCGAGATGATTTTTGGATTCATATTTATTTTCTCACTGATTAGCCTAGGTGCTAAAAAAAATGATTAACCGCTTAAATTTCTCTTATGTGTTATTCAACAAGATCTTCGAGAGAAAAAACATTCTCCGTGTATTCACAAAAATCGTTCTTTAATTGAAACCCTGTATAATTATAAAAATTTAGGCATAAAAAAAGGGAGCTAAAAGCTCCCTTTCCAAATAATATATTTAAGATTATTTTACTGTATCAATAACAGCTTTAAATGCATCAGGGTGATTCATAGCTAAATCAGCTAAAACCTTACGGTTTAATTGATTTCCATTTGCAGTTAATTTACCCATTAAAGCAGAGTAAGATAATCCATGCTGACGTGCACCAGCATTGATACGCTGAATCCACAAAGCTCTAAACTCTCTTTTCTTGTTTTTACGGTCACGGTATGCATATTGCAAACCTTTTTCGACTGTGTTTTTAGCAACGGTAAAAACCTTGCTTCTCGATCCCCAATAGCCTTTGGCTAAATTTAAGACCTTTTTTCTTCTTCTTCTTGACGCTACTGCGTTAACCGAACGTGGCATGTTGTTTTGTTTTTTGGTAAGCGGTGTTCCCTACTAGAACTTAATACCTGATACCTGGTTAAATTAATTGGTTAATTACTTGCCTATACAAAGCATACGCTTAACGTTGCCTGAATCTGCATCAGATACTAAACTTGTCTGACCCAAGGCACGCTTACGTTTGTTACTCATCTTAGTTAAGATGTGACTTTTAAAAGCGTTCTTTCTTTTGATTTTACCTGTTCCAGTAAGCTTAAATCGCTTTTTTGCACTGGAACACGTTTTCATTTTTGGCATAACTCTCTATTTATTTATTTATCAATGATTCAATTTAAAAATTGTTTTTCTTGAAAGCATAAAAGCAATCAACAAAACAAATTACTTTTTACCTGCATTTTTAGGCGCCACGGTTAAAAACATCCGCTTACCTTCCAACTTTGGTAACTGCTCAACTTTACCTACATCTTCCAATGCTTGAGCAAATTTCAATAAGAGTATTTCTCCTTGTTCCTTATAAACAATTGCACGTCCTTTAAAGTGAACATATGCACGTACCTTTTCACCACCTTCAAGGAAACCGATGGCATGCTTCAATTTAAATTGAAAATCATGATCACTGGTATTAGGTCCAAAACGGATTTCTTTAATAACCGTTTGCTTTGCGTTGGACTTAATCTCCTTCATTTTTTTCTTCTGCTCGTATATAAACTTGTTGTAATCAACAATCTTACATACTGGCGGTACTGCATTGGGAGAAATTTCAACAAGATCCAAATCTTGCTCAATAGCCATAGCGAGAGCTTCTCTGAAAGGATAAATACCTGTTTCCACGTTTTCACCAGTCAGACGCACCTCAGGTGCTCTAATCAAATCATTGATCTTATGTTCTGCTTCTTTCTTTTTAAACGGAGGGCGTGGTCCTCTATTAAAGCCTGGTCTACCTAATGCCAAATTATATTTTTATTTAAATTGTAATTTCTTTAATTAACTGATTACTAAACTCTTCCATCGTCATACTTCCTATATCTCCTTGGCCATGTCTTCTAACAGAAACCGTGCCTTCTTCCATTTCTTTCTCTCCAATAATGAGCATAAACGGAATTTTCTTCACTTCTGCATCACGAATCTTACGTCCAATCTTCTCATCTCTAGAGTCAATCAGCCCGCGAATATCGGAATTATTAAGCGATTCTAAAACTTTTTTTGCATAATCCTCATATTTTTCGGAGATCGGCAAAACTATAAATTGTTCAGGACTAAGCCATAATGGAAATTCGCCAGCGCAATGCTCGATTAAAACAGCCACAAAACGCTCCAATGAGCCAAAAGGTGCACGATGAATCATAACCGGACGATGTTTTAAATTATCGCTTCCAGTATACTCCAACTCAAACCTTTCAGGTAAATTATAATCAACTTGAATAGTTCCTAATTGCCATTTTCTTCCTAGCGCGTCTTTAACCATGAAATCAAGTTTCGGACCGTAAAAAGCAGCTTCTCCTAATTCAACAATCGTTGACAATCCTTTTTCTTCTGCCGCCTCAATAATAGCCGACTCAGCAAGTTGCCAATTCTCATCTGAACCAATATATTTAGTCTTATTCTCAGGATCTCTCAAAGAGATCTGAGCAGTATATTCATTAAAGCCCAAAGCTTTAAATACATATAAAACGAGATCAATTACTTTTTTAAATTCTTCTTTTACTTGGTCTGGGCGACAAAATAAATGGGCATCGTCTTGAGTAAAACCTCTAACTCGTGTTAAACCATGAAGCTCGCCACTTTGCTCATAACGATATACAGTTCCAAATTCAGCATATCTAACGGGTAGATCCTTGTAGGAACGTGGTTTTGTTTTATAAATTTCACAATGATGAGGGCAATTCATCGGTTTTAAGAAGAACTCCTCTCCTTCTTGCGGAGTTTTTATAGGCTGAAAGGAGTCGGCACCATACTTTTCATAATGTCCCGAAGTTATGTATAAATTCTTATGCCCAATATGGGGTGTGATAACTTGCTCATATCCAGACTTAGCCTGAGCTCTTTGTAGAAAATTAACAAGCTTTTCGCGAAGCGCAGTACCTTTTGGCAACCATAATGGCAAGCCCATTCCTACTTTGTCAGAAAAAGCAAATAGCTCTAATTCTTTACCTAATTTACGGTGATCACGCTTCTTTGCTTCTTCAATCATATGAAGATAATCAGTCAGCTCACTTTGTTTTGGATAAGTAACTCCATAAATACGGGTAAGCTGCTTTTTGCTCTCATCACCTCTCCAATAAGCCCCAGCCACATTCATCAATTTTACAGCTTTGATAAAACCTGTATTGGGAATGTGCGGTCCGCGGCAAAGATCTGTGAAGTTTCCCTGCGTATAAAATGTAATAGAACCATCTGCTAGATCCTTGATAAGATCTAACTTATATTCATCGTCCTTATCGGTAAAATATTTAACTGCATCCGACTTAGAAACTGATTTCCTGGAAAAATCTAACTTTCCTTTGGCAAGTTCAATGATTTTATCTTCAATTTCTTTGAAATTATCTGAGGAAAACTCCCGATCACCGAAATCAACATCGTAATAAAATCCAGTTTCAATTGCGGGTCCGATACCAAATTTCGTTCCCGGATAGAGGGCTTCTAATGCCTCAGCCATTAAATGTGCCGAGGAATGCCAAAATGTGGATTTTCCTTCCTGATCATTCCAGGTTAATAATTTAACAGAAGCATCGCTATCAATTGAACGGGACGAATCCCAAATTTCGCCGTTTACAAAGGCTGCCAATACATTTCTTGCTAAACCTTCAGAAATAGAAAGTGCTATCTGATGGGCCGTGATACCCTGTTCGTAATCGCGAACAGAACCATCAGGAAGAGTAATTTTGATCATCTACAAAAATGATTTATACGTTCTTAATAATAATTCCAATGATCATCTACAAAATGATCTTCATTTCATTGCAAAATTAAGAATTTTTAGGGGAATAATGATAAGAAAGACTCAAATTAATCGCCTTATTGGACAATGATATTAGTTTAACTAATTATTTTATTTAATTAAACATTACCCCAACCATGAGTCAATACGTCTGCTAAATGCATAGTTTTTATTGAAAGTTGATGTTGATCGATGTATGCTTGCAAATTTAAAAGACAGGAGGAATCCGTTGAAATAATATAATCGGCCTTCATTTCAAGTGCATTATTTATTTTTTGTTCTGCCATAGCACTCGAAATAGCGTCAAACTTGACCGCAAATGTTCCTCCAAAACCACAGCAAACATCTGTATCCTTCATCTCAACAAGCTCTAAGCCATGAACCTTACCCAATAATTGTCTGGGTTCTTCTTTTATTTTACATTCTCTGAGTCCGGCGCAAGAATCATGATAAACCGCCCTACCCTCCAATTCGGCGCCGAAATAGTCTTTCTTTAAAACATTGACTAGGAAATCACTCAACTCATGAATATTACTCTGGATTGCTCTACACTTATTATGTACTACTGTATTGGTAAACAGATCGTTATATGAATTTTTTACCATTCCGGTACAAGATGCAGATGGAGAAACGATGAAATTATTTTCAGAAAAAGTATGTAAGAATTTTCCTCCAACAGCCTTTGCTTCCTCCCAAAAACCTGCATTATATGCTGGCTGACCGCAACAGGTTTGCTCGGAATTATAGATTACCTTGCATCCAGCTTTTTCAAGGATTTTAACGGTATTAAAGGCAGTTTCGGGGTAAAGCTGATCAATAAAACAAGGGATAAATAATTCAACGTTCATAGACTAATTTTATACAGGGCTAAATTCAGAAAAAAAATCTAATCCTTTGTTAGGGAAGACGAAGAATCTGACTTTAAAAAAAATATAGATATTAAAACAACTAATCCAATGACAAAAAAACTTGCTAAACTTAAGGCCGAATTACGCATACTTCCAGTAAATTCTTCAATATAAGCAAAGCTAAATAAACCAATTACGATGGCTAATTTCTCTGTAACATCATAAAAACTGAAAAAAGATGCTGTATCGGGTGTATTTTCGGGTAAAAACTTAGAATAGGTGGACCTTGAGATGGATTGAATCCCACCCATAACTAATCCTACAACTACGGCAAGCGCAAAAAATTGCTGCTCATTTTCAATGTGGTAAGCACCCGCACAGATAGCAATCCAAACAATTACCAATGCTATAATTACCTGAATATTTCCATATTTTTTGGCCAAATACGAAATAATCAAGGCTCCTCCAATGGCTACTAGCTGAATTATTAGAATAATTGCAATCAATTTTGATGTTCCTAACTTAAGTACCTTTTCACCAAAGCCAGCTGCGACCAGCATAATAGTCTGAACCCCCATTGAATAAAAAAAGAATGCTAAAAGAAATCTTTTTAGAAAATACATTTCCTTAAGTTGATGCCAAACCTTTAAGAGCTCTTCAAAACCGCTTTTAACATTTAGCTTAGACGTTTTATCAAAATTGGGACTCCCAGCGGGCAATTTCTTGAATGGAATTTGTGAAAAGGTAATCCACCAAATACCGACTAGTAAAAAAGATAATCGCGCTGGCAGGGAAGCATCTGTAATACCAAAAAACTCAGGTTTTAAGACAAAAATAAAGCAAATAATCTGCAAAATAACACTTCCAACATAGCCATAGGCATAACCTTTAGCACTTACCCTATCTTGTTGATCAACACTTGCAATTTCTGGGAGATAAGAATTATTGAACATCATTCCACCGATATAACCTATCGCGGCAAGCCCGAAACAAATTATTCCTAATTCCAATGTTTCAAGTTTAAAAAAGAATAAACCTGCACAGGCAAAACTTCCTAAATATGTAAAAGCCTTCATAAAGACTTTTTTATTACCGCGATAGTCAGCAATAGACGATAAAATAGGAAGAACGAAAGCCATGATTAAATAGGCAATAGATAGCGCATAATTAGAAAGGGCTGTATTAGTAAATACTCTACCAAAAAACATTACTTTATCACCATTTTGCTGTGTAGTGGTAATAATTGTATAGTAAGCGGGAAAGATAGTCGAAGTAATTACCAGGTTATATGCAGAGTTTGACCAATCAAACATTGCCCATGCTTTTATGGTAGATTTATTATTTCTCATTTGTGAAAAAGACATTTTTTATCAAATTTATAATGCATTTGATTTTTTAGCCTTTTCAAATAAAAGAAAAAATATCAAACTAAAAGAATTAAGAATTTAATGAACTGTTTTATCCTCAGCTTTATAAATGATAGTACTCACCATTTATTTTGATTGTTCCTGCATCTAAAAGCATACGAATGACATTTAATTTTTCAAGTTCAGTTCCTTCAGAAACTAAATTCACTAATTCATTTAATGTTAGAAATTTACCTATCAATTTATCAAGTATTACTTCAGATAATATTTTTGTATTATTAGTTTTCTTTTCAGTCTTTCTGGCTTCTAAACAAACATCACAAACGCCACAAATTGGAGCATTGGATTCATTAAAATAGCGCAGAAGCTGCTGACTTCTACACACATTATTTACGGCATAATTGATAATTGAATCAACTTGTGCTTTATGGATATGATATCTATCCAAATGATATTTTTTGTTAATAAAAAGGTGAGATGAATCAACACGGGCCTTAACAAATAACAAATGGGGTTTGTCTGTTTGTTCAACATATTGAATAAGTTCAAATTCTTGAAGTTTTTGCAGGATTTTCACTACCTCTGCGCGACTGATACCTAATCTTTTTCCTAAATCGCTTTCTTTTATACCTGTAAGTTGATCAAAAATACCACCATATGATCGCAAAAGAACCTTAATGAAGGAGTCATAAACAGGTTGCTCTACTTGGAAGCGATACAAAGCTTGCGATTCAAGTAAAACCTGTACCCTTGAAGGAAGAAATACAGTTTCTGTCATGGCGATATATCCATCACGTTCCAGAAATTTTATGGCATGTAAAGTTCGATGGGGATCAAGTTTAAAACGATTACAAAAATCGGCTATATCAAATTCAAGCGAAAGACCTTCAGCTGCACCATAAGCAAGTTGATAATAATTTCCTAAATGGTGATAAATCTGCTTTATTTCAGCTATTGAAGGGTATTGCTGCTCTAATCTGCTACTTAATTGAAGCAAATCGGCCTGATTATACAGAAGAACAGCATATGATTTTTTCTCATCACGCCCTCCCCTGCCAGCTTCCTGGTAATATGCTTCTAGACTTTCTGGAAGATCTAAATGTACTACAAAACGAACATCTGCTTTGTCGATACCCATTCCGAAGGCATTGGTCGCAACAATGATCTTAACTTCAGACTTTTTCCAGGCAGATTGTTTTTTCATTCTTAACGGCGTATCTAAACCCGCATGGTAAAAATCAGCAGATATACCTTGCATATTTAACTGCCTTGCTACCTCCTGAGTCTCCCTTCTATTTCTTACGTAAACAATTCCAGTTCCATTCACATTTTTAGCAATAGAAAATAATTTACGAAGTTTATTTTCTTCATTATAAACTAGATAACTTAAGTTTTTACGTTCAAAGGATTTCCTAAATACCTGCGCATTTTTAAAATTAAGCCTTTCTTGAATGTCGGCAGCTACACGCTCTGTAGCTGTGGCAGTGAGTGCTAAAACAGGAATTTCAGGATGAATTTCTCGAAGCTCAGTCAATTGCAAATAAGGTGGTCTAAAATCATATCCCCATTGCGAAATACAATGAGCCTCATCAATAGCAATTAAATTGACATTCATATGTCTTATACGAACTCGCACAATATCCGACAAAAGTCTTTCCGGTGATACATAAAGAAACTTAACATCTCCATAAATGCAATTATCCAAAGCAATATCAACCTCTCTTTTTCCCATTCCTGAAATGATGGCAATTGCTTTAATACCCCTTTCATTCAAATTCTCAACCTGATCTTTCATTAGAGCAATTAAAGGAGACACTACGATACAAATTCCAGGTTTTAAAAGAGCTGGCACTTGAAAACAGATTGATTTTCCGCCACCCGTCGGCATAAGGGCAAGCGTATCTCTTCCATCCAAAACAGATTGAATGATTTCTTCCTGCAGCGGACGAAACTGATCATAGCCCCAATATTTGTAAAGAATACTGTGAATCGTCATGAAAAATGCTTTACCTGGCTTAAAATTAAATCCATTGATTTAAAGAAGAAATTAGATAATTCCAAAACTATGAATAATTGCTAAATTGCAGGTTCAATAAAACAAATTCATGAATAGATCGATATTATTTATTTTAGGCTTAGCCATGAGCACTCAGCTACATGCTCAAACTTCGCCAAAATGGAATGTAGAAAAACCTACAGGACCCTCAAAATCCTTCACTTTTGAAACTAATGAAGGAACATGGATGAACCTAGATGTGAGCCCCAATGGGCAAGAAATTGTTTTCGACCTTTTAGGTGATATTTATAAAATGCCCATTACTGGCGGAAAAGCTGTTTTACTTGCAGGAGGCATGGCTTCTGAAGTCCAGCCACGATTTAGTCCCGATGGGAAATTAATTTCCTTTACAAGCGACAAAAATGGAGGCGATAATATTTGGGTGATGAACATTGATGGATCGGGAAAAAGAGCCATCACAAAGGAGACCTTCAGATTATTAAATAATGCTGTTTGGACACCTGATAACCAGTATTTAATAGCAAGAAAGCACTTTACGAGCAGCAGATCATTAGGAGCTGGAGAAATGTGGATGTACCATATTGCAGGTGGCGGAGATGGGATTCAGCTTACAAAAAGAAAGAACGATCAACAAGATGCAGGCGAACCAGAAGTTTCGCCTGATGGCCGATATGTGTATTTTTCAGAGGATGTTAGTCCGGGCCCCCTATTTCAGTATAGCAAAGATCCAAATGGAGAAATTTATAATATCCGTCGTTTGGACCGTAAAACTGGGAGTATTGAAACCATTGCTGGTGGCGATGGTGGCGCTATTCGTCCGGAAATTTCGCCCGACGGCAAATATTTAGCTTTTGTTAGAAGAGTTCGCTTAAAATCCGAATTATTTATTCAGGATCTTCAAACAGGAGAAGAATGGTCGGTTTATGATAATCTAACACATGATATGCAGGAAGCCTGGGCAATTTTCGGGCCTTATCCAAATTTTGCATGGACCCCAGACAGTAAAAACATCATTTTTTATGCTCAAGGAAAGTTCAAGAAGCTAGAAGTATTAAGTCAGTATCTAAGTGATATCCCATTTGAAGCCACTGTTAATCAAACTATTGCAGACGCACTTCGTTTTGAACAAAAAGTATTTAGTGATGAATTTGATGTAAAAATGATCCGTCAATTAACTACCTCTCCAGATGCTAAAAAAGTTGCATTTAATGCTGCAGGTTATATTTATATGAAGGAAATGCCAAACGGAAAGCCCTTTAGAATTTCTAATGGTACAGAGTTTGAATTTGAACCAGAATTCAGCCCCGATGGTAAACAACTCATTTTTGTGAGCTGGAAGGACGAGAGTCGTGGTTCAATCATGAAACTAAACCTTTCTGATAGCGTTTTAACAAAGCTTACTACAGAAAAGGGCTATTATTACAGTCCGAAATTCTCCAACAAAGGCGATAAAATCATTTTTCGCAAAGGCGTTGGGAATGATGTTTTGGGATATCCATTTGGTAAAAATCCAGGAGTTTATGTCATTCCAACTCAGGGGGGAAACCCAGTAAAGGTGCTAGATAATGGCATAAAACCCATGTTCAACTTAGATGATACGCGCATATTTTTCCAAAGTTCTGAAGGAGGAAAAAAAGCTTTAAAAAGCAGTGATCTTAATGGAGGAAACATAACTACACATTATACTTCAACTTATGCTAATGCTTTTAGCCCTAGTCCTGATGGAAAATGGATAGCTTTTACAGAACTTTTCAATGTTTATATTACCCCATTGGTAACAAGTGGGATGGCATTGGATCTTTCGGCAGGAAATAAGTCCTTGCCATTAACGAAGGTGAGTAAAGATGCCGGGACTTATATCCACTGGAGTAAGGATTCACAGCGCTTAAACTGGATATTAGGAGCACGTTATTACTCTAAAGATATTAAGCAGTCTTTTGCTTTTCTTGGTGGAAATAATGATAAGGTAAATCCAGCAGATACCTTGGGAATAGAAATGGGGCTTAAATTAAAATCCGACAAACCGGAGGGCAAAATAGCCATTATCAATGCCCGCATTATCACAATGAAGGGTGATGAAGTTATAGAAAATGGCACCATAGTAATTGAAAACAATAAAATTATTGCTGTAGGAGCAAATGTGTCCGTTCCAAGGGATGCTAAAGTGATTGATGGTAATGGAAAAACTATAATGCCAGGAATTGTTGATGTTCACGCCCACTTGAGAGCAAGTTACGATGGTGTTTCACCACAGCAAGATTGGAGCTATTATGCCAATCTAGCTTTTGGAGTAACTACTTCACATGACCCATCGGCCAATACAGAAATGGTATTCAGTCAGGCCGATATGGTGAAGAATGGAACGATGGTAGGACCAAGAGTTTACTCTACGGGAACCATTTTATATGGGGCTGATGGTGATTT
>NZ_JBIILQ010000304.1:0-2595 GCF_044232565.1 Daejeonella sp. | reverse complement strand
TCTTCCTCCTGAAGTTGAAGTAGAAAAAAACATCCCCATGATTGCCCTGAATGCAGACAATCCTCAAAACATTACAATAAAGTTATTTATTAAACCAAGAAAGATTGAGGCAAAGAAATTTACGTCTTCAAATAAATTGTCTAGCAAATAAAAATATTCCTTTTTTTATGTTAATTTTCAATATGATAGATGGTATAAATTTTATTACGGATGAGAATGGGAAAAGAAAAGCGATCCTGCTTGATCTCATTCAATTTAAAAAGGATGGAATTAATGCGGAATCCATTATTGATTCACTCTCTGACCTTCAGCAAATGATAAATGAAGCAGGGCTTGAAAAGAAGGCTCCCAATACCTGGGAAATGGCTAAAGAAAAATTAAAGAATTTAAAACCCTGATTGTGTTTATTTTTGTAATGATAAACATCTTATTTGCTGTTGATTATTGAAGTATTATAATCTATTAAGAATATTTAAGGCTAAAAGCTGGATATTTATATCATATTAAGGCAAGCTTTATTTGCGATAGCTTTAATTTTCCTAATTTAGCCGATCATTAAGAAAGCCAATGAGTACAACATTTGATTTTGAAAAGCCTATTGCAGACTTAGAGTTGCAGATTGAAAAGGTGAAGCAGATTTCTGAAAAGACTAAGGTCGACATGAGTGCCACCGTTACCGAGTTGGAAACTAAGCTAGAAGCTACTCGCCACCGCTTGTATTCTAATCTCACCGGATGGCAGAATGTTCAAATATCTAGGCATCCAGAAAGGCCATATACCTTGTCGTATATTGAGATGATCTGTGATGATTTTATTGAGTTGCATGGCGATCGTACTGTGAAAGATGACAAAGCTATTGTTGGTGGCTTTGGGAGCATTGGCGGACAAACCGTTATGGTTATTGGCCACCAAAAGGGGGTAAATACCAAAATGCGTCAGTATCGTAATTTTGGGATGGCAAATCCTGAAGGATACAGAAAAGCGCTTAGGCTCATGAAGCTGGCTGAGAAATTCAACAAGCCGGTTATTACATTTATTGATACTCCAGGGGCATACCCAGGGCTTGAAGCCGAAGAACGTGGTCAGGGAGAAGCTATTGCAAGAAATCTTCTAGAGATGTCTGTTCTTAAAGTTCCAATTCTTTGTTTTATCGTTGGAGAGGGTGCATCAGGAGGTGCTTTAGGAATTGGTATTGGAGACCGGGTTTACATGCTTGAACATACCTGGTATTCGGTTATTTCACCTGAATCTTGTTCTTCTATTTTATGGAGAAGTTGGGATTTCAAGGAAAAAGCTGCGGATTGTTTGAAATTGACCGCAGATGATATGTATAAAAATAGGCTCATTGACGGGATAATTAAGGAGCCTCTTGGTGGTGCTCACCATGATCCGGAAGAAATGGCTAAAACGATACAAACTAAGATTACAGAAGATTTAAAATTGCTTTTGTCACAAGATATCGATCAGGTTATAGCAAATCGGATTGAAAAGTTCTGTTCTATGGGAGTAGTTGTAGAATCCTAGCACCTAAACCCTTAAAGTCTTTTGAAATCCCGAATCTTGTTTAAAAACAGGATTCGGGATTTTTTGTGGAGTCGTGTTTTTTTTTTGTGTAATCCATACACTCTGGCTATCAATAAAGCCTTCAATTTTGATTTTTCACGAGATCGGTTCGCAACTTTTCAATTAAGGGAGTACCGAATTTATTCTGATAGGTGTTGAGCCCTTCAAGTCAATCCACTGCATTTATTGCTGGTGATGCAATTTATGTTTGGCTTAATTTAATCAAGAGAAAATGAGTGCATAAAAAAAGCAACAAGAATTCTTGTTGCTTTTAGAAAAATTTATTAATCCTGTATCAGAGGAATGGCTTTTTATTGACCAGCTCCTACAAATTTTGATTCGATGGCTTTTAATCTGTCTTGTAATTTTTTGTTGAGCTCTTTTTCATTGTTTTGTTCGGTAAGCTTAGCAAGTTCTGTCATTACATAGACGCCAAGCTGTATATCGCGTGTATTTAGGTTTTCTTTTGTTTGCGCAATGGCGGAAATATAGTTTAGCTGATCTTCGATATAATCGGCAGTATTTGAAACCAATTCATTCGCTTTTTTAGGTTCTTTCAATTTATAAAGCAGGTCGGCCATGTAAAATTTACGTATGGTAAAATTCAGGGAGTGGTTTTTGTCGGGCACTACCTCCAAACATTTTAATAAAGCTTGTTTTGCTTCATTTAAACGCCCTTCGCGATAAAGGTTTTCGGCTAAAATATTGAAGTGATTAATGATGGTAAAGCTCATTCTTACTGATTCAGGATCAAGATAGGTGGCATTTTTCATGTTTCCCCATTTGAACTTCGTCATCATATTTTGGAACATTTGATTGGTATTGGTCAGTTCAGCTTTCTCACCTTCAGGATTAACAGGAATCTTGTTTAGCGGTAACAGGCGATAGGCAAATCCTTCATTGTATAGGTAGTCGCCTAGGCCCATATAATTATCCTCCGGGACAGTTATGGCAAAGTAAATCGGACGTTTCCAATCATTGTGAGCGAGTATATCAATTAGGGCCAGTTCTGTTTTAGTTACATAATTTTTA
>NZ_JBIILQ010000313.1:0-2608 GCF_044232565.1 Daejeonella sp. | reverse complement strand
TTAGAGAAAACCGTTTGGCCATAGTTCATGGTATGGGATCTCCCAATAATACCCGCTCCCACTTTGATGCACAGGACTATATGGAATCGGGTACACCCTTTAACAAGGGTACTGCGAGTGGTTGGCTAAATCGAGCTGCGGGACTTTTAGGACATGAAGCGACGCCATTTCAGGCTGTTAGCATGACAAATTCGATGCCTCGGTCGTTTTATGGAGAAATACCAACATTGTCAATCAATAACCTTCAGGATTTCAATATTCAACTTCGTGCTAATCAGATGAATACCAATCGGGTATCGCAAAGTTTTGAAGAATTATATGATCAAGCTTCCCCTGGATTGTTAAAATCTACAGGAAAGGAGAGTTTTGAGGCCATAAAAATGTTAAAATCGGTAGATACGAAGAATTATAAACCTGCAAATAATGCGATCTATCCTAACAGCCCTCTAGCTAATTCATTAAAACAGATTGCACAGTTAATTAAAATGGATGTAGGTTTAGAACTTGCGTTTGCCGAATCCGGTGGTTGGGACACACATTTTAATCAAGGCGCTGAAAATGGGGTATTTGCTAGAAATGTGAATGATTTGAGTCTCAGTATCATGGCATTCTGGACCGATATGGCTCAATATCAAGACGATTTAACAGTGATGACGATGACCGAATTTGGTAGAACGGTGAAGCAAAATGGAACGGGTGGAACAGATCATGGACGTGCTTCCTGTAATTTTATTCTTGGTAATGATGTTCGTGGCGGCTTGGTTCATGGTAAAATGGCGCCCCTAGCCATAGAAAATCTGGAAGATGGCCGTGATTTAGCAGTTACCACAGATTTTAGAAGTGTTTTTTCGGAAGTTGCTGAAAAACATCTGATGATATCTAATAAAAATCAGGCATTATTCCCAGGATTTAATGGTGGAAATATTGGCGTGATGAGAGGGTAGTTTTTTGTGAGCAACAGGTCAAGAAATGTAATAAAGATCATAACAATTAGAAACCGGTCAACTCTATTCAGGGCTCCAGTATGTACGATACCATCCAGAGATGAATATGGATGCTTTTATAATGAGTCAAAAAGATTAATTGTTTTCGAAACTTTACAACAACAATAATCTGTAAAGAAATAGTTTTTGCAATCGGCGTAAAACCTATGGACAGTATAATTTATATACTATGGTCTTGTAGCTGGCACAACTATCCTCAATTAATTATAATCTAATCCCCTTCAAATCTTGCTTTTACCTTTCCATTTTAAACCTCTATCTTGCCCTTTAAATTAAAATAGCATGGAAAATCATTATTATAATGCGAAAGACCTTAATAAATTTGGGAATATTGCTGAATATCAAAAGGATTTAGCGGATAAATTCTTCTCTTATTATGGAGAAGTATTTAAGGATGGTCATTTAACGGCTAAAGAAAAATCATTAATCGCACTGGCAGTTGCCCATGCAGTTCAATGCCCATATTGTATTGATGCTTATAGTAGCGATGCCTTTGAAAAAGGTTACAGCGAGGGTCAAATGATGGAAGCTGTTCATGTAGCCTCTGCAATTAAAGGCGGTGCAGTGCTTGTACATGGCGTTCAAATGATGAATAAGGTTAAAGAAATAAGTATGTAAGCCCACATGATTAAATCGCTCAAAGTTTTAAACCATCCGCTTTCAGATTCTCAAAATCAAATTGCTTTGCTTGAGGGGAATCATTCACATCCTACATTTAGAGGAAAGCTGGTTGAGCAAGGCATGTTTCCATTAAAATCTTCCGGAATTGAGATTTTTCAGATTAATATGGGTAAAATGTGCAATCAAACATGCAAGCATTGCCATGTAGATGCTGGTCCCGATAGAAAGGAAATAATGACAAGGGCGACCATGGAATTATGTCTTCAAATATTAAAAAAATCAAGCATTAAAACGGTTGATCTAACCGGAGGAGCCCCCGAATTAAATCCTGACTTTCGTTGGTTTGTTGAGGAGCTAAGTAAAATTGGCAAACACATCATTGTACGCTGTAATTTAACTATCATACTGGCTAATAAGCGCTTTCATGATTTACCTGAATTCTTTAAAAAACATCATATAGAAGTCGTTTCCTCATTGCCAAGTTTTACGCAAGACCGTACCGACCGACAAAGAGGAGATGGTGTTTTTGAAGATTCAATTAAAGCCCTGCAAATGCTAAATTTAATAGGTTATGGTAAGGAGGGAAGTGGTTTGTTACTAAATTTAGTATATAATCCGGCAGGAGCATTCCTTCCACCTTCCCAAACGGCATTAGAAAAAGAATATAAAATTGAATTAGCATCAAGATATAATATAGTGTTTAACCAGCTTTATGTGATAACAAACATGCCTATAAGTCGCTATTTAGACTACTTGTTAAGCACTAATAATTATGAGAATTATATGGATAAACTGATTGCTGCATTTAACCCAGCAGCAGTACAAAATCTAATGTGTCGCAATACTATTTCGGTTGCTTGGGATGGTTATCTATATGATTGCGATTTTAACCAGATGTTAGACTTGAAGGTTGCCACTACTGGCTCAATTCATCTCTCCGAATTTGACACCAATTTGCTCCATAAACGCGAAATTGTTTTAAA
>NZ_JBIILQ010000108.1:0-8833 GCF_044232565.1 Daejeonella sp. | reverse complement strand
TGCCTAATAAGTTCTATTGGCCGCTGGAGGATGGTGCAACTGTAGCACATTCCTCTCTGGTCAGCCCTATCGCTGTACCAGTTCATACATTATTTTTAGGATAATAAGTTTTTCCAGCTCACCAATTTCCCGATAATAGCCTCTAGATCACTTGCATTTACGCGTTCTTGCTCCATGCTATCTCTATGTCGGATGGTAACCGTATTATCTTCTAATGTTTGATGATCAACGGTGATACAAATTGGTGTACCAATCGCATCTTGCCGGCGGTATCTTTTTCCTATCGAATCTTTCTCATCATACTGTAAGTTGAAATCTAGCTTCAAAAGGTCCATTATTTCACGTGCTTTTTCAGGCAAACCATCTTTTTTAGTTAATGGAAATACTGCAGCTTTTACTGGGGCTAAGCATGGATGTAGGTGTAATACTGTTCTTGAATCTTGTTTTTCTTCAGTACTTAAATCCTGCTCCTCAAAGGCATTGCAAAGTGTTAGAAGGAACATTCTATCAAGGCCGATGGAGGTTTCAATTACATAAGGAACATAATTTTTATTCTCTACTGTGTCGAAATATTGTAGTTTCTTGTTTGAGAATTTCTCGTGCTGGCTTAAATCAAAATCCGTACGGCTGTGAATTCCTTCCACTTCTTTAAATCCGAATGGGAATTCAAATTCAATATCGACCGCCGCATTGGCATAATGGGCTAATTTTACATGGTCGTGGAAACGGTATTTTTCTTGCGGCGTACCGATAGCTAGATGCCATTTCAATCTTGATTCTTTCCAATGGTTATACCATTCCATCTCGGTTCCAGGTTTTACAAAAAACTGCATTTCCATCTGTTCGAACTCACGCATACGCATGATAAACTGACGTGCAATAACCTCATTACGGAACGCTTTACCAATTTGTGCAATCCCGAAAGGGATGCGCATTCTTCCTGATTTTTGTACATTTAGGAAATTTACAAATATGCCTTGTGCGGTCTCAGGTCGGAGATAAACCTCGTCAGCACCTTCGGCCATAGCGCCCATTTGCGTAGAAAACATCAGGTTAAACTGTCTTACATCGGTCCAGTTTCTGGTTCCAGAAATAGGACAAACAATTTCATGCTGATCAATTAATTCTTTTAATGCCGGTAAATTATCAGCTTCTAGCGCTTCATCCATTGCAGCTTGTAATTTTTCTGCTTTCTCTGATTTGCCGTCTTTAATATAACGTGCTATTTTATCTTCAATTAGATTGTCGGCACGATAACGTTTTTTCGAATCTTTATTATCAATCATTGGATCAGCGAAACCATCCACATGGCCGCTGGCTTTCCAAATTTTAGGATGCATAAATATTGCGGAGTCGATGCCAACGATATTTTCGTTCATCTGCACCATGCTCTTCCACCAATAAGTCTTGATATTATTTTTTAGCTCTGATCCAAGCTGCCCATAATCATATACAGCACTTAAACCATCATATATTTCACTCGACTGGAATACAAAACCATATTCCTTTGTGTGGGAAACTACATTCTTAAAAAGTTCGTCGTTGTTTTTGCTCATAACAATGCAAAGATAGTATAGGAAATTAATTTTATAGGATATTTTTATGTTCTGCGAGTATGAAGCTTCTTTTTTTTAACTCTTTATTAATTGCTGAGTTTATTAGTTTAAGCCATAGGCTTAAAAATCTATTATTATTATTAATTATTAACTTTGCCACATGAGCATTGAAGTAAAAGATCTCTGTAAAATTTATGGTAGTCAAAAGGCAATTGATGGAATTACATTCAACGCCTTTCCGGGCAGTGTTTTAGGTTTTTTGGGACCCAATGGGGCAGGTAAATCTACTACTATGAAGATTCTGACCTGTTTTATTCCTCAGACTTCCGGTACTGCTCGTGTTTGTGGCTTTGATGTGAGTTCAGATTCAATGGAAGTGCGCCGAAACATCGGTTACCTTCCCGAGCATAATCCGCTTTACTTGGATATGTATGTAAGAGAATCGCTTGCTTTTATTGGAGCTATTCATCAGATTAATCAGACAGAAAAACGAATTGCTGAAGTGATTGAACTCTGCGGATTGGGTAATGAGCAGAATAAGAAATTAGGGGCTTTGTCTAAGGGTTATCGCCAGCGTGCGGGACTTGCTCAGGCGATATTTGCAGATCCTAAGGTGCTGATTTTAGATGAGCCTACCTCTGGACTGGACCCCAATCAGGTAATAACCATCAGGGCATTAATTAAGGATCTTGCCAAAACCAAAACAGTAATTTTATCGACCCACATTATGCAGGAGGTAGAGGCAATTTGTGAGCAGGTAATCATTATCAATCAGGGTAAAATCGTTGCGGATGATAATTTAGGGGATTTAAGAAAGAATCATGGAAATAAAAGCCTTGAAGATATTTTTATTCATCTTACGGCATCAAATGACCAATAATATACACTATTTTAAAGAATTTTACAAATAAATTATTCATAAGTGATTAGTATCTTTTTTAAAGAATTAAGCGGTTTTTTCACCTCAATGGTTGCCTATATGACGATGGCGGCTTTTTTGCTGGTTTGCGGACTATTTCTTTGGGTTTTTCCTGAATCAAGTATTTTGGATTATGGCTATGCGGGTTTAGATAGTTTTTTCAATATCGCTCCTTATTTATTTATCTTTTTAATTCCTGCCATCAGCATGCGCTCTTTGGCCGAGGAAAAGAAAGATGGAACATTTGAGCTCCTCGCTACTCGACCATTAAGTGATTGGGATATTGTTTTGGGTAAATTCTTTGCCTGTTTGGCGATCGCGATTATTACGCTCATTCCTACGCTCATTTATTATTTCAGTGTTTATCAATTAGGAATTACAAAAGGAAATATAGATACTGGCGCTGTAATTGGATCTTATATTGGTTTGGTTTTATTGGCATCGGCATTTACAGCTATTGGCTTATTTACATCTTCATTAGGAAAAAACCAGATTATTGCTTTCACACTAGCTGTTGTACTCAGCTATTTTTCTTTCAGTGGCTTTGATTCTATCAGTTCCATTATCTCTTTGCAAGGTATTGCAAGTGTTTTAACTGCTTTTGGCATCAATGAGCATTATCAATCTTTGAGTAGGGGTGTTCTAGATAGCCGCGATCTTATCTATTTTTTGAGCTTTTCTACACTGTTTTTAGTATTTACCAAAACTAAATTGGGGAGCAGGAAATGGTAAATCAAAGAAAAAAAGATTTGCGTAATCTTGCGCTATTTATTATTGCAATAGTCTTGTTTAATAGTGTGTCATCTAATTTTTTTACGCGCTTCGACTTTACCGCCGAAAAGCGTTATACACTTTCGCCACTTACTAAAAGTATATTAACAAGTTTAAAGGAGCCGGTACAAATTACGGTTTATCTGGAGGGCGAATTCCCTGCCGGCTTTAAGCGCTTGAGGAATAGTACAGAAGACCTTTTACGGGATTTCGATTCTTATGCCGGTAAAAACCTTCACTTTGACTTCGTCATTCCTTTGTCCGGCGATCAAAAATCTCAGGAGGAAGCTTATCAGCGATTATTGGAAATGGGTATTGAACCCACTCAACTAAGTGTAAAAACTGAAGATGGGATGTCTCAAAAAATGATTTATCCACTTGCTTTAATCACTTATAAGGGGCTTCAGGTTCCTGTAAAACTATTGCAAACCAAGGCAGGTGTTAGTCCCGAAGAGGTTTTAAACAATTCTATACAAAATCTAGAATATGCCTTTGCTAGTGCAATTAAGAAGCTGAGCGTTGGTGGATCCATCCGCATTGGCTTTACCGAGGGGCATGGCGAACTAAATGATTTACAGCTAAATGATGCGATTCAATCTCTAGGTGATTCATATGAAGTGGGTAGGGTTGATTTGCAAACTATTCCTGTTGAGGGATTAGACCAACTAAAAGTGTTGATTATTGCTAAGCCTGAAACAGCTTTTTCTGAAGCTGAAAAGTTTAAAATCGATTATTTTGTTAGAAATGGTGGGAGCTTAATTTGGTCGATTGATCAGGTGAGTGCGGAGCTAGATAGTTTACGTGGAGCGGGAGAGCAGCTTGCCTTTCCTAAAAAGCTGGGCTTGGATGATATCTTATTTAAATATGGTGTTCGATTAAATTATGATCTGATTGCAGACATGAATGCGGCTCAAATACCCTTAAATGTAGGGGCAGTTGGTGGGCAATCACAAATTGAGCTATTGCCATGGTTATTTTACCCCATTTTTGTTCCAGTTTCTACTCATCCTATTGTTAAAAATTTAGATGGGATAAAATCCGAATTTTCGAGTACAATTGATTTAATAGCTGTAAAAAATGTGCGTGCTGAAGTTATTCTTGCTTCATCACCTTTTAGCCGTACCGTGAAAACCCCTACGGTGCTTTCTCTGCAAATGGTTGAGCAAGAGCCTGATCCAGCATTATTTCAAAATGCGCCAATGCCTGTAGGTGTTCTTTTAGAAGGAGAATTTCCGTCAAACTTCAAGAATCGACCTATTCCAGAAGGAATTCCAGGTAATATTACAATTCCTGGAAAGGCCAAACCCGCTAAAATGATGGTGCTTGCAGATGGCGATTTTTTTAAAAATCAGGTCAATAATAGTGATGGCTCGCCTTATCCACTAGGTTTTGATCGGTTTACGCCAGATCAGCAATTTGCTAATAAAAGCTTTTTGCTTAATACTGTGGATTATCTAGTGGATGATTCAGGGATTATCGGCCTTAGAAACAAGGAAATAAAATTAAGACTACTTGATCGAGCAAGAATAAGGCAAGAAAAAACTTTTTGGCAGATAATTAATATAGCTTTACCATTATTTGTTATATTTTTAGCTGGTATTTTTCAACATTACTATCGTATTAGAAAGTATACACGTTAAATTGTTTATTTTTGAACGGTATAAATTCACAATCTTTATTTATTGAAGGTGAATTAAGCTGATTGGGAAAACCAAAAAGCTTTACTATTATTGTTTTTCAGATATTTGTATATGAGATTTATAGTTTCAACTTCCACATTATTAAAGCAGCTACAGGCTGTTAACGGTGCTTCGAGCAGCAGTACGGTATTACCAATTCTAGAAAATTTCTTGTTTGAAATTAAGGATGGTGTACTAACGGTTTCTGCCACCGATTTGCAGACCAGCATGACCACATCTCTTGCTGTTGAGTCCAAAGAAGATGGCAAGGTGGCTATTCCATCTAAAATTCTTTTAGAAACACTTAAAACCTTGCCTGATCAGCCTATTTCTTTTTCTGTGGATGATAAAACATTTGCTATTGAGATTAATGCTGGTGATGGAAAGTATAAGCTTAGCGGTGAAAATGGCGAAGACTTCCCTAAAATCCCAGTAGTTGAAAATCCTTCATCGGTATCAATGCCTGCATCAGTTTTGTCGGAAGCAATTAATAAAACTTTATTTGCAGTTAGCAGTGATGAATTACGTCCAGCAATGACAGGTGTTTACTGTCAGCTAAGTCCGCAGCACATAACCTTCGTAGCTACAGATGCACATAAACTGGTAAGATACCGCCGTTTAGATACAAAATCTGAAGCTCCAGCAAATTTCATCCTGCCTAAAAAAGCCCTGACTTTATTAAAAGCTTCACTTCCATCTGATGATTTGAGTGTGGCTGTTGAATACAATAGCACGAGTGCTTTCTTCAGGTTTGGTAATATTAACTTGATTTGTAGATTAATTGATGAGCGTTACCCTGATTATGAGGCAGTTATTCCAACAAATAACCCAAATAAATTAGTTTTGGATAGAGCACTATTTTTGAATTGTCTTCGTCGTGTGGTGATATTTGCAAACAAAACAACCCATCAAGTACGTTTGAAAATTACAGGTAGTGAGTTGAATATATCTTCTGAGGATGTTGATTTCTCAAATGAAGCTCATGAACGATTAACTTGTCAGTATGAAGGTGAGGATATGGAAATTGGATTCAATGCCAAGTTCTTAATTGAAATGTTAAATAACCTTAGCGGTGAAGAAGTTTTGCTTGAAATGAGCAGTCCTAACCGTGCCGGATTATTAATGCCACAAACACATGACGATGCGGAAGACGTATTGATGCTAGTGATGCCTGTGATGTTAAATACATACTCTTAATTAATTACCCTTATTTATAATTTAAATAGCCTGGCAATTTGCTGGGCTATTTAACTATTGGGACAAATAGTATTTTTTTTTCTAGATTTTTTCCTTTGATTTTAAGGATACAAATTAGCTCTATTTTCTAGTTTTTAATTCCATCCATCATTGTTAAGCAATTTAAATAGAAAATGAGGTCATTATCCTCCAAATTTTCTACTTTTGTACCATATTTAACAATCACCTTGGAACTTTTACAGCAACTTTTAGATTTTATTCTTCATATAGATAAACACTTAATAGAAATTGTTCAGGAATATCGTACCTGGACCTATTTGATTTTATTTCTAATAATTTTTGCTGAAACAGGTTTTGTTGTTACTCCATTTTTACCTGGAGATTCCTTGCTCTTTGCCGCTGGTGCAATCATTGCAAATCCAGATAGTGGGTTAAATATTTTTTTAATGTGCATTTTGCTGATTATTGCAGCAATTTCAGGCGATCTTGTCAACTATCATATCGGTAATTATGTTGGTCCGATAGCCTTTAGTGGCAAGTATAAATTACTCAAAAAGGAATACCTCGATAAAACGCAGGCTTTTTATGAAAAACATGGCGGGAAAACTATTATTTATGCCCGTTTTGTTCCAATTATCCGCACTTTTGCTCCTTTCGTTGCAGGAATAGGTACAATGAGCTATTCCCGATTTGCCCTCTATAATGTTTCTGGTGCTATATTTTGGGTAACATCCTTTTTATTTATAGGTTATTTTTTTGGTGGTCTCCCAATTATCAAGAATAATTTCACTTATGTCATTTTTGGCATCATCATTCTTTCTGTTCTTCCACCGGTTATTGAAGTAATTAGAGAGAAATATAAGTCTAAGTCTTAAGCCTACATCACTAAACAATTACCTGCTCAAATAATTTTTATTTGAATTTCTTTTACATTTTTAATACTAAGATTTGGAAACTTTAAGTAATATCATCGATTCTCTTTTACATATTGATCAATACCTCGTTCAAATCGTTAGAGATTACCGAACGTGGACTTATCTAATTATATTCCTTGTAATTTTTGCTGAGACGGGTTTTGTAGTTACCCCATTTCTGCCAGGCGATTCTTTGTTATTTGCTGTAGGCGCATTAATTGCAAAGGGAGACACCGGTTTGAATATTTACATTATGGGTTTATTGCTTATTGCTGCGGGTATTAGTGGTAATACAGTTAATTACTTCTTGGGTAGTTTTTTGGGTCCCAAAGTTTTTAAGCCTGAAAATCGAATACTTAAGGTTGAATATTATAATAAAACTAAAGATTACTTCAATAAAAAGGGAGGTAACATGTTAATATTCAGTCGTTTTATGCCGATTTTTAGAACGTTTGCACCATTTGTTGCTGGGATTGGAAAAATGAAGTTTATTCATTTTACTTATTATAATGTAGTAGGAGGTGTTTTGTGGATTGTGAGCTTTTTGGGTATAGGCTTTATATTTGGCAATATTCCCATAATAAAGAATAATTTCACTTATGTAATGTTAGTCATTATTGTATTAACGCTATTGCCTGCAATTATTGCGGCTATTAAAGCTAAAAAATCGATGGGGGAGGAGAATTCTTAGTTGTCTTCTCTGCCAATAATTATTCCCTTTTTATAGAGGTCTGCTTCTTTTTGCTGCTTTCTTTTTTCATCAGCACTTAATTTGCTACTTATAAAATTATTCAATTTTGGCTGGCCTGCATCTACCCAGGCGCTATACCAATAGCTCCCTGTCATTAAAATAGACGCCTGCATGCGCTTTTCTACCATATTATTTAGTGATTTGTGATAGGCAGCAGAAAATTGTTCTGAATATTGTCTTTCTACACGACCATTGCGCTCGCTATAACTGAATTTTCGATCGGATGGTATTTTTTTACTCAGCCTTGCTTCTATTATCAAAACAGAATCAAGGTAGGAGTGTGATTTCTTTACAATTTCCCAGGCTGATTCCAAAGGATTATCAATGTATAGTGCTCTGCCAACCATAAAATCATAGTTTGATGAAAATAATTCAGGCAATCTACTTTCCCAGAAACCATGTATACCTATTTGTCCGCTAAGCTGCCCATTATAATTTTCAGTGGTATGAAGTGGAACATGTGCATCCGAAATATAGTGCCCAAGATCGGCAGAAGATCTTAATATTCGAATGGAATCACGCAATTGGAAAGCCTTTACTAAGGAATAATATGTTCTTTCAATCTGCCAAGGCACTATTCCGTTCTCCTGTAGTGTTTTGATTCCATATTTAGCCTCTGCATCTTTCCATTTTTTAGGGATGCTATCAAAGGGGTTTTTGCCATAGCGATCGGCATCAATAAAATGTCGGGATGCTTCTGCAGTATCTGCATAACGACGTTTATCAGGGTCTACCGCATGTTCTGCAATAAATAAAATATTGTTTTTGTAAAAACGGATCATCTCAGTTGGCAAGGTAAATACCGCTAATCTATTAATCTTCTGATGGGCAAAAAATCCCCATGAAGTAATGGTTAGGCTGATAAAAACAATGGAAATCAAGAATGGAGTTTTTCTCATCATATTCGAATTTATTTCAATCAATTTAGACTAGTCTAGCATTAGTTTCAAATAAATTTATTGAGCGGTCATTTTTCCGATTGAACGGACATTTAGCCTTAATTTTAATGAAAAGTTCATTTATTAGAAAATTAATTGACAGCTAAA
>NZ_JBIILQ010000107.1:0-8880 GCF_044232565.1 Daejeonella sp. | reverse complement strand
CATACGATCCCTATCTGTTCGAACCATAGATTTATATAAACTACTTTTAGCAGCATTACCTGCCACAACCTCTCTCATAACTCCATTATAAGAAGTAAGATTAATTCCCTCTTCTCGGGTTATGGCATCATGACAACCAGCCATAGCACAGTTTGATATAAGAAGTGGCTTAATGGTATTAACAAAATATACTGAATCTGTGCTGCAAGCGATAGAAATAGCCGGTGGCACAGTGTCAATCTCGGAAATAGCTGGAACCTCATGCTTACAAGCTGTAAAAGCAAGCACTATCCCTACAATTAGTAAGGAGTTAATTGAAAAATTTTTCATAAAATATTATTTTCGACAAAAATGCCTTCAGTTGTGTAAATACCTATGATAGGTAAAAATTAGTAAGGTGAAATAGAAAAATTTAACTACTAATAATTGGAGGTCTTAATAAAGAATGTGAATGCACATCTGGGATGTAAGGCAGTGTAAAGGTGGAGTAATTCGTTTTCGAAATTTTTACTAAAGGCGATGCAATTTTTAATTTTAAAAAACTCACAAAACAGATGGTGGTTCTATGATTATTAACCTGCATAAATGGCATTTGATCCTCTTCTTGATTATCAGAAACAATACCGTCGCCTACCTCATCATAATGTGAACTTAAAAAATAAACAAAATCTAATTTTTCATTATCAGCAAGATGATTTTTGTAATGAACGAAAATCATGGGCAACCTTAATAACTGGGCGAATTCAACATTGCCCAATAAATAAATTGACATGAATGTTAAAAAAAACACCCTTTTCATCCTTGATTATTTAATTTTCTTAAAGTTAACGATTATATTGTAACATTTATTATACAACCTAATTAGTGCTTTTTGATAGTTTGCAATCAAACAAGATTCTAAATGAAAAAAATAATTCCCCAAGTCATCCTCTTCATCAGTATGCTCCCCCTGTGCATCCAAGCAAAAGATCTTAACTTCATTTACAAAAGTGGAGAAAATGGCTATAAATCTTTCCGCATCCCTGCAATTGTTAGTACAAATAATGGTACTTTATTAGCATTCGCCGAAGCAAGAAAAAACGGTGCAAGCGATAAGGGAGATATTGATTTAGTGCTTAAAAGATCATCAGACAATGGATTAAGCTGGTCGGAAATGCAGATTGTATGGGATGATGCTGATAATACTTGTGGAAACCCAGCCCCTGTGGTGGATCGTAAAACGGGTCGCATTATTTTACTTTCAACTTGGAATCTTGGTAGCGATAGTGAGCAAATGATTATCGATGGTAAAAGTAAAGACACACGTAGAATTTTTGTCATGAACTCGACTGATGATGGAAAAATTTGGTCGGAACCTACGGAAATTACAACAGATGTTAAAAAACCTAACTGGACTTGGTATGCCACCGGACCGGTAAATGGGATTCAGTTAAATTCTAAGAAATATAATGGCCGCCTTGTTATTCCTAGCGATCATATTGAAGCCGATACAAAGAAATATTATTCCCATACCATCCACTCAGATGATGGCGGCTTTACTTGGAGGCTTGGTGGCAGCACTCCCACCGATCAAGTGAACGAATGCACCATAGTTGAATTTCCTTCTGGAGAGCTCTTATTAAACATGCGGAATTATAATTCCTTGCGCGTACGACAAACCTCCCGTAGTAAGAATGGCGGTGAAACTTGGTCGGCGCTTAAACCAGACCTCGCCCTCATTGAACCTATTTGTCAGGCAAGTATGATATGGTATGATAAAAAAGGTAGAAAACCATTTCTAGCCTTCTCAAACCCAGCAAGTAGTAATTCAAGAAGCAATATGACCGTTCGAATTTCTTACGATAAGGGTAAAACATGGAAGCTAAAAAATGTACTACATGAAGGGCCATCCGCTTATTCAAACCTAGTGATACTTCCCAATTCAAATCTTGCTTGCTTTTATGAAGCTGGAATTAAGTCGGCCTATGAGGGAATTGTTTTTCAGGAATTAAATTTCAAGGATTTTAACTAATTGGAGTTCATAAATTAAAGCTCTAAATTATAAAATCCCATTTTATATGTTCAAAAAAATAGAAGTACATGAATGTAAAAAGTAAGCCGACAAGAATTTTGATTTTAGTGCTTTTCATTTTTTTAATAAAATCTGCAACCGCATCAGCACAAACAAAAACTCATCCATTTAATCCCCTACCCAAACAGTGGGATGAAGCGATACCACAGGGTAATGGTATGTTAGGCACACTCATTTGGGAAAAGAATAATGTTTTACGATTTGCATTAGATCGCGCCGATTTATGGGATAGCAGACCAATGAAGGGCCTCCACCGTGATGAATTTAGCTATCAATGGATTGTACAACAAAGGCTAAACAATAATTATAAACCGGTACAAGAGTATTTCGATCATCCTTATGACAGGGAGCCGGCGCCCACTAAAATTCCGGGGGCGGGATTAGAATTTAAATTTACTAAGGGGCTAGTGCTTGCGGATGCACAATTAAATCTGGACGAAGCCATTTCAGAAATTAGCTGGAAAAATGGTACTCGCTTACGCTCTTTTGTACATGCCGAGAAACCTATTGGATGGTTCAAATTTGAAAACCTGACTAGTGATTTCGAGGTCGAATTAATTCCACCAGCATACCAAAATGCGGTAAAAATTAGTGGCGACCCCGTTGGAGGTGATGATTTAGGTCGCTTAGGTTATGAGCAGGGTACCCTTACTAAAGGAAATAATACCATTATTTATAAACAAAAGGGCTGGGGTGATTTCTCTTATGAGGTAATTGTTTCTTGGAAAAAAGTAGATGCAAAAACGATAGAAGGTATTTGGACAATCCGCAGTAATCCGGATAATTTCAAAAGTAATATCAATCAAAAATCTTTGGAGGAAATGCTGAAATCTGGTTTTGAACAGCATAAAAAAAGTCATTCAGCTTGGTGGTCAGCTTTTTGGGCTAAATCCAATTTGCAAATCCCAGACCCAACATTACAGCATCAATGGGAGATGGAACAATATAAATTTGGATCTAGCGCGCGTGAAAATACGCCACCAATATCCTTACAAGCTGTTTGGTCGGCCGACAATGGCCGCATACCCCCTTGGAAAGGAGATTTCCATCACGACTTAAACACTCAACTCAGTTATTGGCCATCCTATAGTGCAAATCACTTGGAGGAGGCAATGGGTTATTTAAATCACTTTGAGTCCAATAAAGAAAACTACAAACGCTACACCAAACAATTCTTTGGGAAAGAAGGCATAGCTGTACCCGGTGTAACTACCCTAGATGGTACCGAAATGGGGGGATGGATTCAATATTCGCTTTCACCAACTGTTTCGGCTTGGATTTCACAGCATTATTACCTGCAGTGGCGCTATAGCATGGATAAAAAGTTTCTAAAAACGAAGGCCTATCCATGGATAAAATCGACCGCCCAATTTTTGGAACAGATTTCGGTTTTAGATGCGGAAACCGGAAAAAGAAAACTTATTATCAGCTCTAGTCCCGAGATTAACGACAATGATAGTAGCGCCTGGTTTACCAAAACAACCAATTACGATCTATCCCTAATGCAGTTCAATTTTAAAATAGCGGCTGAGCTAGCCAATGAATTGAATTTAAAGGATGAAGCCAAACATTGGAAAGAAATATATGCTCAATTACCCGAATTGGCTCTTTCCGAAAAGAAAGAATTAATGGTTGCACCTGACTATCCATATTCTAGTTCGCATCGTCATTTTTCACATATGATGTCTATCCACCCTTTAGGATTAGTCAAATGGGAAGATTCAGATGTATCTAAAGATATCATTCGGGCCAGTATCAAGCTTTTGGATACCACGGGACCAAAGGGTTGGGTTGGATATTCCTACTCCTGGTTAGCGAATTTAAAAGCAAGAGCGAAAGATGGGGAAGGTGCAGCAAATGCTTTAACAATTTTTGCAAAAGCATTTTGTTCTAGCAATAGCTTTCACGTAAATGGTGATCAGACTAAATCCGGCTATTCCGATGCTCATTATAGGCCATTTACCTTGGAAGGAAACTTTGCTTTTGCTTCCGGATTACAAGAAATGCTCATTCAATCACATGCTGGTTTTCTGGAGATCTTTCCTGCAATTCCAGCTAGTTGGGATAATGTTTCATTTAATACACTGCGCGCAGAAGGTGCCTTTTTGGTAAGCGCTAAAAGAGAAAATGGCAGAGTTGAGACATTAAATATCTATTCAGAAAAAGGTGGGCAACTCAAAGTTAAATCACCATTTAAGAAATTTGAACAAAAAATTAATGGTAAAGTGAAGATTGGTAAATCTGAAAATGGTTTTATTTTAATTGATTTTGAGGCTCAAAGCAGCATTTCATTAAAGTCACTTTAATAAAATAAGGGCTCCTAAGCTGGAGCCCTTTTAATAAAACTCGAGAATAATAGCCCTTATTTTAACTTCGAAAAATCTGTTCCCTGCATATAAACAGCTTCCACTTTTTCTACCAACTTACCATTTACCTCTGATGCAGTGCTGGCTTTTATCCATTCAGGATCTTTACGGAAATTCTCCCATGATAACTTTGCGGCAGCCTCATTTTTATGAGAAAGGAAATAAAGAAGCTTTGGTTGCACAGAAGGATCACTTTCAATTGTAGTGAAATAATTGATATTTTTCATGCCATTATTCTTAAATATCTTCATGGTATGATCTCTAAAACGAGATTCAAGGTTTGGCAACTTTTCTGGCTTTGCGGTATAGATGCGCAATTCATAAGTGTTGAGTTCACCTGCTTTTGATGCTTTGAATTTTGGACTATAGTCTGTGGTTTTTAAGAAGTAAGTTTCAGCTTTAGCAATCAATTTTCCATTCTCTTCCGACTTTCTAGCAGCTTCTTTCCATAGCGGGTCAGCAGCAAAATCTCGCCATGATGCATCTCTAGCCTCTTTATTTGGGTAAGACATCAAATAATAAAATGCATTGTCTGAGTTTTTTGTTGGCACCCAATAACCCAATCCTTCGATATTATATTTTTTAAATAATGGCACAGCATGATCTCTAAATCTCGTGATTAAAGCATCCAGCTTCCCTGGATTACAATAGTAAACTCTTAATTCATAATATCGATCATCAGTAGATTTTGAATAGCTCAATTGACTTAGAAGAAGGAGTGATAGGATTAGGGAATTTTTCATTTTGCGTTTTGTTAATTATAGATGAAAATTAGCCAAAAAATTGAATAAATCACCTACAAATAATCTCTCCTAGCATTATTATTTGCTTAAATTAAAATTAGATTCCTTCACATTTGCGGAACTATTACCTACAAAAACTTTAAAATCACCTGGCTCGGCTACAAAATCTAAATTTGAATTGTAGAATTTTAAATTCTCCTCAGTCAGGGTAAACAACACTTGTTTAGATTCCCCAGCTTTCAAGTAGATTTTTTGGAAGGCCTTTAACTCCTTTAATGGGCGAGTAATTGAGCCAACCATATCGCGAATATAAAGCTGAACAACTTCTTCCCCATCTGATGTACCCGTATTTTTTAAGTTTACAGAAACCTGAATACTTGATGAAGGAGTCATTGTTTTGGAACTCAAAACCGGATTTGAAATTTCGAAACTAGTATAGCTCATACCATATCCAAAAGGATATAAAGGCTCATTGCTTACATCTAAATAATTGGAGCGGAACTTCTTAAACCATTCGCCATCAGCAAGCGGACGGCCAGTATTTTTATGGTTATAAAAAATTGGAATTTGTCCGATATTTTGAGGGAAAGTTGCTGATAATTTCCCAGAGGGGTTAACATCCCCAAAAAGTACATCTGCAATAGCATGACCAGCTTCAGAGCCAGCAAACCATACATTGAGAATAGATGGTACATGCTTATTTTCCCAGCTAAGGTCTAGCGGTCGACCATTAAACACGAGTAAAACTACAGGCTTACCCGTAGCCAATAAAGCCTCCAGTAGCCTGCGCTGAACCTCTGGAATCTTGATATCTGTGCGGCTAGAGCTTTCGCCACTCATTTCAGAACTTTCACCAAGAGCTGCAACAATAACATCCGATTGCATAGCCGCATCAAGAGCCTCTTTAATTAGTACTGCTTCCGGACGATTATCACGTGGGATTGTCCTTCCAAACATGGTGGCACGCTCTTGATAAGTAGCATCTTCTAATAAATTAGACCCCAAGGCATAAATCAATTTGCTAGGATTGCCCAAGGCATCTTCCAAGCCTTTTCTCACCGAGATTGCCTTGCTTAAGTCGGTGGAGACAGACCACGTTCCCGGCATATTAACTTTTGAATCGGCCAGCGGACCGATTAAGGCTATTTTATCCGTCTTTTTTAAGGGGAGTGTATTATTTGAATTTTTTAATAGGACAAAACTTTTTGTGGCTGCTTCACGAGCAAACTTCCTGTTTTCGACTGTATATATTTTTGTTTTAGCACGTTCCTCATCGCAATACTTAAATGGATCGTCAAATAAGCCCAATTTATACTTTGCTTCTAAAACAAAGCGACAAGCACGATTAATATCATCGATTGAAACCGAACCATTTCCCAAGGATTTTTTAAGTGTAAGCAAGAAGCCTTCGCCAACCATATCCATGTCTACACCAGCCTTTAGCGCTAAAGCAGAAACCTGATTTAAATCCCCGAATCCATGATCTACCATTTCATTAATTCCAGTATAATCTGTAACAACTAGTCCCTTAAACTGCCAATCCTTTCTTAAAAGATCATCTAAGAGCCATTTATTTGCTGTTGCAGGAATACCATTAATTTCGTTAAAGGATGTCATGACACTACCTGCCCCAGCATCAATTGCTGCCTTGTATGGGGGTAAATATTCATTGTACATACGCACTTTGCTCATGTCTACAGTATTATAATCCCTTCCAGCTTCTCCGGCACCATAAAGAGCAAAGTGTTTAACACAAGCCATTAAAGTATTTATTTTTGCCAAATCATCGCCTTGGTATCCAATTACCATAGCTTTAGCAATTTCAGAACCCAAAAATGGATCTTCACCACTTCCCTCAGAAAATCTACCCCAACGTGGATCTCTAGAAATATCTACCATAGGAGAGAAAGTCCAGTTAATACCATCAGCTGACGCTTCTTCAGCAGCAATTCGAGCACTCTTTTCAATTAGTGGCATATCCCAAGTAGCCGACATACCCAATGGGATAGGAAAGGTCGTTTTATAGCCGTGGATAACATCTAAACCAAAAATCAAGGGGATTTTTAAACGCGTATGATTTACTGCGAGGGCCTGAGCTTTACGGATTTTTTGCGGACTTGTTAAACTAAAAAAACCACCCACTTCACCACGCTTTACTTTATTCTCTAAATCAGAATTTACGGTTGAACCCGTTATTGCCTCACCGCCAGTCAATAAATTTAACTGCCCAATTTTTTCTTCAACAGTCATTTTAGACATTAATTCATTCAGAAAAACATCCATTTTGCTTTTCGGAGCTATATTACTGCCTTTTAGATTTTGGTTTTGTTGAGCACTTGCTGTAAAAATTGTGAATGCCGAAATTGCAATTAGGTACTTTAATGATCTCATTTTATCTCTCTCAATTATTTATTAAAAATTTTTACTTTACTCTTTAAAACCTTATTATCGAACTATCAAAGCTCTTGATTCTCCCAATTAACATTTTGATGAGAAGATCTTATTTATCAAATAACCCTTCTTGGATCTGTTGCCTTTGGAATTACATTTAATGAAAATGATTCGATACTGAAATAATAAGACTGACCCATAGTTAAGCACTTCATATCCAATAAATTAGTATCGTAAACCAACCATTAATTACTATTTGGGTGTCTATAAAAATTAAATTGAGCATAAATCTGGCGGCTTATAAAAGCGAAAGCAACCAATAAAATCAGACTGAACTTCATCATTTTATTGGTTTTTTAAATGGGGGCTCTCAAAACCCAATTTTTTTAATCCAGATTGCACGTCTTCATCCTGCATAAATAATCTCCATAATAATCCACTTCTGTAATTTTCAATCATCACTACTTCTGGACCTTTATCGATTCCCAAATATCTAGGAACATACCAATTAGCGGTTTCACTAAAAGCATCATAAAAACCAAATTTGCCCCAAACTTTATCTTTCTTATTTTCATACCAGTGGCGCATAGCAGCCATAGACTGTTCTGGAGTATAAACGATTGAGGAAATAGCAGCGGTAGGGGAAATTACGCCAAGATCTCTATCTTTTTGAGGAGCATGACCTGCATAGCCACGCATTGAATAACTTGATGTTAATCCCCAGCTATTAGGACCATAACCTTTGTACCCAAGAGGATTATCAACACACCATTGGTAATTAATTAAAGCTTGATTTTTGGCTTCCAATCCATAATCACCATAAGCATCTTTTAAACCATTTGGATTTAAACCTAGGAAGGAGTAATGTGCCCAAAATAATGGTCCGCCATAAGGCTCATCACCCTGATGAAAAAATTGAAGGGAAATATCTTTATAGGAGCGGGGAGATTTTATTTCACCCTTCATAGCCCATCCCTCATCGTATACTTTTTTGTCGATTCCATGAGTTGGCGAAGCAGCAGCCATCACATACATAATTAAGCATTCGTTAAACCCTTTAACAGGGAAATTCATTTTCCATTGATATTGAGGGCTCCAATGCCAATAAAGAACGTTCTTGCCATTGCGATAAAAATCAAAATCGATACCCTTCCACAACTCATCTGCTAAAGATGCGAGTGTTTTTTCCTCACGATTTCCATTCTTAAAATACTGCTTTACGCAAATAAGACCTTGAGCAACAAAGGAAGTTTCAACTAAATCGCCACCATCATCAAACTTAGAAAAAGGTTTCACTTTGCCAGTTTCC
>NZ_JBIILQ010000106.1:0-8915 GCF_044232565.1 Daejeonella sp. | reverse complement strand
ACACTATCTGGATAATCAGTGGGAGTATCTTTTTTTACATTGGTCCAGTTTGTAATTCTATGCCTAGCCACATTCATTCCGGTAGCTAAACTCACCCTGCTAGGTGTACAAACAGGATTTGAATATGCATTACTGAATTTCATGCCTCTTTTTGCCAATCGCTCCATATTGGGAGTACGATAGCGATCGTTAAATGGCGTTTTTTTATCCCAAAATGGCACAGAACTGTCTTGCCAGCCCATATCATCCACCAGAAAAACAATGATATTTTTCTTGCTTCCTTGCGAATATGTCGCCTGAAAAGATAATATCATAAAACTTAAAACCAGAATTGATCCAATCTTGTTCATAAAAAACTTATGCATTAATTTAGCTTCAAAGTAATAAAAAAACTCAAGGATAGATTGCCCAAAAGCAATTTTTAATCAATTGAAGAAATTACATCTTATTTTTTATATTGCGTTAGAACAATTTAATTAATTACAAAAAAATGGAGTGGAATAGCTTAAATCTAAAAAAATGGGTGTTAAAAGTTGGAAATATCCTATTACTATTATCTATTCCATTTATTTCAATCGCACAGCGTGCGACATCAAAACCCAATATCATCTATATTTATGCGGATGATTTAGGCTATGGCGAATTGGGAAGCTATGGACAAACGAAAATAAAAACACCAAATCTTGATCAATTAGCTAAGGAGGGCATGCGCTTTACGCAACATTATAGCGGAGCTCCTGTTTGCGCTCCATCAAGAAGCATACTTATGACTGGAAAGCATTCTGGACACTCCTATATTAGAGGGAATTATGAACTAGGTGGCTTTGCAGATAGTTTGGAGGGCGGACAAATGCCTATGCATGAAGGCGCTTACACTGTAGCTAAAATGCTGAAAGAAAGAGGTTATAGCACTGCACTGGTAGGAAAATGGGGTATGGGCGTTACCAATACAACTGGAAGTCCTCTGAAACATGGTTTCGACTACTACTATGGATACCTCGACCAAAAACAAGCACATAATTTTTACCCTACTCATCTTTGGGAAAATGACAAGTGGGATGCTTTAAATAATCATTCATTCATGGTTCATGGCAAAATAGACCCTAAAACTGCTACTGACGCAGATTTTAATAAATTTATTGGGAAAGATTATGCACCAGCAAAAATGACTCAAAAAGCACTAGGCTTTTTAGATAAAAACAAAGACAATCCTATCTACTTATACCTACCCTACCCATTGCCACACTTAGCTTTACAAGCTCCCGAGGAGTATGTAAAAAAGTATGTAGGGCTGTTTGATGAGAAGCCATATTATGGAGAAAATGGTTATGCACCGAGCAAATACCCCCTTTCTACCTACGCAGCGATGATTACTTTTCTGGATGACCAGGTTGGAGCTATAATGCGAAAGGTGAAGGAATTGGGATTGGAAGATAATACCATCATTATGTTTTCAAGTGATAATGGCGCCACTTTTTCGGCGGGCGTGGATAGCAAGTTTTTTAATAGTGTTTCAGGATTAAGAGGATTAAAAATGGACCTTTATGAAGGTGGAATAAGGGTGCCTTTTATTGCTAAGTGGCCAAAAAAGATCAAAGCAAATTCAGTAAGTGACCATGTATCTGCCCAGTTTGACATCATGGCTACCCTGGCCGAGATAACTGGAAATAAAATCACCAATACCGATGGAATCTCGCTACTCCCAGAACTTTTGGGCAAAACAAAAGATCAACAAAAACACGGGTTCCTTTATTTTGAATATCCGGAAAATGGCGGACAATTAGCAGTAAGAATCGGTAATTGGAAGGGTGTTAAACTGAATGTAAGAAAGCAACCAAACGGTGAATGGCAATTATTTGATCTGGGGAAAGATAGAAATGAGACCACTGACATTGCTGCTTTACACCCACAAATTATTGCAGAAATGAAGGCTATTGTGAAAAGAGAACATGTTCACCCCCACATTTTAGATTGGGAATTCATCGATCCAAAAGTTGTGAAAAAATAAAGTTTGATATCATTATCCAAGAATTAAATCTATTTATTAAACAATCCGGATTAATAAATTTTTATTCTTGAAATAGATTATTGAGCTTTTTCAGCAAAAAACTGATCGCTAAAGTTTACAAGAAATAACTCTGAAGAAGAGCGGGTTACACCGGTATAAAGCCATCTTAAAAATTCTGTATTGAGCATTTCATCCGTAAGATAACCCTGATCAATAAAAACAGCAGGCCATTGCCCCCCTTGGGCCTTATGACATGTTACAGCAAAGGCGAATTTTATTTGAAGTGCATTATAATATGGATCTTTTTTCAATTCCTCCATTCGTAATTTCTTATTCTCAATATGCATATAGTCCTCCAAAACTGCCTCATACAAACGTTTACTATCTGCATTCGACAGGCTTGGCGTTTCACAATACAGAGTATCCATTAATACCTTACAACTTAATGGTTCTTGATCGGGATAGTCGAGAAGCTCTATCACAACTTCCGCAAAACGGAAACCATATTGCTCTTCTACCCTTCTAACCTTTCTAATTTTAGCAATATCACCATTTGCAATAAAATCGCCGCTTAAGTCTTCTGGTTTCAACCAGTAATAATTATTACGAACAATCATTATGTGATCACCACCAGTTATTTCCTCTTCACGATAAAGAATACGATTGCGAATATTTTGGTTATAAGCATTAGCGTTCTTGTTTGAGCGACAAATAACAATGGTATTCTCCATTCCATATTTATCGTAGGCATAATTTAAACCTTCTACCAAACGCTCCCCCGTCATTCTAAAAATATCCTTAAAAGATTTAGTTTTAAACTTCGGAAACACTTGCTTTTCCTGACGAATCAATTCCCGAATTTCAGTCGCATTAAAAAGAATACCCGATTGCTTTTCCTGCCTAACCACATCGGTCAATTCATAGCTAAATACTTCGAGACCGAACTGTGCATTAAGTAAATCTTTTTCTAGAGCGGGACTTGTAGCAGAGCCAACAGGAGGAAGTTGTGCTGTGTCACCAACAAGCATCAGTTTACAGTTTTTACTGTTGTAAACATAGCTTACAAGGTCTTGTAAGAGGCTTCGGCGACTATAATCATGTGCCAAATCGGAAATCATGGAAGCCTCATCCACAATAAAAAGAGTGTTCTCCATGAGGTTTTCACCGAGTACAAAGTTCATATCCGGACTAGCAGCTACCTTTTTACGGTATATTTTTTTGTGGATGGTAAATGCCTTGCGGCCAGAATAATTGCTAATCACTTTGGCTGCACGACCCGTAGGCGCAAGCAAGACCGATTTGAGTTTTACCTGAGGCAAAACCTTTACCAAGGCACTAATTAAAGTCGTTTTCCCGGTACCCGCATAACCCCTAAGTACAAAACAGGAGTCCACATTGCTAGAAAGCACAAATTTTTGCAATAACGAAAACACTTCACGCTGTTGGAAGGTAGGAATATTTCCGAAATTTTGCTCAAGTAGACTGTGGAAATTCATTGACGCAAATTGCAAAATCTTAACTTAAATTTCTTGAAAGAATGCTATGGAAATCAAATAAATAATTAGCAAATTGAAAGAATTAAAAAAATATAGTGGAGAAACTATACTTTTGTTATCGATGAACAAATTACTGCACTTAATTGACGATGAGTTTCAATCTCAAAATGCCGCTAAATGCGATCTATTCATACATTTAGGCTTTGAAACAATTCAATATGCAATCCTTGATAAAGTTAGAGACGAACTTAAAGCACTCGTTGAATATGAATTAAACGCTGCTTGGAGCCCTATCAGCTTGATCGAAGCAATAAAAAGTCTGCCAGAATGTGAAAAGGAATTTAAATACCCTTTCAATAAAATAAAAATATCATTTGATAGCTACCAGTTTACATTCATTCCCAAAGAATTATTTACTGAAGGTAATGTACTGGAATATTCCAAATTCATTGAAAATACAGATGCAGCCGACGTTTTATGCAAGCCAATACCTGCTGCAAAAATTCAAAATATTGTTAAAATAAATTCAGATTTACATCTTGCACTAAAAAATATTTTTGGCGAAGCCCTTATTCTGAGCCAAGCAAATGCATTTATTCAAGGAATATCCAAATATTACCTTCAATCAAATGAAGCATCCTTTTTTATTGATATTCACGGAAAGCATATTCAAATAGCATATTTTGAAAATTCTAATTTATTATTTTACAATATTTTCGATTGTGTAAATGCCGATGAACTGAACTACTTCATTCTAAATTGTATCGAAACTCTTGGAATAGATGTTCAAAATTGTTCAGTTATGCTTTCGGGAAAGGTAGTGAAGGATGATCAATCTTTTCAGCGAGTAGAAAAATATTTTGATGCTATTCAATTTACTGATAGTTCGTTAATTGTAAAACATCCCGAGAAATTTAACGAGGTTTTAAAACATAGCTATTTCCCGCTAATTTCACTCGACCAATGCGAATAATAGGTGGAAAACTAAAAGGACAACGCTTAAATCCACCTGCCAATCTTCCTGTTAGACCAACCACAGACCAGGCTAAGGAAGCGCTTTTCAATATTCTGTACAACCAGTTTGACTTTGAGAAGTTGAAAGTTTTAGACCTTTTTAGCGGAACCGGAAATATAACGATGGAATTTGCTTCGCGCGGTGTTCCCGAAATATATTCAGTAGATAGGGATTTTGGATGTATTAACTTTTTAAAATCACTAATAAAACAATACGATCTAACTAATATTAAACCTATTAAATCGGATGTTTTTAAATATTTGGAATTAGAAACAGAGAAATTTGACTTAATTTTTGCTGATCCTCCATACGACCTTCCGCAGATGAACCTTATTGCAACGAAAGTTTTAGAGAAAGAACTATTGAAGGCAGATGGGTATTTAATTGTTGAACATCCAAGCATGAAAAAAATCGACAATCATCCTTTATTTATTGAACAGCGGAAATATGGCTCCTCCTCTTTCAGCTTTTTCGGAAAAAAGGAGTAATTAATATAGATATCACCATTAATAGTTAAATTTATATGGAATTTCAATACTATTAATCAATCTTGCTGACTGATAAAATAAAAAAAACAAAGCAATGAAAATCGCACTTTTTCCAGGATCCTTTGATCCGGTTACTAAAGCACATGTTGATATATTAAAACGTTCATTACCTTTATTTGACAAGGTTGTAATTGGAATTGGCTTAAACAGTACCAAGGCCGCATATTTGAGTCTGAAGAAACGTAAAGAAATTTTAAGAGCTGTTTTTGCGGAAGAGCCTAAGGTAGATGTGCAGACTTACGAGGGGCTAACCGTTGAATTTTGCAAGCAAATAAATGCTAATTACATGATTAGAGGAATACGCACCGTTTCGGATTTTGAATATGAAAAAGCGATCGCTCAAATGAATCATGCACTTGCACCTGATATAGAAAGCATTTTCATAGTAAGTAAGCCCGGCTATTCCTCAATCAGTTCAACCATTGTACGTGATATCATGCGTAACAACGGAGATGTGAAGCAATTTATACCCAAAGAGGCAGTCGATTTACTCTAAAATTCACTAAATTATTTTTATCAAATCTTTAATTAAGGGGTAGGTATTTTCTTGAACTAGAGATAAATCAAGTTTAGATAACCAGCGAACTTCCGTAATTCCTTCTTCCAATTGTGGAATCAATTTTTCTCGTTTAGTTGACTTCATCCAATACCAAGCAGTTTTTTTGATCACTTTAGCCCCATTCATCACATAAATATGATAGGTATTACATATCTTTTCACCACTACTTTCTATCCTAATACCACATTCTTCTTCAACCTCACGTATTGCAGCTGCTCTTGAGCCTTCACCCTTTTCAATTTTTCCCTTTGGCAGGTCCCATTTTCCATTCCTTAAGATAAATAAACACTCATTTTCCTCATTTCTAACAATCCCACCTGCTGCCTTTATTGAAATCATAGAGCGCTTAATACTTTTGAAGATGGGCTTGAACTGTGGGGATAAAACAAGAAATATTTTCGGGCTTGATAGCGCACTGGCATGAGCAAAAAAATCAACAAAATCAAAATCTGCTATATTAAGTGCCTGATAATCAGAAAGATTTTTTGGTACAGATTCTGTGATGATTAAAACTGCTTCGTTGATATAAATTTTATAAATTTGTGCCATGATTAATAATAGTGAAGTTGAACAGAAGGTAGCAGAATTTCTGCTACAAATTAAAGCAATTAAATTGCAACCAAGCAATCCATTTACATGGGCTTCTGGCTGGAAATCTCCTATATACTGCGATAACCGCATCACTTTATCACATCCATCCATTAGAACATACATTCGCCAGCAACTTTCTTCCTTAATTCAGGAGGAATTCGGATCTGTTTCGGTTATTGCCGGAGTAGCTACAGCGGGAATTCCACAAGGAGTTTTAGTTGCACAAGATTTAGGTTTACCTTTTATTTATGTTCGTGCCAAAGCGAAAGAACATGGTACAGGCAACTTAATTGAAGGAGAATTTACTCCAGGACAGCGTGTTATTGTTGTGGAAGATCTTATTTCAACGGGGAAAAGTAGCCTTCAAGCTGTACATGCACTAAGAGAAGCTGGTTGCGAAGTAGCCGGATTAGTTGGTATTTTCAATTATGGCTTTGATGCTGCAGATGAAAATTTCAAAAACGCCAAATGCAGATTTTTAACCTTATCCAATTATACGGCCTTAATAGAATATGCTGCCGAACATAATTTTGTGTCAGCTGAAGATCTAAATATTTTAAGAAAATGGCGCCAGAACCCAGAGGCTTGGGGACAATAAATCTAAAAATAATTACATGACTATCATTGAAAGTAAGGTGTTGATCAATAAACCAATTAATGAGGTTTTTGAATTTTTATCCGACCTAAATAATCATCAGCAGCTGATGCCCGAAAATATTTATAACTGGTCGTCAACAAAGGAAGAAGCACGATTCACCATTCAAAATATGGCCAAACTTGCTATTAAAATCTCCTCAATTACAGAGAATAAAGAAATTATTGCAAGTCCGACTGAGGAAGTCCCATTTTCGCTAGAGCTCAAATGGACGCTTAATGATCATGGTAATGGCCAAACGGAAGCAGTGCACGCCATTTCAGCGGATTTAAACATGATGATGAAAATGATAGTTGTTGGCCCATTACAAAAACTCGTTGACCACCAAACAAATGCCTTAAAAACTATCCTTTCGGCATAAGAAAAAAGAAATCTCAGTAGAAAACTCCTAAGCTAAACTTAGGAGTTTTTTGTTTTTAAACAAATTTCAAACATTATTAAGCTTTGATTGTCAAAAACAATGGACAAAATTTGTTGTAAAATTTTGAAAACCAGACAATTAGTCATATAAAAAATAATTTATATGACGAAATAGCAGTCCGATAAGCCTAAGCAAAAATGGCAGCCAATTTGCTTACAGATAAACATATGAATTTAAACAACTTCACCATCAAAGCACAGGAAGCCGTTCAAAAGGCTTCTGAAATAGCGAGCGGAAATCAGCAGCAAGCTATTGAAACTGCACACCTGCTTAAAGGATTATTAACTGTTGATGAGAATGTAATCAGTTATTTACTGAAAAAGCTGAACATCAACATTAATCGAATTACAGAAGTAACTGATGCTCAAATACAAAGCTTTCCAAAAGTTAGCGGAAGTGAAATTTATCTTTCATCGGGTGCAAATTCAGCTTTACAAAAAGGATTGTCCTATTTAAAGGAATTTAAAGATGAATTTGTTTCTGTAGAGCACCTGCTTCTGGGATTATTAAGTACAGGCGACAAGGTTAGTTCTATCTTAAAAGACGCCGGCATGAATGAGTCGGATCTCAAAAAAGCCATTCAAGAGCTAAGAGGCAATAGTAAGGTTACTGATCAGAATGCTGAAGCTACATATAATGCGTTGAATAAATATGCACGCAACCTCAATGAATATGCAGAATCTGGCAAGCTCGACCCTGTTATTGGTCGTGATGAAGAAATAAGACGTGTAATTCAAATACTTTCGCGCAGGACAAAAAACAATCCGATTTTAATTGGTGAACCTGGCGTTGGTAAGACCGCCATAGCTGAAGGAATTGCTTTCCGGGTGATACAGGGTGATGTTCCTGAAAATCTAAAATCAAAAACAGTCTTTTCCCTAGACATGGGTGCATTGATTGCCGGCGCAAAATACAAAGGCGAATTTGAAGAACGTTTGAAAGCGGTAATTAAAGAAGTTACGCAAAGCGATGGGGAAATCATTCTATTCATTGATGAAATACACACACTTGTAGGCGCTGGAGGAGGCGAAGGTGCTATGGATGCGGCAAACATCCTAAAACCTGCACTTGCCCGTGGGGAGCTACGAGCAATTGGTGCCACTACCCTCAACGAGTATCAAAAATACTTCGAAAAAGATAAAGCTCTGGAGCGTCGTTTCCAGAAAGTGTTAGTCGATGAGCCAAATACTCAGGATGCTATTTCAATCCTAAGAGGATTAAAAGAACGTTATGAAACTCACCATAAAGTTAGAATAAAGGATGAAGCGATTATTGCCGCTGTTGAACTTTCCCAGCGCTACATTTCAGATCGCTTCCTTCCCGATAAGGCTATAGATTTAATGGATGAAGCCGCTTCAAAGCTTCGTTTAGAGATGGATTCTGTTCCTGAGGTTGTGGATGAGCTAAATCGCAAAATTATGCAGTTGGAGATTGAGCGCGAGGCTATTAAAAGAGAAAATGATGAGAAAAAAGTTAAGGAGCTTTCCGAAGAAATTGCCAACCTATCAACCGAACGTGATTCGCTAAGAGCGCGTTGGAAAGCAGAAAAAGACCTTGTGGACGCTATTAACAACGAAGGCGAGCAAATTGAAAGCTTCAAGTTGGAAGCCGATCAGGCAGAA
>NZ_JBIILQ010000105.1:0-8935 GCF_044232565.1 Daejeonella sp. | reverse complement strand
AGGTAATACTCAACAAATGTAAAACCATTACTCAGTGTAAATGCCAATTGTGAAATTGGATTAGCACCGGCTTCAGCAATATGATAGCCAGAAATTGAAACTGAATAGAAGTTTCTTACCAGATTGTCAATGAAGTGTTTCTGGATATCTCCCATCATTCTTAATGCGAACTCCGTTGAAAATATACAGGTATTTTGTGCTTGGTCTTCCTTTAAAATATCAGCCTGTACGGTTCCTCTTACATTGGCGATTGCAAATGCTTTTATTTTGGCATACACATCTGCTGGCAATACCTGATCTCCGGTAAGTCCGAGGAGCATCAATCCAAGACCATTATTTCCTTCAGGAAGTTCTCCTTGATAGCTGGGTTTAGAAATCCCTTTAGACCTAAATATCTGATTGATCTTTGCTTTGATTTCTTCCTGCAGGCCATTTTCAAGAATGTATTTTTCACATTGCTGGTCTATGGCTGTATTCATGAAAAATCCAAGTAGCATTGGCGCCGGACCATTAATTGTCATGGATACGGAAGTGGAAGGGTGGCAAAGGTCGAATCCGCTGTATAATTTTTTGGCATCATCCAATGTAGCAATGCTCACACCCGAATTACCGATCTTACCGTAAATATCGGGGCGCAGATCCGGATCTTCTCCATACAGCGTAACCGAATCGAAAGCGGTTGACAAACGGTGGGCTGGCTGGTCCAAAGACACATAATGGAAACGTTTGTTGGTTCTTTCCGGACCGCCTTCGCCCGCAAACATGCGGGTAGGGTCTTCGCCTTCACGTTTCAGTGGGAATACACCGGCAGCGTATGGAAATTCTCCAGGTACATTTTCAGTTAGGATCCATTTCAGTATATCTCCCCAAGCTTCATACCGTGGCAGAGAGATCTTCGGAATGCGGAGTTTTGATAATGATTCTGTGTAAAGAGATTGCTTGATCTCTTTATCGCGTACCTTATAAATGAAATTGTCGGCCTTGTATTTTTTAATAGTTTCGGGCCATTCTTCCAGCAGCCGTTTGCATTCTCGGTCTAGGTTTTGTTCAAGCGTATTATATATTTCCTTTAGCGATTTTATGGAATCTTCTTTTTTATGTTCTGTGGCAATAGCCAGTGTGCCATGTACTTGGAAGAGTTGCTGAGCTAGTTTACATTGTTTATTTACCCAGGAATTATATTCAGCGCTTGCTTCAACAATTTCCGCAAGATAGCGGGTTCTGTCGGGTGGAATAATATAGCTTTTCTCTGACTGCTGAGAGCTCATCTCCATTTTAGCATGGAAATCAAAGCCTGTTTTCTTTAAAATGGAAGACATTAATTCCGAAAATAGCTTGTTCATTCCTGGGTCATTGAACTGGGAAGCCATGGTTCCGATCACAGGAAGATCTTCGTCGGGGGTGTCAAACAGCTGGTGGTTGCGTTTGAATTGTTTACGCACATCTCTGATCGCATCCAATGCACCGCGTTTGTCAAACTTGTTTATGGCAACTAAATCCGCGAAATCAAGCATGTCTATCTTTTCAAGCTGTGTTGCCGCTCCAAATTCTGGAGTCATTACATATAAGGCTACGTCAGAGTGTTCAGTGATCTCGGTATCCGATTGCCCGATACCAGATGTTTCCACAATAATCAGGTCATATCCAGCAGCTTTACAGATGTCTATAGATTCCTGAACATATTTTGAAAGTGCAAGGTTTGCTTGTCTGGTGGCCAGCGATCGCATGTAAACTCTAGAATTATTGATGGAGTTCATCCGGATTCGGTCGCCTAATAATGCGCCTCCTGTTTTACGCTTGGATGGATCAACAGAAATGATTGCTATATTTTTATCGGTTTCAACTAAAAAGCGGCGGACTAGCTCATCAATTAAGGATGATTTTCCTGCGCCACCTGTGCCAGTAATACCAATCACAGGAACTATTTTTCCCGCATTCATTTTTTTAAGTTCCAGAAGGAATTTTTCGGTCTGCTCTGGATGGTTTTCAGCCAGCGTTATGGCAGCAGCAATGGCTTTTTTATCCTGTTTAACGATTCCCTTGATTTCATCATTCAGGCTTGTTCTTGTCAGAAAATCGCATTGCTTCAGCATGTCATTAATCATTCCCTGCAAGCCCATTTTGCGGCCATCATCAGGTGAATAAATCTGTGTTATACCGTATTCTTTTAACTCGCGGATCTCATCGGGTAAGATTACACCGCCACCGCCAGCAAATATTTTGATATGTCCGGCTCCTGATTCCTGCAAGAGGTCGTACATGTATTTGAAGTATTCATTATGTCCGCCCTGGTAGGAAGTCATCGCAATACCTTGTACATCTTCTTGGATGGCACAATTCACAACCTCTAATACAGAACGGTTATGGCCCAGGTGGATTACTTCCGCTCCGGATGATTGCAAAATTCGGCGCATGATATTGATTGTAGCATCATGTCCGTCGAACAATGCAGCTGCAGTTACAAAACGTATCTTATTTGTGGGTTTATAAACTTCGGTCATTATATGGTACTTATTATCCTGTAAAGGTAAGAATAATTGGTATGCCGAATTGAAAAAGAGGTATTTGAAGCCAAATTAGAACAAAAGGAGCGAAGAGCTCCTTTTGTGTCTGTGATTAACCCTTTTTAGGTTTGTGTTTACTTGGCATTTTGGGGGCCTTTGTTTTTCCTTGCACCATAGAGTTTATATTTCCCTTGTTGACTGTTGCCTGCTTGTTATCAGTTTGATAAGACATTTGGCCCCCACTGTTTGAAATTCCTCTTCGCTTTAGTTCTTGGCTCTCTGATTTGAATGCAAGATTTGATTTTGAGCTTCCCTGTTTGTTTTCGTTTGATTTGTTTTTTGCCTGTGTTTTCATCTCCAAATTTATTTTTTGGTGAAAGCATTAAATAAATTGCTTGTTTAAGAACAACAAATAAATGTTTTGAATGTTTTTATAGCCAGTTTTTCTTTTTGAAATAACTTAGCGTCAGAACTGATGATAGTACCATGAGGCCAATAGCGAACAGATAGCCGTAATTCCAGTTGAGCTCAGGAATGAAGCTAAAATTCATCCCGTAAATGCTCGCAATGAGGGTAGGAGGCATAAACGCAACGGTGGCGACGGTAAATATTTTTATGATTCGGTTCTGTTCAATATTAACTAAACCCATAAAAGTATCTTGCAGGTATTCTAGTCGTTCAAATGCGAATTTATTATGCTCAATAAGTGAACCTATATCTTTAATCATGATTCGTAAAACGGTCATGTATTCTTCCGGAAAGAGATTGCTTTTCATTAATGAAGATACGAGTCGCTGCTTATCGATAATATTTTCTCGCATTAATATATTGTGGTTCTGAAAAGAAGCGATTTTAAGAAGTATTTCCTCGTCAGAACGTTTTCTATTCAATGTAAGTTTTTTATTAAGGTCAGCAATATCTTTTGCAAGACCCTCAATAATATCTGCATCTTGCTCAATTCCAGTTTCGAGGATATTGAGTAAAATCTGATGGCCATTTGTGAAGGATCCGGGGTTTGATTTAATTTTTTTTACGGATTCTCTAAAGGTTTTTAAATTATCATCCCGATAGGTAAAAAGAATGCCTTTTTCCAAGACAATTGATACAGGGCAATAGTCGAATTCTTGCTCTTTTAAGGAAAGGAAGTTAGAATTGATGATTAATTCATCATCAAGTTCATAAAAACGTGAGGAGCTTTCAATCTCTGTGGATTCCTCAACTGATGAATACTTGATGTCAAAAAAGTTCTCTATGGTAATCTTTTCCTCAACCGTTGAGTTTTGTAGATCTACCCAAACAAGGTCTTTCTGTGGTATAGAATGCAATAAAGTAATATCGCTTTCTTTCGCTAGACGTTTATCTTTTTTATAGTAAATCCGTAGCATGGTCTAAGTTTAATGGTAAGATTGATTTTTTGTATCTTTGCAAAAATATAACTTTGGGAACACCTTTAGATTACGGATTCAAAAATTATAATCATTATGGCGCTTATCTTAAAAATAAGTATGAGGGCCAGCGTGTATATAAGATTATTGCTGACGCAGGATTTACTTGCCCCAATCGGGATGGAAGTAAGGGATATGGTGGTTGTACCTATTGTAACGTAGATTCTTTTACTCCCGAACTTTCCAGAAAGTTGCCTACCATCCGAGAGCAAATTGAACAAGGCATGGAGCGTGCATTCAAAAACTATAGGGCTGAAAAATTTATTATCTACTTTCAGCCTAATACAAATACTTATGCACCAACGCATTATCTAAAAATGCTTTATGATGAAGCCCTAAGTATTAATACAGACAGTATTGTGGGGTTATCGGTTGGTACGCGACCAGATTGCATTGATTTTGAAAAACTTGCCCTGCTCGAAAGTTATTCTGATCGTTTTGATGTAGATCTTGAGATGGGTATGGAGTCGATCTATGATGATACGTTATTAAAGATCAACAGGGGATGCAGTCATCAGGAATTTGTGAATGCAGTTCAGCTCGCTCAAAATACCAAAGTTGATATTTGTGTGCACACTATTTTTGGATTTCCGTGGGAGACACATGACATGATGCTCCGCTATGCAGATGAGATAAATAGGTTCCCACAGATTAAATTTGTAAAGCTTCATCATCTACATATTGTAAAGGGCTCTATTATGGGCTCAAAATATAGTCGCGATCCATTCAAAGTTTTCACGATTGATGAATACACCGATTTTATTGCTGAATTCATTCCGCTTTTGAGACCAGATATCGTGTTACAGCGGCTTTTCGGACTTGCAGATTTAGATTTGTTAATTGCTCCTAATTGGGGAATGAAAAAATCGCAAATACAAAGCTATATTGATAAACGATTGGAGGAAAAGGGTATTGTTCAAGGCAGTAAGTACCAGCAAGTCTCTTCTTTGATTATTTAATTCTTTTTTACCCCTAAATTTTCCTAAAATTCTCGAAAATTTTGCTTTTATTCTTTTTTCAAGAGCATTTGGATCTTTATTTTCAATAAATTTCTCATAATTTTTAATTATTTTCAATTTTTAGCGCAAAATATTAGTTTTTTATATAAAATAATTATTTTTTAGATACTATTTAATTAAAATTTCGCTATTTATATTATAAAATTTGCAATAAAGTCATTTTATACTCTTTTTATTATGTAATATTTATAAAAATTAAGCTTTTATTAAAAATAAGTTATTTTTAATAGAGTATTATTGTTTTTTTTATCATAATTTTGAATTATTGTTAAAATAATTTAAAATATATATAAAAAATGGCTATTAAAATCTCAATTAAGCAAATTTCTCCCTTCATTGTTCTGTCAATTGTTTCAATAGCTGCAGTTTTTATTCCTTCTTTTGCAAATTTCGATGATAAAGGGATATATAGCGCTGCAGATATTGCCTGGATATTGGTTGCAACTGCACTTGTATTCTTAATGACACCAGGATTGGCATTTTTTTATGGTGGTATGGTTCATCGTAAAAATGTAATCTCAACAATGATTAAAAGTGTTGTTGCCGCTGGAGTGGTGAGCGTGTTATGGGTAACAGTTGGATTTAGTTTATCTTTCGGGACTTCAATCGGAGGTTTTATTGGCGATCCTTCCACCTTCTTATTTTTTAAGGGCGTAAATTCAGGAGCGCCCTGGAGCCTTGCTCCAACAATTCCATTCACGCTTTTTGCAATTTTCCAATTGATGTTTGCAATTATTACTCCCGGGCTTGTAGTTGGAGCAGTTGCAGAACGAATACGTTTTACTTCTTATATTCTATTTATTTGTTTATTTAGTCTGGCCGTTTATGCACCGCTCGCGCACTGGACTTGGCATCCCGATGGGTTTTTATTTAAAATGGGTGTATTTGATTTTGCTGGAGGAACTGTAGTTCATATATCTGCAGGCATGGCCGCCCTTGCTGGTGCTTTGGTATTAAAGCGTAGACAAGTTCATTTAGATCATCAGGAAATTCCGCCTGCGAATATTCCATATGTATTAATAGGTACAGGCTTATTATGGTTCGGGTGGTTCGGATTTAATGCAGGCTCTGCAATGGGTGCAAATGCACTGGCTGTTTCTGCTTTCGCTACTACAAATATTGCTGCAGCATCAGCTGGTCTTTCATGGATGTTTTTCGATGTGCTTAGGGGAAAAAAACCATCTGTATTGGGATTTTGTATCGGAGCAGTTGTTGGATTAGTTGCTATAACGCCCGGTGCAGGTTTAGTTGCTATCCCTCAAAGTATTTTCATTGGTTTTATTGCTGCGATTATTTCTAACCTCGCTGTATATTGGAAATCTAAAACTAATTTGGACGACACCTTAGATGTTTTTCCATGCCATGGTGTGGGTGGTATTGTTGGTATGTTGTTAACCGGTCTTTTGGCTTCAAAAACAGTTAATTCAGCAGGAGCTGACGGTTGGTTTTATGGAGATATGGCATTCTTTTTTACTCAATTAAAAGGAGTGTCAATTGTAGTGGCATACAGTTTTTCAGTTTCCTATGTGATTTTCAAGTTCATTAATTTTCTTCAGCCAATTCGTGTTAGTTCGCAAGAAGAGGAAGAAGGTCTTGATGCAAGTCAGCACGATGAAAAATATTTTCAGGGCACTCTTTTAATAAATAACCGTGAGTTATTAGTAGATAGAGAGGTTGAAACCTTCTAAAGGCATCAGTACTATTAATGAATCAAAATTCAATTAAAACACAATCATATGACTCAAATATCTAAGACATTATCATTAATCTTTACCTTTTTTATCTATGTACTAAATAGTTATGCTCAGGATCAAGAGGTAATTTCAGAACCTCTATCTGTTTCTGGTTCTGTTGATACCTATTATAAGTATGATTTTTCCGGAAGGCCTAATTTTCAAACTAGTTTTGTAAATGAGCAGAATTCTGTGTCGCTTGGAATGATTAATTTGACCATGAAGAAAAACACAGGAAAGACTTCCTTTGTAGGCGACTTGTCATTCGGTCCACGGGGCCAATCTCAATCGCTATTAAATTCCTCAGCCTCGTATAATGAAACGACGGCTAATAGTTTCAATATTCAAAACCTGTATGTTGCTTATGCCTTTACAGATAAATTTTCAATGACCGCTGGTTTTATGGGTACGTTTATTGGTTATGAGGTAATATCGCCAGTTGCAAATTTCAATTATTCTACATCCTATCTTTTTTCAAGTGGGCCTTTCCAAAATTCTGGTATAAAAGCCAATTACTCCTTTTCAAAAAATGTAGGATTGATGGTGGGCTTATTTAATGATTGGAATAAATATCAAGATTTTAACGGAGTTTCTGATTTTGGTGCTCAGCTCTATATATCTCCACGAGAAGGATGGAATACCTATTTAAATGTAATTACGGGTTTCCCCTCAGGGACTGAGTTTGACCTGACCTCATCTTATCAGGTTAATAATTCCGTAAAGCTAGCTCTAAATGCGGCTGATTATTCTGTTCCCAATAATGGAGGAGGATTTTCAGGCGCTGCCTTATATGCACAATATGCGTTTGATCCTAATGCATCTTTAGGCATTAGAGGTGAGTATTTTAAATCAAAAGCAAACTCTGTATTTCTTAATATTCAGGATAAGTCTTCAGTTTCGGCCATTACAATTTCCGGAAATATTCGTTCAGGCGGCTTGACATTTATTCCTGAAGTTCGTTTTGATTCGGGTTCTCAGCAAATTTTTCAAAGACAAAATGGCCTAGTTGCACGGCAGGCAAGTCAATTTTCTTTAGCGGCGGTTTTCGCATTTTAATGCTTTTTCTGTCTTGCTTGCTAAGATTTTTATCTCATTTTATTATGTTGTCATGGAATATAAAAAAGGCATTGCTTGCCTTTTTTATATTCATGCACCTTTTAAACAGCTTGTCCGCACAGAATACATTGCAGCTTGACCAGCATGGAAAGTATATTTATCATGAAATTGTTGAAAAGCATCATTCACAGGACAGCTTGTTTCAAAAAGCTCAGGATTTCGCTTTTAAGTATTTTAAAGAAGTTAAGACTGATATAAGCACAGATTCAGCGACAATCACAGGAGCCGGAATTTTTCAATTAAATCGAAAGTCTTTGGTATCGGTTATTCCAGAGGGTTATATTTCCTATAAGTTTGGGATGGTTATAAAACTAACAAAATATAAGTTTTGGTTTACAGATTTTACTTTTACTCCAGTAATTAGAGATCGGTTTGGCTCCTATCAGCCTGTACCTGGTATTCATATAAACCTAGAAACTTATGGAAAAAAAACAAATCAGCGGATATGGAAGAAATATATTACAGATACCTATACCCTGTCGTCAGAAATGGCCGAAAAGCTGAAACAAAAATTATATCAAAATTTGCCAGCTTCCAATCAACCTAAAAAAAATATTTCGATTTCTGATTGGGATTAATTCTATTTATTTTCTATCTGTATATCCTCTTATTTTAGAATGAATATCTGCAAGCGATAAAAGCTAGATTTTTTAATAGAATAATTGCTATGCTGTTTTATTGAACCAGCTTATTTGCACAGGCCGAACTTGCAAATGCCTCAGGTTTAGCTTTAAATACAAATCCCATACCTAATATATACCCCATTGCCTCGTGTAATGCTTGGTTCGACTTAAAATTAGGATTGGTATTGATGTCGGCGTGTACTTCAAGTCCCACATCGTAAAGATCCAGAAGGTTGCATAGTGAATAGGCACATTCTATAGATTTCTGTACTTCTGCAAGCATCCTTTCTTTGATGCTCATTCTAATCGATGATTGTTCCTGATGAATGTACATGAAGCCTCCTTTTTTCTCCCTCAAAAAGACAATTACTGTCGCAAAATCAATGATTGATCCCTTTACCTGGGAGTCTGTTCCAATACATACTTTAAGCTTATTCCCCTGATGGTATTCTCGTTCTATTGCTGATTCAACTTCGCTGAGAATGGGGCTCTGAA
>NZ_JBIILQ010000303.1:0-2652 GCF_044232565.1 Daejeonella sp. | reverse complement strand
GCCTCGGTGAGACCCCAAGCACCTATCCACTCAGCACAAGCTAATTTAGGTAGCCACATCCGTTTTTGCGCTTCATTACCAAAGGCCATGATATGCCCGGTACATAATGAATTATGTGCAGCGAGAGACAAGCCAATTGACCCGCAAACCTTAGAAATTTCTGATATTACACTCACATACTCAAAATATCCTAATCCGGAACCACCATACTCTTCTGGAACAAGAACTCCCATCAATCCTAATTCACCCAATTTTTTAAATGTTTCTACTGGAAATGTTTGAGCTTCATCCCACTCCATCACATGCGGGCGGATATGCTTTTCGGCAAAATCACGCACCATGGCGATTATCATCGTCTGATTTTCAGTTAAATTAAAATTTATCCCATTAAGGTCAGGACTTGTTATTGCTTGCATAAATAATTGGTTTTTGTGCAAGTATAACAATAAGAAGGCCAGTTTTTAGGACTTAAAAACTCAAATAAAAATAGTACGAATCGGTTTCCGGTTCAATTTATAACAATGGGATTAATTAGCAAAGAATTTATTAGCTACACTTGTTAATAGGATACGAGAGAAATAATATTTTTTGACACTATTTTGAGTTTATCCTTCGCATTTAAGAAATCAAGACTAATTACAAAGGCATATGCAGCCACTTGACCATCAAGTTTTTGTACAAGACGCGTAGCTGCACTTACAGTACCGCCAGTAGCTAGCAGGTCGTCATGAATCAAAACCCTTTGCCCGGGACTTATTGCGTCTTTATGCAGCTCTAAAATGGCGGAACCGTATTCTAATTCGCAAGGCTCCTCAATGGTTGTAAAAGGCAACTTTCCTTTTTTACGGATTGGAACAAATGGTATTTGCAATCTGTTGGCAAGCATTAAACCGAATAAAAAACCTCTGCTTTCAATTCCAGCAACCACATCAATATTTATGCCTTCCAATTGTTTGACAAATTCATCAATTACTGCTGAACATAATTGAGCATCTTTTAAAATAGGAGTTATATCCTTAAAAATAATTCCAGGCTTTGGAAAATCGGCAATATCGCGAATGGCAGAATCAAGTTTCTTACTGATCATAATTTAAAATGTAAGGTATGGCTCAATTTTACGTATAATTTCTTCATTCAGAAGGACAATTTTCTTTAAATCATCAATATTTTTGAAATTACCATGCTGAGAGCGATACTGGATCAACGCATTAATCTGTTTATAAGACAAATAAGGCTGCATTTTAAATTGGTCGAAGCTTACAGTATTTACATTTATCCTTTGAATTAGATTACTATTGAGTGTCAGCTGATTTTGAATCTGAGAATATTTAAGGGAATCAATCCCATAAACTTCACGCAATTGTTCCAACTTATAAAAGCCACCCAATCTATTTCTAAAGCGAATAATTCGGGAAGCAAAAGCGGGCCCTATACCTCGGATTTTTAAAAGCGTGACAGAATCAGCCGAATTAAGCTCAATAACCGTAATTTGACTCGATAAATTAGAGCTTGCAGACTTTGTAAACTTATTTTTTTCAGGATATTTACGCTCAGATTTAGACTCTGCAATACGAATATAAGGCTCGAGTAGTAAATATTGGGATTCCGGAATTGAATAGATGCGCTTTAAATCTTCTTTTTTAAAAAAACGCCCTCCTTTATTTACATAATTGCGAACAACTCTAATCTGCTTGATAGAAAGTCCGAGTTTTTCCCATTGATTATCCGAAATCAAATTAGGATCAAACTCAAAATATTGAACGTTTACAAGATTAAGCTTCGAGTTTTTCTCAGCAATCAACTGGGAAGAATTCTTGAAAGACTCGACTTCCAATTTAAATTTCTGAAAATTATATTGAGGTGCTTTACTGAGTTTTCTGTAAAAAACGGGACTAGCCAAAACCATGATAGTCAATAAACACAGTAAGAATATGCCATTCAACTCCTTTTTTGAAAAACCAAAGAATGATTTTATAGATTTCTTTGCACCCCGCATATTTTTAAAAATAAAATTAAAAAATAGCTGTCCTTTGGAATACCAGAATATAAAAGTCTCTGGCACTGGGGTATCTAAAGCAAAACAGAATATCTGAAGATAAGCATAAAATTTTTAATTTAGCGTTATTTAATTCAATTTTTAGATTAAGAAATGAAAATCATCAATAAGAAAGAATTTGCGGAGGCAACTAAATTAAATAAGTTTTATATGCCAGGCTTAGCTTCATTATTAATGGAAATCATGAAGATTAATGAAGTGAACGATGTTTTTGAAAAAGCAGAACATCTTCATGGGATAAAATTTATTGATAAAATTTTAGAAGTTATAGGTATATCAATAGAAATTGATGAAACAGAGTTAAGACATTTTCCTAAAGAGGGTGGCTTTATTGTGGTTGCTAATCATCCTTATGGCGGAATTGAAGGCTTAATATTATTAAAGATAATGAGCATGGTTCGGCCAGATTCAAAACTGATGGCCAATTTCTTGCTTAAAAAAATTCCGAATTTATCTGAATACCTAATTGCTGTTAACCCATTTGAAAATCTAGAAAACACATCTAGCATAAGTGGGATAAAAACCACTATTCAACTCCTTAAATCAGGTGTCCCGATTGGGATATTTCCAGCTGGAGAGGTTTCAACGTATAAAAC
>NZ_JBIILQ010000104.1:0-8959 GCF_044232565.1 Daejeonella sp. | reverse complement strand
TTTGGGATAAATATGTTTGATAAGTTTGTACTAATAAAGTTAAGGCAGAACTGTCTTTTGCGGATAGAAATAATGCTAATGGCCGATCATTTTCAGAACTGTCAAGATTAATGTTCTGAGGAACCGATTCCATAACGATATGCACATTAGTCCCGCTAAAACCAAAAGAACTAATTGCAGCAGTATTAGGCTTTTCTTGTTTTTTTAATGGAATAGATGTTGTTGGGATACAAATAGTTGATTTCCAAGGAATAGATGCATTTGGATTTTTAAAATGAAGATTTCCTGGAATTGTACCATGATATAAAGAAAGCGTTGTTTTAATTACAGAGGCAATACCCGCTGCTGCTTCCAAATGGCCAATGTTTGATTTTACAGAGCTAACATATAATGGATTTTCAGCGCTTCGGTTTTGGCCATAAACATTACCCAGCACTTCCATCTCAATTGGATCGCCCAATTTAGTTCCTGTTCCGTGTGCTTCGATGAAGGAAATTTCATCAGCGGAAATATTTGCATTTAGAAGTGCTTTTCTAATGACTTTCTCCTGTGCAAGACCGTTTGGAGCAGTCATCCCATTGCTTGCACCATCCTGGTTTACAGCCGAACCTTTAATTAGGGCTAAAATATTATCTCCATTTTTTAGAGCATCACTATATCTTTTCAGAATAATAATACCACAACCTTCACCACGACCATAACCGTCTGCACTTGCATCAAATGATTTACAACGACCGTCTGCAGAGAGTGCTCTAGTTCTAGACAATGCCATGTGTCCAAACGGCAATAACATTAGGTTGATACCTCCGGCGATTACTAGATTTGTTTTTCCAAGCCTTAATTCCTGTACACCTAAATCTACTGCAGCCAGTGAAGAGGAACAAGCGGTTTGAAGTATTACATTTGCGCCCTGTAATCCTAAAAAATAAGAAAGGCGACCACTAGCAGTTGAAATTGCATTTCCTGTTACAAAATGTGAATTGATACCTGTGCCCAATTCACCCATCGTAAAATAAGAATAATTATCATCAGAAGTACCCATGTATACCGCTGTATCACTTCCATATAGAGAAGAGGGTTTGATATTAGCAGTTTCAAGTGCCTGCCAGGTGACCTCTAAAAGTATCCGCTGTTTCGGATCCATTTGCTTTGCTTCGGTCGGCAGAATATTAAAAAAAGAAGTATCAAATCCTTTGATATCAGAAAGAAAAGATCCATAATTACAATAGGATTTACCTGGCGTATCCGGATTATTATCATAAAAATGATTTGCATTCCAACGATCAGCTGGCACTTCTCTTACAGGATCATGACCTTTATACAAATTATCCCAGAATTCATCCAGATTATCTGCATCAGGAAAACGACCAGCCATGCCAACAATAGCAATGGCTTCTGTTTGCTTCTGCTCCATCCCAATTAGCTTTGATTCCGCTAATTTTAAGGCCGTATATAATTTTTTTGTTAAGTCGATATCGTCCATTATATTAAATATACTTTTGAATGTCAGCATTAATTAATCCAAGCAGTTCATCATCATCCATTTCTTTAATTTCGGATTCAATGCTTGTTATTGCTCCACTTAATGGCACTAAGGGTGTTGGTTCGCTATCAACTATTAAATAGAAGCTATCATTTATATATTGACTAAGTAATTCAATAGTTGAATAGTTGAAAATCATGTTGGTTGTTATATCCTGCCTAAATTGTTGTTGTAATTTTTCAACAAACCGGACAGTAAGAATGGAATCCATTCCCATCTCGTTAAAACTTTTTCTAACACCTATGCTTTTGGAATCGTTAATTAATAATATCTCGCCCAATTGTTCCAGTAATATCTCTTGTATTTTTTGAGCGCGATCCTCAGGTAAAAGACTCTGCAAATTGTCATTCAACGCTAGTGATCTACCATGCACCTCTGATTTCTTTTCACCAACGGCTTGACGTATTGCATCCCAAAAAGAAGAGGATCTATTTAATTCCATAACTGCAGTAAAACGTGGCTTATCAAGTTCTACATAAACTTCATGACTATACTGTGGATGCAGGAGCTGGCCATAGTGTGTAGATACCGTTTCAGACCGATGGGCGATGATACCACCCTGACGCAATAATTCTGTGCTATTTTCATCCTGTTTCATCATATTACTATCTGCCCAAGGGCCCCAACTGATAGATTTTGCGGGTATTCCTTTGTTTCGAAGTTGAAGAACATATGAATCCATATAGGCATTTACTGCCGCATAATGAGATAGCATTGAAGACCCCCAAACGGATGCTATCGAAGAATAGACTACAAAAAAATCAAGCGAATTCAATGATAAATGAGTAGATAAATTACGTAATCCCCTCACTTTAGTGGAAGCTGCCCGTTCAATATCCTTCAAAGTTTGATCCTTAAACCATTGACTGTGGGATATACCTGCAGCATGTATGATCCCATTTAACACCAGCCCTTCATCATTAAGCCAGTTATTTAATGCTAAGACTGAATCTTCATCACTTACATCAACTTGTTTATTGATGATTTTAGTATTTTTCTGTGCATCAATTACCAAAGTACGACTAGCCAGAATTATTTTGCAGGCACCCTCTTTAATCAACCATTGGGCAATGTGTTGTCCTAAACTTCCACTACCTCCAGTAATTAAATACACTCCCTGCTTTTCTATTTTTACAGCTAATCTTTCTTCTTGTAAAGGAATAGAATTCAGTATCTCATAAAAAATCAGATCCCCACGTACCGATAAATTGGGATGTTTTTGTTGTTGTAACCAAGCAGAGATATCTAGTTTGTTTAGCTCTTGTACAGAGGTAATCGCAGAAATATCAAGTGACAACGTAAACATCCCAGGAATTTCAAGGCCTATTGATTTAATCCAAGCTCTTAAACTATATTGCAATGTTTGGGTCGCTGTTTTGTCAGTTTTACTTACTTGAGTAGCTTCTTGACTTAGAAGAATGAATGATCCTATTGAAGAATGAAATGAAGATAGAGACTGCAAAAAAGATAATCCATTTTCAAAAGCAGTATGAAATAGGGTATTAAATTGTAATTCATCTAATCTATCCGGCAAATCAGTAATATCGTAAATGATATTAATCAAATGATTATCATTTTCTTGAATAACACTTTTTAGAAAATCAATCAGAGCTGATTTCGTATTAATCTGGGGATACTGATTTCCTACATCCTCATTTTGCCAATAAACAGGGATTACTATTAATTCATCTTGTTTCTGCAAGGTTGATAATAAAGCTGATGAAGATGGGTTGATATATATAAATATTGACTTTGAAGATAATTCAGTAAGCTCAGTCATTTTGATGGAGTCTGTTTGTTTCCATTCAAGATGATACTGATTTGAAGTATGCATTAGTTGAGGTAAGGGGCCAATCCAATGGGTTGATAATTTAAATGGAAAGTGTGGCAGACTTATTTTTTTCCATTTTTGTATGCTCATTGGCTTTATTACGGGAGATGAAAGTGAAACCGCTTGGTCTAAAGCAAGCAACATCGTTTTTATGGACGACGCTTTCACTGAAAAAGCATACTTATATGTATTTCTGCCGAGGGCAGCTGTGTAGCAAATATCTTTTAAATTGTTAGATGTGGTTAATAAGTATTCTCTGTAAACTTTCCTTAATGCTTCTAATGCTTCAAGATCAGGTGCAGAAATAGTAAGCGTATAGTTTTCATCTATATCTATAATTTCATTATTTTTCGGATGGTATTCTTGTAGGATACAATGAGCGATGGTACCCGTAAATCCGAATGAACTAACCCCCGCTAACAATGTTTTAGAGGAAAGTGAATAATCATAAATGTCTTTATTGACCACTGCTGGGATTAAATCCCATGAAATATGTTTGTTAGGATTTGTAAAATGCAGGTGCTGAGGTAATTTTCTATTATATAAACTCAAACATGTTTTTATTATACCTGCCAATCCAGCTGCAGCTTCCAGATGGCCTAAATTTGTTTTAATAGAACTAATACGAATTTTTTCTGTGGAATTTCGTTCAGCAAAAGCTAGCTTGATACCCTCCATTTCAACAGGGTCACCTAAAGATGTCCCTGTTCCGTGAGCTTCTATAAAATCAATTTCGCTTGATTTTATACCCGAAACTTTCAAAGCTTGCTGAATAACAGAAGCTTGTGCTTGAGGATTAGGAACAGTTAAACCACCACTCGCCCCATCTTGGGCAATCGCTGATCCTTTTATACAAGCATAAATACGATCACCGTCTCTTTCAGCATCACTTAACTTTTTAATGACGATTGCTAGGCAACCTTCAGAACGAACATATCCGTTGGCAGATTCATCAAAGGTTTTACAATGTCCATCTGAAGATAACATACCAGCTTCCGTCAAACTTTCTTGTAATTGTGCTGACAACAGTAAATTAACTCCACCAACTAAAGCAAGATTACATTCGTTCTGCCTCAAACTTTGGCAAGCCTGATGCAATGCTACTAACGATGAAGAGCAAGCTGTATCTATGCTCATTGATGGTCCATTACACCCAAAGTAATATGAAAGGCGACCGCTTGCACCGCTTAAAGAATTTCCACTCCCTAAATAAGGACTTGCAGCAGATTGTTGTGTGTGCTGTAGAATATGCATCGTATAATCTACAGCGCCAATTCCCACAAATATACCTGTGGAAGAGCCCTTCAAAGTATGAGATGCTATACCTGCATCTTCAAAAGCTTTATAAGCCACCATCAGCATGTGCCGCTGTTGGGGATCCATATATTGAGCTTCTACAGGAGATATGTGAAAAAAAACATGATCAAAGCCAGCTATATCCTCTAATAACCCTGCGTGAGGCATTGCACTTTTGAAAGAATTATTGTCAGATATTATATTCCAACGATTACTAAAACCATACTTGGATATTAGATCACTACCTTTTAATAAAGCCTCCCACAATCCATCAGCCGAATTAATATTACCAGGTAAATTACAAGAAATACCAATAACCGCTATGGGCTCATTTACGACTGAAGGCGGAGAAAGATTCTCCATACGATTCTGAAGATCCTTGATTACGAGGTAAGCTTTCTGAAGAGGTGTCAAATCTGGTTTTTCAAGAGGCATAATCAAACTTTATGGCAGTATCAAATTATTAAATTTTATACTTTCGGTATTAAAATGATTTAAAAACAGAAGAATTGCCTGCATCTACAAGTAGCATAAAAACTGTTTAATAAATGAATCTACAATGATAAAAAAAGAGTTAAAATTGTAGAATCATTAAAAAGACTAAACATTAACTATACAGAAGAAATATTGTAATTACACTTTTCATTAAATGAGCAAATCAGATTAGTAAAGGATTGATTTTCCAAATTAAAAAAATGCCCTCCTGCCATATTCTCAAAATGGCACTTTTCTGTAGTTTCCTGTTGCCATGCTTGTATAGAGCCGGACTTTATTCCGAGGTCATTTGTTCCATTTATCAGAACAAGAGGAACATTTAGTTGGCTGCTCTGCTTATATTCGTAATTTTCAATTAGCGCTAGATCGTGTCGAATAATTGGCAGATAAAAAGAAATGAAAGATTGATTATCTGCAAGATCATTAGGAATACCTCCGAGTTTTTTTAAATATAAAATAAGATGTTCATCATCCAACTTATGCTTTAATACACTATCAGAAACATGGGAAGGAGCGCTTTTTCCTGACAAAAAGGACATGGCAGGCTGAGGCATATTGTCAGATTGCATTACCCTCATACATTCAAAAGCAACTAGGGAACCAAAACTATGTCCCATAAAAAAAAAGTCTTCACCATCGTGCTTTGATAAAAAAAAGGACAAACAATCCTCAACAAGCTCGCCAATGTTCTTTACAAATTTATCATTGTACCGCCTTCCTCTTCCTGGATAGCACACTGTAAAACAATCAAAAACAGGAGACAATGATTTCTCCATGGAAGCATATGAAAGATCACTTCCTCCTGCATGAGGAAAAATAAAAAGTTTTGTTCTCGCCTGCATCTTAATCCAATAAACTTGCCTCTATCCTTTAGGTTTTACTGGCTTAAATATTCTTAGCATCACCAAGAGTAAAACAGGGGAGAAAATAAGCGCCAATATAAATGAGCCATAAAATCCTGTTCGCCTGTTAGTGCCAATTACTCCACAGATTAAGCTAAAAATTACCCAGCTAGCTATGAATATTGGATTTAAAAAAATTGGTGGCATAAAATAATTTTTATTCTTCTACAGTATCTGATTCTGTTTTTTTCGTGAAAGGTTTTTTAACAGTATCCTTTACGCTTTTTACTACATCTTTACCCTTATCCAATTCTTCTTTAAAATAGCTCTTGGCATCAGATGCTTTGAAATTTAACAAGTTCCCACCCATTTCAAAATGACGTGCAAATACTTTTCCTACTGCATAGGTTGTTGAACCTCCAACAGCGCTGTAGGTTACGGCACCAACAATACTACCTACTAATGGAATTGCCTTTACAAGGCTACCCAAAGTACCTGTTGCTAATGATTGTGCACCAACACCACTCAATAAAGAAACCAAAACGGTTTTACCCAATTCATGGGAAAATTGTATTTGATACTCCGCTGCCAATTTACTAATCATTGAAATTTGCGTTGCAGTGATGCCAGCCATATCAACAAGAGGAATTGGAACAGCTCCAAATCCCATAGCAATGAGTACATGGTTTTTAATGATTGTCTCGGTTTTTTTAACCTCTGCACTTGTTAAAACATGAGTTTTTGTTTCCATAATAGTTTAATTTAGGTTTAAGTTCTATTTCTTAGTGTCATTATTTAAAAGAATAGGTAAATCCTTAGAAGAATTTCCCATCATTATTATCTTTGAATTAGGAGATTTTGATATCTTTTCAGTAACATCCAATGCTTTCCATTGTAATGGAGATATATTTGAGATAAGCTGAAATTGTTTTATACCTTCTGCTTCTATGATTTTTCTTTTACGTTCTTTTTCCTCTATTATTAGTTTAAAATCATACTGATAGATAAGTTCTTCATCTCTGAATTTTGCTTCAATAGCGTGCGATATCGTATCTGGTAGCTGAATTGAGCTAATATAGAAGTGCTCCATATCAATGTACTTGGAAGCTAACTCCCTTTTAAATTTAGAAATTAGCACATTTTCCATGATTCCTTTGTCCATTAAAAAAATTTCTTCAGGAGTTAAATCTGCAATTAATTTCCTAATCAAAGATTGTGATGCCGGTATAACAAAAGTGTTTGGGTAATTAGGGCCCAGTTTTTGATGTAAGTCGAAGATTTGATTTCTCAAAGGCCTAAATAAAACATTAGACTTGACACGAATAGATAATCCATCATGACTTAGTACTTGTTGCTCAATTTCAATATTTTGGGTACGTAAGTCGTAAATAAACATTTCATTCAAGGGACTTATTATGTTTAATCCCTCCTTATAAGTTTCTGGATGGGTTCCGTCAATCAGATCAAATAATACCCCAATTTCCCCAGATTTTATTTTAATAAAAATCTTACTACTAAACAGCACAAACACAAAAAGAACTAATAAAACACCTATGGAAATGCTCCTTAAATAGGATGTTATTTTTTGCTTTTTAAGCGATTTGTTCATAAGCATTATATCTAAAAAAGGTATTTAACCTTGTTTTTATAGTTATTTAAAATTTTAAATTTACCCCTAAACCATACGTAATAAAGCTTTGTATTTTAGGTGACCCTGCTGAAACACCTGAAGGTATGCCAGCTATATTATTAGAGACTAGAGATAGAGAATTTTGTTTATTATTGTATAAAAGTGAATAATCTGTATTAAAGGATAACCACTTAGTAAAGTTAAAGCGAAACATACCATTTGAAGTCCAAATCATTTTATTACTATCATAATTGTGGAAGTAAGAGGATAAGACTTTTACGAAAACTTTTCTCTTAAATAGGTGATTATAGTACCCCGCTTTGACTAAAAATCCATTGTCAAATAAATATCTATCTAATTCAAGACTGTGCAGGGATGCCTTTACATCCTGATCGACAATAAATGTATAGTTTATAGCTGCTGGAGCTACACCAAAATACAATACTTTATTCATATAAATCAAACCAACACCCTGAGTTAAAAATCCTGGAGAAAGAAATGAAGATACTTTAGTTTTAACTCCAGCAATTTTCGGATCATAAAGATACCCATCAAAAATCTGAGTAGAAAGCTCTAAGACACTGGCCAAGTACCAGTATTTAGTTTTCTTATTGAGTGAGTATAAAAAAATATTATCAGAATAAAATAAATCCGAATTTTTTCTCCAAACCTTGTCCTGACCACTATTATAGCCTAATGCAAACATGGTATTACTAATGAACTGTGTTCGTTTTTTATTATTATAGGTAGTGTTTAACTTAATATTCGTATTGAAATTGTGATTTGGAGTAGAACCATTCGACCAATTAAATACTGCTAATCCACCAAGTCCAACAGACATCATCAATTGATTTTTCCAGGGTGATTCCTTTTTTATTACGGTTGTGTCTATATTTCTTGAACTCGTATCTGCTGACGGAGTTTGACCAATTGCTTCAGTTTGAGATACAAGTAGCTGTAATGAAATTAAAAGAATCAATGATATCTTAATTTCACAAAAATAATCGAGAAGTTTTTTCATAAATATGTTATAAAGTTAGAAACTTTAACATAATAATCTTATATACAATAATTTATTTCACAAAAAATTAGGCTAATATAAAACAAATCGATAATAATCGCGTGCTAAACAATCAAAAAAGAGAAAAGTGTAGCCACCCCATTTTTGTAAGCTTCCCTATTATTAAGACATTGACTAATTAGACAAAATGTTTAATTTCAAATGTCATAAAAATAAAGAAACAACAATTCACAGAAACACAAATCGCAACTGCTCTTAAGCAATATGAGGGTTTTCGTTAGGCACATGATGTATACAGGGC
>NZ_JBIILQ010000103.1:0-8965 GCF_044232565.1 Daejeonella sp. | reverse complement strand
TTGTTTAATTATATGCATGGCATTTGTTTCGACTATCCGTTGCAGGAATGGTTTGAACATAAAGTGCCCAAGGTAAAGGTAGATCCTCAGTTTATCATGAAATCTTTGTCGAAAGAAGAGTCATTCCTGATTAAGCCTGATGCAAAAATTGTCTGGATCGGAACAAAGCCTGTAATCGATTATTTTACCAAAAGTAAAAAAGGTAGACAATGGGAAATGGCAGAGCTAAAATTCTTTGGTAAAAAGGGGAGTTTTAGCATACAGATAGAAAAAACTCAGGCTGACTGGTTGTTCGAATTTCTGCCTCTTGCCGGCATTGATAAAACAGAACTTATGACCTTTAAAAAAGCAAAAGAGAATTTTGAAAGCAGCTTAAATGTCGATTTTGAGCCCTTTTGGTATGGAAAAGCAATAAATACGCTAAGGCAGAGTGATCTGTTGGTATTGTAAATTTTTACTTTTTATAGCGCGCACCGCATGCTTCGTAACAACCTCCGCTAATTTCCAGTGAATTACTGTTGAGTTTATAGCTACGGGTTGTTGTTGTTCCATTTTGAAATACGAATTCAATCATTCGATCATCAATAATCCTGTATTGCTTAAAATCCGTTATTGAATTACCCGTGATACTTCCATCCGAATTTAAAATGAGGTAATATTTGCTTCCACTAACAGATTGCCATTTGCCGCTACCATCACCCGGATTGGCAAGCGTTTCATTGAGCTTCCATTTACCGATTATCGAGGTTTCTGAGCCAAATTTTTCACATGCAGTCAGAGAAAGAATAATAAATATAAGGATCAGGTTGTGGAGGGTTTTCATGTTTATTTTTCTTAGGAAGCCTAAAATTAATGAAACCGAATATTTTAATGATGACAAGATTAATAATCTTGCCATCATTAAAAAAAATTAGTTTACTCCACCTTTACGCGTCGGCTGACGGGTTGTTGGCCAACTAGTTCTCTCGCCTGTGCGAGGGTTAATAGGTAAAACACTCTTTTCGTTTGAAGCTTTTTCAGGATCTTCACTGGCCATATAAACTAATATGGCGGTTAAAATTGCATTACTCTGAACATCATCGAAAACAATTTTGTCGTATGTGTCGCGGTTAGTATGCCAGGTATAAGTTCCATAAGACCAGTTTAAAGAGCTTAAATTAAATGCAGGAGCTCCTGCAGCAACGAAAGAAGCATAGTCAGAACCGCCACCACCCGGAGATCCAGGGAAGTTAGTTTTGATTTCTGAGCGAATAGCATTAGGTACCGGACTTAGCCACCTGTTCAGGTAATCGTAAGCGTGTAAAAAACCCTGACCTGAAAGATCAACTATTCTTCCAGTTCCATTATCTTGATTGAATACAGCCTGAATATTTTTTACAATTTCTGGATGATCTGCAACAAATGCTCTAGAGCCATTTAAGCCTTGCTCTTCACTGCCCCAATGTCCAACGATAATTGTTCTTTTTGGGTTAGGATATACCTTTTTCAAAATCCTCATCGCTTCAAGCATCGTAATAGTTCCTGTTGCATTATCTGTAGCTCCTGTACCACCATCCCATGAATCGAAGTGGGCTGAAAGAATGATATATTCTTCAGGTTTTTCGGTTCCTTTTATCTCAGCAATAGTGTTGAAAGTTGGCACCATTCCTAATTCTTTTGAATCTGCGCGGATACTAATCTTTGGTTTTATTCCTGATTCTGTTAATCTGTAGAGCATTCCGTAATCCTCTAATGAAACGTCTACAGTGGGTACCTTGGTGCTCTGTGCGCTAAATATTTTGTTAACGCCAAATCCCGCCGACCAGTTCGAGGTAATAATGCCTACAGCACCAGATTTTTCAAGTGCTAAAACCAGATCTTTTGTATTTAATCCAGTTTTATTCATTCTACTACGCCATTCAGCACCTGCTTTAGTGCGTTCAGCCTTCATTTTTTCTATCGATTCTTTGGTCGCAAATTCTTCCCAGTTTTTATCATCTCTACCTGTTGGCTGTTGCATGGATATCATTACAAACTTTCCCTTTACAGATGGAAGCCAGCTTTTAAATGCAGTGGAATCTGCTACCTCTGCAAGTATGATTGTTTCGCCAGTTACTGCTTTGCCAGAAGTGGATGGACTCCAAGCAAGTTGCATCCCTTCTAGTGATTCTACACGTGGGTGTACCATATCAATATGAGTGATTCCTCTTTCCCATCCGCGCCATTCGCCCCACTGCTCATTCTTTGCAGAGATGCCCCAACTTTGGTATTTTGCAACTGCCCAATCATTAGCTTGTTTCATTTGTGGGGTACCTACTAATCTCGGACCAATACCATCAGTTAGCTCTTGCGCTAATTTTTTCAATTGCGAGTTTTCGCTGGCCTCTTTGATAATCCCCTGTACTATAGGGTCTTTACTTTGGGCATAAATGCAATTCCCTGAAAGAATTAGGGAAAGTGACAAAAGGTAAAATGATTTTCTCATGGAATTTATGGGCTAATTAAAATAGTTTATCTTATCTAAGATATAAAAAAGCTTTTATAGGAAAAGGAAGCTATGTAAATATTACAATTAAGATTTTTTTTTATTGTACTATGTATCTTTTTTATTGTTTTTATATCTTTTCAATAATTCTTATTAATTTTCAATATTCATAAAAAAATTATATAATGTTGCTCTTTTCAAAAATTCACTCTAAATTTTTAGGTGTTTTAGGCTTTTTGCTACTTTCTCAAGTGTTTCCGGTTTTAGCACAATCAAAGTTTGTGGGCATGGAGCATCTTTTTATAGATCCTAAGCAGTACACTGTGGTTTATAATTCAACTGCGCCTACTATTGATGGAAAGCTGGATGATGCGGTTTGGCAAAATATACCATGGACAGACAATTTCAAGGATATTGAGGGCGATAAAAAGGCCCTGCCAACATGGAATACGCGTGCTAAAATGACTTGGGATGAAAAGGGACTTTATATAGCTGCCGAACTGCTTGAGCCTCATGTTTGGGCTTATCTTAAGAACTATGATGATATCGTTTTTTATGACAATGATTTTGAGATTTTTATAGACACCGATAATAATACACATCAATATTATGAGTTTGAAGTGAATGCTTTAAATACTATGTTCGACTTATTTATGCCGAAACCTTATCGTAATGGCAGCGGACCAATGATTGTTTTTAATGCACCCGGTATGAAATGGGCTGTTGATATTCAGGGTACAATCAATAACCCCAGTGATGTGGATAAAGGCTGGACTACCGAAATATTTATTCCATTTGGCGCTGTAACCATTGGTAATAATGCCAAAATCCCTCTTGATGGTGATTTTTGGCGAATCAATTTTTCTAGAGTGGAATGGGATACGGAGATTAAAGATGGAAAATATGTGAAGAAGAAAGATGCAAATGGCAAAGTACTTCCGGAACATAATTGGGTTTGGTCTCCACAGGGTGTAGTAAACATGCATTTCCCGGAGCGCTGGGGCTATTTATTTTTTAGCAAACCTACAGACGACTCACAGCCTAAAAATTATTCAATCCCATATAGTGAAGAGCAAAAAAAACATCTGTGGTATGTTTATTACCTTCAAAAGGAGTATTTCCAGAAGAACAAGACTTATGCTGCTAAATTAAGTCAATTGGGAATACTTGAAGATAGCTTTGCTGTTAAAGGCAACGAAAATAAGCTTTGGATGGAAGCCACAAGTCGTCAATTCATGATTTATATTAGTAATGAGCAAAGTTCATATTCGCTCAACGATGAAGGTTTAGTTCATACACTAAAACAGGAAAAGAAATAATCTGAGTTCCTTTTTTAATGTAAAAACTTTGCCAATCCACCCTAGATTAAAATTTTTTGTATTTTTTTTCGTTTCTTTAATTTTAGAGATCCAACTATTGTTAGAAGGCATTTTTCTTTCGGTTTCAAGGTATTTTAAATCGATACATTAAATTGAAATGGCTCATTTATGTTTGCTAATTCTCCTAGAATTATCTATTATTTGTGTCCAAAGGTGCCAATCTGGGGTATTTGACTTCCTGATTAATAATTTGATAAAATGAAAATCCGATTGCAAAAAATGTTTGTTTTTATACCTGCATTTTTGCTTTTATATTTTGTTAATTTCCAATTATTAGCTCAACAAAGAGCTATGTTTACTCAGTATATGTTTAATGGTTTGGTAGTAAATCCGGCCTATTCGGCAATGGATGAAGCTTTAAATGTAACAGCTTTGGCACGTCAACAATGGGTTGGTTTTAAAGGTGCTCCAAATACTCAAACATTAACGATGCATACCCCCATCCGTCAATCAAATACTTCTCTAGGCTTTATTTTTTTAAGAGATCAAATTGGTGAGGTAATTTCTGAAAAGGGCATTTTAGGTACTGTGGCCAATAGGGTGGAGTTAGGTAATGAAACTTTTCTTGCTCTGGGACTTAATGCAGGACTTAGCAAATATTCCGGGCAATACAGTTTGGCTGGAAGTACTTCTTCTTTTGATCCTGTTTTTTTAGATCAAAATTATTTTAGGGGGACAATGGGTTTCGGTTTAATGTTATTTTCTCCGAAGTTTTATGCGGGATTCTCTTCTCCGTATTTTATTAATCATGATTTTGTATCTGATGCTTCAGCTCCAGTTAATCAAAAGTCTCACTTTATCCTGCAGGGGGGGTATCTCCAAAATTTAGGTGATGATGTCAAATTTAAACCCAGTATTTTGCTAAAGTATGTGAATGGATCCCCACTTCAAATAGATTTAAATGCACATATTTTATTGAAAGAAACATTTTGGATTGGTGCCTCATGGCGCTCAATGGATTCTTTTGATATCTTAGCAGAAATGCAAATTAGCCCCAATTTACAAGTGGGATATTCTTATGATTTTACCACATCTAGGCTTGCTGCTGTTGAAAAAGGTTCTCATGAAATTGTTTTGAGCTTCCGTATTCTAACCCGTGGGAGCACCAAATCACTACCTAAATGCTATTTTTAAGCAGGATTTAATCTACCGTAACAGTCAGGCCCTCTTGCTGTAAAATTTTACGATAAATTTCAACTTCTGTATAAGAACCCTCTAGAACGTTGCATTTTCCATCGTTATGAACAGTCCAGGCAATGCGTTCAGCTTGTTGTTCAGTATAATCAAGGTATTTTACCAAGCAGTGGATTACATGCTCAAAAGTATTGGTATCGTCGTTCCAAAGTATCAGGCGATGGTTAACTTTTAACGCCGCCAATACTTCCTCAAGCGTTAGTGTTTCTTCCTGTACCTCAGTTCCCATTCTGCAAATTACGTAATTTCGTATTGAATTAAAAAACCGACTATTTCTGAATGAGTGCAGTGACTTCAATTTCAATGAGTAGGTCGGGGTCAATCAGCCGCTTAACCTCTATCATGCTAGTAGCAGGTTTAATATCTTTCAAAAATTCAGAATGTGCTCTTCCTGCTTCTTCCCATTTACTGATATCAGTAACATACATCCTTGTACGTACGATATCATTTATAGATGCACCAGCCTCGATGAGAGTTTTTTCAATTTTCTGAAAAATGTAAATCGTCTGACGGTAAAGGTCGCCTTTACCGATAACCGTTTCTCCATCAACTGATGTGGTGCCAGAGATCTCAATTTGATTGCCAATACGTACAGCTCTGCTATACCCTACAAGATCTTCCCATACAGCTCCTGATGATATGTTGACTCGTTTCATTTATTTTTTAACTTCCTTTTGCTGATCGCGTCATCATTTCAAGCATATCCCACATTTCTGGAGTAATGGCTTCAAGTCCGTTAAACTGACCGGCTCCTTGTAACCATTCGCCACCGTCAATAGTAATTACCTCACCGTTGATATAGCCTGAGAAATCAGACATCATGAAAGCCGCCAAATTTGCAAGCTCTTGATGGTCTCCAACACGCTTTAAAGGAACACGATTTTTAAAATCAAATTTTTTGGCCATATCCCCCGGAAGGAGCCTATCCCATGCGCCTTTAGTAGGAAATGGGCCAGGAGCAATGGCATTGTTTCTGATGCCATATTTGCCCCATTCAGCGGCTAGTGAACGTGTCATGGCAAGCACTCCACCTTTTGCACAAGCCGAAGGCACAACATATCCTGAGCCAGTAAAGGCATAGGTAGTTACAATATTTAAAATAGTACCCGCTTGTTTTTCTTTAATCCAATGTTTACCTACAGCCATGGTGCAATTGGCTGTGCCTTTGAGTACAATATCTATAATTGTTGAAAAAGCATTCGCTGAAAGTCGCTCAGTTGGAGAAATAAAATTGCCTGCCGCATTATTTAGCAATCCATGAACTTGTCCGAAAGTTTCAAGTGTTTTTTTTAGCACTTCCTCTACCTCTTCTGGCTTACGAACATCACATTGAACAGCCAAGACTTTTGCGCCGGTCTTATTACTGCTAGCAGCCTCCTGTTCCATTTCTGAGGCAGTTTTTAGAAGCACGTCCATCTTTCTACTTGTAATCACCACATTGGCTCCAAGTTTCAGAAAATAGGTGCTCATGGCTCTACCAAGTCCAGTGCCTCCACCAGTCACTATTATAGTTTTACCACTTAAGGCATCATCGCGTAACATAGGTTCATTATACATATTAGGCCGATTTTTGTTTTAAGTTCTGAATAATTGTTTTAAGGATGGAGCGCGTTGATGGCGACCACCATTGTGCCAGCATTGGCCCCAACATTTCTGCTGGATCTTTACTTATTTTTGTGAGCAGCTCTTGACGCATATTTATTTTACTTTGCTGCCATGTATTGCGTTCCAACTGAATGTAAGTCAGCATTTTACGCTCTGCAGCATGTAAAATACTCTCCGGATTTACCACCTCATCAATCAATCCGCTAGCCAATGCCTCTTGTGTATTCATTAGCTTACCCTCGAGTAAAAACCGGTAGGCATTTGCTTGTCCTAACCAGAATGAGTAAAGGTGAAATATACTCTCGGGTACAATGATTCCAACTGGGACTTCATTCAGGCCGATGATAAATTTCCCTTCAGCCATTATTCTGTAATCGCAACAAAGGCTTAGTACGCACCCACCTGCGGGACTATGGCCGCTGATGGCGGCAATCATTGGTTTTTTGAAAGAAACTAGGCTAGTTACTAAGTCCAAAAAGTCAATCCAAAAACTTTTTATAGTCTCCTCATCATAATCAAATAGCTCGATAAGATCAAGTCCTGCCGAGAAAAACCCATTTTGACCCGTTAAAATTAGTCCGGCAATAGAATCATCATTTTCAATGTTCCTGATCATTTGATGCAGTTCATTTACCATTTCCGCATTTATTGCATTCGAGCGACCTCGGTTTAGTGAAAGAACGGCTATTTTATCTTTTATGTTAACTTTTATCGTGTTCATGTTTATTTAACGCTGTATCTAAATATTTGTCTGCCAATAGTTCCATCAATATTTATTCCCTCAACAATAGCTTTGTACTTTCCTTTGCCATCCGAGTTATAGAACTCAACGCTTGCCTTTCCAGTGGTATCGCTTATCACATTTGGATTCCAATAAATGGTAGTTCTAAGATCTGAAACTTTCGGATTGATATCAGGATCGCTATAATTCTGTGCGTAAAATTCACGGCCCTTATAAAAACCTCTCGGATTATAGCCCATAATTCCTGAGGCATAATTCCTATAATCTGTATTGGATTCGCCGCGCTTAGTATTAATTATGAGCACACCACCGCCACCTCTCATTCCGTAAATTGCAGTATTTGCAGCACTTTTCAATATTTCGATGGTCTCCACATCATTTGGATTAATAGATGAAAGAAATTCGGGCTCCACATAGGCCCCATCCAAAATTAATTGCATTGGAATTGGGCCTGAAAAAGAAGAACTCATATTCCTAGTGGCATAAACGATATCATTCATAACTACAATTCCAGCAAATCTGCCTTGGATACATTGAGCAATGGTAATGCAATTCTTTAGTTGATCAGCCTTTATTATCGCATCTGCTCTACCTGCTCCATTTAAATTTGCAGAATATTTTACGTCTAACTTTTGCTCCACAATTTTTACTTCATCGAGCATTATATTTTTTGTAATGAGTCCGTTTTTCTTTAAGTCATCGTATTGCGCGCGACTGTTTTGCAGGTATGAAAGTATAGATTTATTGACATTTACCTCTACCAGAGGTCCATTTTTGTTCTTTGTAACCAATTGTGCCGGAATCCTATCGAGCTGAATTTCTACATTTTTTTTATCTTTTTCATTCCTTGCCTGAACAATAAATTTCGTGCTATCATCAAAATAAAGATTATCAAATCGGAACTGTCCCTTGCTATCAGTCAAGGTGTCCAACAAAAATTGAGTGCCAGACGAAGAAAATAAGGTTACTTTGCCCCCAATAATAGGTTTACCAGACATGGAGATTACTTTTCCACTTACCTGCATACTCTTTTCTGCTTCAAAAACTAGGCTTGGGTAGCTATCTGTTAAGATATTTTTCCATTCAAAACGGCGCCAGCCTTGAGTTAATAACAGGTTGTCGAGTTGCTTAACTTTATCGGCATTAACATCAGTGAAGTAATAATTTGGTTTCTCAATAAAACCTTTAAGATCCGAGCTGAGTAAAAGGTTTGAAATGATGCTTGTTTCATTTTCTTCATCAAAAGGCACTTTGGTTTCATCAATCACAGAAATAGAAAAACTTCCAAGAGTAGGTTTTCCTTTCGGATCGCTCACATCCAGCATAAGCTTCACTTTTTCTCTTTGTTGATATTCAAGCTTTTCTGAATTTAGCTTGATATTCAAAAAATCAGAATGATTGATGAAAACTAATCGCTCGGCAACTGGCTCATTATTGGGCGAAAACAATGTTAGTTGCAATATGCCTGTTGGGAAGCGTGATTTTGGAATTGAAGAGCTGAAAATACTACTATTCATTTTATTTTTAGATACAAATAGTACCTGTCCATTGCTTTGTGCAACAAGTGTTAATTCTGAATCT
>NZ_JBIILQ010000102.1:0-8989 GCF_044232565.1 Daejeonella sp. | reverse complement strand
GATCAAGGGTGTCTTTACCGGGATTGAAAAGTTCAATAAATTCAACCAATGGCAGTCCAACCTCCGGTGATGGATCAGCGAATATTTCGGTGATAAATATGCGGGCGGTATCAATCCTGACTGGTGGGATAGGTGGTGGAGGCGGTGGTGTAGGTAGTGCAGGAATGCTAAAACTAAATGGCGTAGCACTACTGAAAGTATTTCCGCTACAATCTTTTATTCCACTAATACTTAATTGGTAAGTTGTACCTGCTTTGAATTTTTCGCTGAATTTTAAAGTCACTAGCTTGAAATCGCCACTGCTATTTATCTCTTTGATCTGGCCAGAGGTGGGAAGCAGAGAAAAATGATTATTGTTTATTGATTCAATATTAGGCGGTTTATTTAAATTGACCACTATTGTTGAGTCTGATAACTGATTTATACTATCTACCTTAAAGCTCATCTGATCGAAATTTGCAATGAAAGTAGAATTTTGCTTTCCGGGTGTTCCGCCAGTTGGATCCTTTGAGCTAGTCCAGTTGAAAATTCCCTCACAAATGGATTTCGGATTTACCCGTTCAAGGCTCCATCCACCTTGTTTTTTCAAAGATTCTCGATGCCAATTGTCTGAATAGGAGATCGAATCGATTAAAACATTAAATGGGTCCCTTATTTGTATCACATCAGCAGCATTATTTAATGAGGGCCAGGGTGAAATACCCAATACACTTCCAAATTTTTTGAATTCTGAGGTGTCTGACTTCGCGCAAAGTATTAAATATGAGTTGGGAGAAATACTAATATTTCCTAAAGCTCCTGAACTTGAAGGGTCGCTGAGCCTCCAGTTCTGCATTGATATAGTTTCATTTGTTGTGTTTAAAATTTCAATAAACTCCACCGATGGCAGATCAATCTGCGGCGCTGGATCGGCAAATATTTCGTTTATTACGATATCTCTGAATTGAGCTTTGTACGGTTTTTTATACACAAATGGCACACTGTTTTTATTTTGAATGATGTTCCCCGCCTTATCCTTAATATTAGCCACCTTTAAGATATAAGTACCTGAATTTAAAGGTTTTGTTAGTTTAATTTTAAATCTAGTCGGGTCGGAAGTAGCTTGAATAAGCTCCATTGATCCACTGTAATTTTCCAAACTATAATTTATTGGGTTGTGAACTCCAAGACTATCCATAGCCTCATTGAAAGCAATATCCAATAAATTCGAGTCTAATGTTGTAGCACTTATTAATTCTGGCGGACTTTTATCGGAAACTAAAGCTTCAATTGTAAAATCGTCGAAAAAATGTTTCTGGAAAAATGATGCGGTAGACTGCTGTATGTAAATGCCAAAAAATGAGGAAGTTGTGAAATCTAAATCGACAGCGTTGCCTTCTAAAATGTAGGTGTTACTAGTGCCACTAAGGTCTCTTTCAAGGGTGAATAATCCCTCATTATTTCTAATAACTCGTACCCTAATTGAAGAATTACTTGAATTTGTTGTTCCATTCACCCCGTCAATTAGCTTCACGGTAGTACTGATAAGTCCGGATCTTTTATAGAGGCATATTTCATCATTTGTATTGCCAATACGTACAAAATATCCATTAATTAAGCTGCTGTTTAAATCGGCCTTGTCAGCAATTAAATAGATATCAACATAATTTGTTCCTGAAGTATTAAACTGAAGATTTACCCAAAACTCCCATTTTGAATTTAGCGCGATAGCATTTACAGTGCTTATTGAGAAGCTACTTGAAGCAATACTTGAATTTGACTTAAGTTGTTTATTTAGAACAATAAAATCAGCATTATTTGAGGAGCTTGTCCATGTGGGATTTGATAAAAAATCTCCATCGCTGAAGTTATCAGCTAATTGAGCATTAGCTAATTGGCTGTATATAAAAAGGCTTATTAGAATAATTTTTCTCATTTCTTACCTCAATTGCACTCTGAAAGTAAGGTTATGATCCATGAGGGTCAGTTAAAATTAGTTTATCGTGGGATCTTAATTAGTAAACGGTAATAATTGTGTTAAAATTTATATTTTGAGTCTAAAATTTCAGCTTTAGGCTCTTTAAAGCGATAATTCACCAAACAATTCACCATATTTGTTTGATATTAAATATTAAATTAAAAAATACAGAAAATGAGAGTCGCAGTAGTTGGCGCAACCGGACTTGTTGGTTCGGTGATGTTAAAAGTTTTAGCAGAGCGCAATTTCCCAGTTAGTGAATTAATCCCAGTAGCCTCTGCAAAGAGTGCAGGAAAACAGATTGAGTTTAAGGGGAAAAAGTATACTGTTGTGACTATGGATGATGCGATAGCAATGAAACCCGATGTAGCATTGTTTTCTGCTGGAGGATCTACCTCACTAGAAAGTGCGCCACGTTTTGCTGAAGTTGGTACAACGGTGATTGATAATTCGTCTGCTTGGCGGATGGATCCGGATAAGAAATTAATTGTTCCTGAAGTGAATGCGCATGAGCTTAGGGCAGAGGACAAAATTATTGCCAACCCGAACTGTTCAACTATTCAGATGGTAGTGGTTTTAAAGCCATTGCATGATAAATTTAAGATTAAACGTGTTGTTGTTTCTACCTATCAGTCGGTTACTGGAACAGGTGTAAAAGCCGTCGATCAAATGATGAATGAGCGCAAGGGAATAATTGGTGAAATGGCTTATCCTTATCCGATTGACCTGAACGTAATTCCTCAAATCGATGTTTTTCAAGATAATGGATACACTAAGGAAGAAATGAAAATGATCCTTGAGACCAAAAAAATCATGAGCGATGATTCTATTCGTGTAACAGCTACTACTGTACGTATCCCAGTAATGGGCGGTCATTCGGAGTCTGTAAACATTGAGTTTGAAAATGATTTTGATCTAAATGAAGTTCGTTCAATCCTCGAAAAAGAGGAAGGGATTATTGTTGTTGATGATCCTGAAAACCTTAAATATCCCATGCCAATGGATGCCCATGAAAAAGATGAGGTTTTTGTTGGCCGGATTAGAAGGGATGAATCGCAGGATAAAACCTTGAATTTATGGATAGTTGCAGATAATCTTAGAAAAGGCGCAGCAACAAATGCAGTGCAAATTGCCGAGTATCTCATGGCTAAAAACTTGATTTAATCTTTACATGAAACTAGTCGTTTTAGATGCTTATACCTTGAATCCTGGCGATCTTAGCTGGGATGGAATAAAACGTTTTGGTGATCTTGAAGTATACGACAGAACTCCTATTGAAGATATCTTAGAGCGTTGCAAGGGTGCAGAAATTGTTTTTACCAACAAAACACCTCTTAGGGAAGATGTTCTTGCTCAGTTACCCGATTTAAAGTATATCGGGGTACTTGCAACAGGCTATAATGTAGTAGACGTTGATTTTGCTCGTAAAAGCGGAATAAAAGTTGCCAATGTTCCAGGTTACGGAACAGCTTCAGTAGTACAATTAACATTCTCCTTGCTTTTTGAATTATGCATGCATGTTCAAAAACATAGTGATTCGGTTTTTAATGGCGAATGGTCAGCTTCTGCTGATTTTAGTTATTGGAATTATCCATTGATTGAACTAGAGGGCAAAACATTGGGTATCATTGGCTTTGGCTCCATTGGGCAGAAGGTAGCGGATGTTGCTATTGCCTTAGGAATGAATGTATTGGCTTATTCACGAAGCCAGACAGATCAAGCACATCGTGTAAACTTTAAATGGGCCTCATTAAATGAATTGCTAATTCATGCAGATGTGGTTAGCATTCACTGCCCCTTATTTCCGGAAACTCAAGGATTAATCAATAAAAACACAATCAAATTGATGAAAAAGTCTGCCTTCTTTCTAAATACCTCTAGAGGGCCGATCGTAGTTGAACAAGATTTAGCAGATGCCTTAAACTCAGGCTTAATTGCCGGTGCTGGGTTAGATGTGCTTTCTGTTGAGCCGCCTTCTCCAAATAATCCGCTTTTAACAGCTAAAAACTGCCTGATTACGCCACACATCGCTTGGGCCACCAAAGAAGCTCGAACACGATTAATGGCAATAACAGAAAATAATTTATCCTCATATCTTGACAAGAATCCAGTAAATATCGTTAATAATGGCAATCACTAATTAAATCTATGAAAAAATATACCTTGCTATTTCTTATTTCATTTGTTTTATTTGGCTGTAGCACAAAACATTATCAATCAGCAAAAATATCAAGCCAAGCTTCTGCCGATATCGATGCTCGCCTAAAGCAATTGAATATTCAATTGGTAGAGCCATCTGTTCCAACCGCTAATTTTGTGAAAACTGTTCGTGTTGGGAACTTGGTTTTTACCTCTGGGCATGGTCCTGATAAACCTGAAGGAGGAACTTACCAAGGCCGCCTAGGTGCAGACCTAACGATTGAACAAGGTCAAGAAGCTGCTCGTTTAACCGGAATAGCTTTACTATCAAGCCTTAAAAAGGAAATTGGAGATTTAGGTAAGGTTAAAAGAATAGTAAAAGTATTAGGCATGGTTCAATGTACCCCCGAATTTAAAGATCATCCAAAAGTGATGAATGCCTTTTCTGATATGATGGTTGGTGTATTTGGTGAAAAAGGTAAGCATGCTCGTTCAGCAGTAGGTATGTCGGCACTACCAGGTAATATTGCAATTGAGATTGAAATGATTGTTGAAATTGAGAACTAATCTTTATTGAACGCATATTTTAGGGCGCTGACTTGCCTTTATTGCAAATCAGCATTTATTATTGCTATTTTTCTTAAAATATGAACAGAAAAAAATAAATTAAAATTATCTTTTTAATTTATTAATTTAATTTTAGATAAATTATAAATTAGTACATGAAATACATTTTAGCTGTTTTTTTTCTTATTACTTCTTCATCGATCTCATCGCAAACATTAAAGCAAAGGATTGAAAATGCCTACGATGGCTTCGAGATGGATTCACAGATGAAGTATGGCATAAGCTCTTTTACAGTGTTGAATGCCTTGACGGGTGAGCTTGTTTTTGCGAAAAACGAGAATATTGGTCTGGCAAGTGCTTCTACACTCAAGACAGTTACCGCAGCTACTGCATATCATGTGCTAGGTGAAGATTACAGGTGGGAGACCAGTATTGGCTACAATGGAACAATCTCTCCCAATGGTATTTTAAATGGCGATTTAATAATTGCTGGTGCTGGCGACCCTAGTCTCGGCAGCGACAGATATGACTTGACGAAGTCTGAACTTATTCTAAATAAATGGGTTGATGCTGTTATCCGCTCAGGCATAAAAAACATAACAGGAGCTATAATTGCTGATGATCGTTTATTTGGTACGCAAACCATGCCTGGAGGGTGGACTTGGCAAGACATGGGCAATTACTATGGTGCCGGACCATCATCTTTAACTTGGAGGGAAAATCAGTTTGATCTTATTTTTAAACCGGGTGCTCGGGTTGGAGAGGCTACCGAGCTTTTAGGGACCAAGCCTAAGATGGGCTATCTTAATATTGTAAATGAGGTTAAAACTGGTGCTGCAGGCACTGGCGATAATGTTTATGCTTATTCTGCGCCTTATTCTTCTGTGATTTACGTAAGAGGTACTTATGGCATCGATTTAAAAAAGGAAATCGCTGCCTCAGTGCCGGATCCTGCATTTGATTTGGCAATTAATATTTTTAATAAATTAAGTGATTTAGGTGTTAAAGTAGAAAAGGGAGCCACTACTGCAAGGCTTCAGTCCCTAAACAATCAAAATTTTGCTCCTCTTGCTAAGATTATCGATACGCATAGCTCTCCAAACCTCGATAAAATTATTTACTGGTTTAATCAAAAAAGTATCAATCTCTATGGAGAACATTTATTAAAAACGATAGCGCAAAAAGAGGGTAAAGAAATTTCTACCCCTGCCGGAGTGAAAATCCTCAAGAGATTCTGGCTTGATAAAGCGGGTATTGATGGTGATGCATTGAATATCTATGATGGAAGTGGCTTGTCGCCTTCAAACCGCATAAGCACCATGGCTATGGCACAAATACTGCAGACTATAAAAAAGGAAAGCTGGTTTCCAGGTTTCTACGAGAGTTTGCCGCTCTATAATAATATGAAAATGAAAAGTGGTAGTATTAGTGATGTGATTGCTTATACTGGATATCAAACTAGTGCCGATGGCACTCCTTTAGTTTTTTCATTTATTATCAATAATTATAGTGGGAGTAGTTCTGCTGCGCGACAAAAAATGTTTACAGTTTTAAACACATTAAAACAGTGAGATAGGTTTCTTAATGAAATAATCGAGTCATTTTTTATGTGATTTGTTTTTCAAAGATTCAAATAATGTAATTTCGTACTATGTCAAAAGCCATTATTATTGGGGCAGGAATTGCTGGTATCGCTACCGCAATTCGTCTGGCCTTAAAGGGTTATCAAGTAGAGGTATTCGAAGCAGGTTCTATTGCCGGTGGTAAACTGTCTGAGATGAAATTGAATGATTTCCGCTTTGATATGGGCCCTAGTTTGTTTACTATGCCCCAATATGTAGACGAACTGTTTACTTTGGCTGGTAAAAACCCCTCCGACTATTTTCAATATAAAAAGCTTGATATTGTTTGTAATTACTTTTATGAGGATGGGACAAGAATTAGCGCATTTGCAGATCGCAATAAATTTGCTGAAGAAATGGCCGCAAAAACTGAAGATAATGCAGCATCTATCATTCGATTTTTAGAGAAAAGTAAAACTATCTACGAAATTACTAATTCTGTTTTCCTGCAAAGGTCGCTTCATAAATGGAGTAGTTATTTTAGTTGGCAGACGTTCAAATCCTTGATAAGATTCCCCCAAATTGATGCTTTTCGCTCCATGAATCAGTCAATTGAGTCGTATTTTAAGGATTATAAAACCATTCGTTTTTTTAATCGATATGCCACATATAACGGCTCCAACCCCTACAAGGCTCCAGCAACCTTAAATGTAATTCCTCATTTTGAGCAATATTTTGGTGCTTATTTTCCGGTAGGAGGGATGTATTCCATCTCCAGCTCCCTCGAACAGCTTGCGCGCGATTTAGGTGTTACATTTAATTTCAATTCCTATGTTGAAGAGATTGTACTTGATAAAGGTCGCGCAAAGGCGGTAATGGTTAATGGTTTAAGCTATGGAGCAGATTTAATCGTATCTAACATGGATGTTTGGTACACTTATCAAAATCTTCTAAAAAACTTTGCTGTGCCCGAACGTATTCAAAAGCAGGAACGCAGCAGCTCTGCACTTATTTTTTATTGGGGTATTAACCGTTCATTTCCTGAACTTGAAATGCACAACATATTTTTTACCGAAAACTATCGTGAAGAGTTTAAACAGATTTGGGAGGATAAATCTATTTATCATGATCCTACCATTTATGTGAATATAAGCTCTAAAAGCAAATCAGATGATGCTCCTAAAGGTTCTGAAAATTGGTTTACCATGATCAATGTGCCCTCAAATACAGGTCAGAATTGGGATGAACTGATTGCTGATGCCCGCAAAAATATGATCGACAAACTTTCTAAAAATTTGGGCTGTGATATAAGTCAGCATATTAGCTGTGAAGAAATATTGGATCCGAGATCGATTGATTCTAAAACCTTTTCCTATCAAGGCTCACTCTATGGAAGTAGTTCTAATAGCCAGTTTTCAGCATTTTTGAGGCATGCTAACTTTACATCAAAAATTGAAGGGCTATATTTTGTAGGAGGAAGTGTGCATCCTGGGGGAGGAATCCCACTCGCTCTTTTATCTGCTAAAATTGTAGATGAATTGCTAAACTAGTGCCATGTATTTCCTAAACGCTAAAAAATGATATCTTTAACATATGCTTGAACCACGTCAAAATTGGGTTGTATTTAAATTCTTCTCTTGGTATATCAATAGGATTATTAAGTCCGATTTTCAAGATTTACTTTTCAATGAAATAAATTATGACCGAAATAGATCCGTTCTTCTCTTAGCGAATCATTTTTCTTGGTGGGATGGATTCCTGCTTTTTCAAATTAACCGTCTTTATTTCAAGAAGAAGTTTCATGTGATGATTAGTGAGGAAAACTATCATAAAGTATGGTTTCTAAAATATCTTGGGAGCTTCTCAGTGAAGAAAAAATCTAGAAGTATTATCGAAACCCTCGAATATGCAGGTAAATTACTGGATGATTCAAATAATTTAGTGCTGATATTTCCCCAGGGGAAGCTCCACTCTGGGCATGTAGATGAAATAAATTTTGAAAAGGGCTTGATGAATTTAATCAATAGTTCTACCAAATCTTTTCAATACGTATTTGCAGCAAGCTTTACGGATCATTTTGAAAAGCGCAAACCTACAATAAACTGCTATCTTCAAAACTGGGAAGCTGCTGAGTTTACAAGTTTGCAGCTTATTAAAAGTGCTTTTAATAAACATTATGAAATTTCGCGGCAAAAGCAAACCGCAATTGCCCTATAAGAATGATACTGATTTACTCAATTTTCTTTTTTTTAGTATTGCGTTTTGTTGTTACTCTGTTTAATTTCATTTCCAATCCGAAACTTACAGGTTCAACAAGGCAGCATGAAGATTTTGTTTCTATATTAATCCCAGCAAGGAATGAGGAAGACGATATTCTTAATTTATTGACTTCCATAAGCGCCCAGAATTATCAAAATTATGAGGTAATTGTTTTGGATGATAATTCGACAGACAATACCTTTCAGCTTTGTCAGGATTACAGTAATCAAAACAAGCGATTTAAAGTGTTAGCGGGTAAAGCACTTCCCAAGGATTGGCTTGGTAAAAATTTTGCATGTTATCAATTAGCTCAAGCTGCTAAGGGGAATTATTTCATTTTTCTGGATGCAGATGAAACGGTCAAAGATGGACTGATTAATAATTCAATTAATCGCATGAAAACTAGTGGCATAAGCTTGCTTAGTCTCTTTACTGATCAGGTGATGAAAACTTGGGGTGAGCGTCTTGTGGTGCCATTGATGCATTATGTTTTGCTAAATTTATT
>NZ_JBIILQ010000302.1:0-2674 GCF_044232565.1 Daejeonella sp. | reverse complement strand
TTAGAAAATGTGGCAAAGATGGCAAACTTAGACGCAGATCTTAAAAACAGAATTTTAGGCGAAGCCTATTTTTTAAGAGCCTGGGCCTATTTCCAATTGGTACAATTATATGGTGGCGTTCCTCTTCGTACACAATCATTGTCTGTGAGCAGTCCTGAAACAAATATCCCAAGGGCTACAGTGAAAGAAACTTATGAAGTTATCATCAAAGACTTTAAAGCTGCAGAAGAAAAGTTATTTCCATTGGGTAGTCCGAAGGCAGGAGAAGTGGGCAGAGTAAATCAAGGCCTTGCAAAAGCATTTTTAGCAAAAGTTTATTTAACGATGGCCTCAGGTTCATTAACAGGTAAAATAAGTGTTCGTGGCGGAAATGATAATGGCTATTATTCCTATGATAAAATAGTTGTCTCGGGACTTGAAGGACTAAATAGTATTCAATATTTTACTTTGGCAAGAGATAAAGCGGCAGAAGTAATAGCAAGCAAAACTTACACATTAACTCCCAGCTGGAAAGATCTATGGAGCATTGCTGGCAGAAATTCTAAAGAACATATGTGGCAACTGCAATCGCTTGCTGGAACAGCCTTTGTAAATAACTTAGGAAATTATTTTTCTGCTAGATCAAGTTTTGGTCAGGGAGCTGTTTGGACGACAAATAATCACTACGATGATTATGAAATTGAAGATAAGAGAGTTTTGGACGGTATCACGCATAATTATACCACTTTGCAAGGAACAAATATTTTCTATCCCTTTTCACAATCAGCTATATATAAAGTGGTAAACGGAATTACGTATAATAATACAAATACCACAACAAGCCAAAGAGCCTATACCATAAAATTTAGTGGTATTTCTGACCCTACTGTAGCTAATAGTGATGCTTTTTATCCACTAATGCGTTATTCGGAAGTTTTATTAATTCATGCTGAAGCTGAAAATGAAATAAATGGAGGAAGTATTGCAGCTTATGAAAGTCTTGCTTTAGTTAGAAATAGAGTAAATGCTGCTGTAGCTACAGCTGGAATGACAAAAGAGCAATTCCGGAGTTTTATTTTAGCTGAAAGAGCCAGAGAATTTAACTTAGAAGGCATTAGACGTTTTGACTTAATGCGTTGGGGAGTTTATTTACAAGTAATGAATAAAATTACAGCAGGACAAAATAATATATCTAAAGTGCGTTCTCTTAAAAATTTATTGCTACCTCTTCCATTAAATGAATTGAATTCCAATAAAGCTATTAATGGCAATAATCCAGGCTGGTAATCTATACTGATAATTAAATCATTAATAAATAATATTAAATATGAAAAAAATTCGGATATCGTTAAGCTTGTGCATATTAGCTTCAAGTTTGTTTTTTCTTTTTTCCTGCAAAAAAGAACAAATAGAAAATCAAAGTCCTCCAACATTAACAGAAGTAATAACTCTTACAGCTAGAAATGCACCAATAAAAAGCATAGGGTATGGAGAGTGGATTATTATTAAAGGGACAAATCTTAGGACAACTTTTAAAGTTGATTTTAATGGAACATTAGCTGCAGATTCTTTGCTTTATGGGAACGACTCAACGGTAACTGTTAAAATCCCATCAAGTCTGACAGATCCTATTAATAACCCTATTACGGTAACTACGAAGTATGGCTCAGCAACTTTGAACTTTCAAATACTACAACCCGCACCTGTAATTACCAGTTTTGATCCAGCTGCTGGAGGTACTGATGATATAATAACTATTAAAGGTAACTACTTTAAAGGCTTAACAGGAGTAAAGTTTGAAACTACAAATGCAACTATCATTTCGAGTACACAAACAGAAATAAAAGTTAAAGTCCCGACGGGAATTAAGTTTGGATATATTTATGTCACTACGCCAATAGGAACAGTAAAGTCTGAAAAATCATTTGGATTAAAATTTACCATTTTTGATGAAGCTATGGCTTCAGGTTGGTCTAATACATCCTACAGTAGTACATATGATATGAATCATACCACTACTGTTAGAAGAGGGATAAAAGCTATCGCACATAAATTTACCGTAGGTTTTGGTGCTGCTCGATTCACGAAGGCCACACCTGCTTTTTCTACATCGGGTTATACCCATTTAAAAATATCTATTAACGGCGGACCAGGTACAAGTGGGAAAAAAGTGAGAATTACCATAGTATCGGGTAAAAGTTTCGACTTAATTTTAACTCAGGGTGTATGGACAGATTACCAAATACCTCTAACGAATTTAGGTAGCCCTGCAACAATTTCAGCAATTACTTTTCAGGAATTTAGCGGTCTTGCCTCTCAGATTTATATTGATGATGTTGGCTTGTATTAAGTTGTAATCTAAAAGGTATTATAAAAAAAACCTTCAATTGTAATTCGTACCATTAAATGTTTCTAGAAATGTTTAATGGTACTGATTGCGATTCACCTTTTGCAATGGATTAGGATATGCAGTATTTTCATTGTAGTGAAGAGTAATCACAAGATGAAAATTCATTATAGGATTTTAAAAGACATTATTTAAATATAAAATTATAAAAAGGAAAAGGTTTATTAAAACCTTTTGGGAGTTTTGCCTAAATAGTAACAATCAAATGCTATACACCTTATGAAGATCAATAAAGTTTTTTTCATTTGCTTTTTTGGATACTTAAGTCTGGTTTCTAATAAGGCTTAT
>NZ_JBIILQ010000301.1:0-2692 GCF_044232565.1 Daejeonella sp. | reverse complement strand
CCGCGCTCAACAACAGGTACATTTCTGATTTTAGATTCAAATTGATTGGATTTATTTACCAGATTATTTCTCTCCAGAGTTAAACCTGCTTGAACATTTTTCAACGTTTCCTGTAAATAACCTTTCAATCCGGATAACTGCTCATTTATATTGGTTATCAAGGGATTATCAGGTTTGTTATTGCGCAACAAACGCTGTCTCTCAATTTGTAAATCATTATATTTAGTAATCAAATTATTAAGTGTATTATCTTTAATTCCAAGAGTGCTTGGAACAATTTCATACATACTATCTCTTCCAGCTAAGTATTGAGCCAAAGATTTTATCAAATCTAATTGTACACCCGTCGAGGATAAATTAAAATCGTAATCACCTGAAGTTCTTAGGTTTATTTCCGAATCAGCGCTCATATTAGTTACACGATTTACTTGCTTATAGTTTTCCACTCCTCGCTCTAAAACTGATAAATCGCTGGTTAAATCCACCAAACGCTGATCAATAAATCGAATCGTATTTCTAGCTACCTTGTTTTTAGTACCTACATTATCATCATTATAGGTATCTATGAGCTTGTTTAAAATATCAACTCCACGCTGTGGGATGGCATCAAGAAGTGTTAAAGATACAGTATTTGCATCCTTTACAATGGGCACGATCTTTATTGCGCTCAAACTATAATACTCAGCCATTGTATACAAATCATTAAATTTAATTTTAAGTGAGGGCGCCGCTGTTGAAAATGCAGGTCCCTTTACAACTCGAATAATATAACCTGGTCTTTTAATTTGCTGATTATAATTGTATAACACATTCTCCCCATCTGTTTTGAATGAAAATACTTGTTCATCCTTTATAGAAAGCTCAATGTTTTGAGAATATGCTTGATTGTTTAGGTATTCTATAATCACCTGAATGGGCAAGTTTTCACCATATAATTCCTTATCATTAAATATTCCAGGAATTAAATAGCTTGTCTCTAACTTCAAATCTTCCAAAGTTTTAAAAATCAAATCTCTTGATCTCATTACCTCCATTTCATTATCAACAGTTCGAGCTCCGCGAAACATATCGAGATCACTAAAAGCGGTCCCTTTTAGGAGCCCGTCGCCCTTAAAATCATTTTGAATCAATAAAGTGCTACTCACTTTATAAATGCGGGTAGCATTCATTAAATATAGACTAGCAATTGCCAATGAGATTAATATGGTTATTAAAAAAACATACCAATATTTTACAACCTTCAACAAAATATCATTGAGATCATTTGCAGCTGAGGAATGTTGCTTTTTTGTGTTTGAAGCCATGACTTATAAATTTTTAAATTTTGAGTTACTTTGATAATAAGGCAGTAGACAATACAGCTACGGCAGAAATAGTTGCTACAACTAAGGGCATTAGGCGGTTATTGGGACTGTATTCGAGGGATTTGGATTTATCGGGTTCCACATAAATAACATCATTCTGCTTCAGGTAGAAGTAGGGCGAATTAAGAATAGCTCTATTGTTTATGTTTACACGAACAATGGATCGCTTGCCATCCATTTCTCGAATGACAAGAATATTTTCACGTTTTCCATAAGGGGTTAAATCACCTGCCATACCTAATGCCTCCAGTAAATTAATCTGCTCATTTGGAATATTAAATGTCGCGGGACTATTTACCTCTCCAATTACGGTAATTCTAAAATTGAGATATTGCATGTTAACAATTGGATTTTTAACATAATAGTTAAGCTGCTTGACCATTGTTTGCTGTGCTTGCTCAAGTGTTAAACCCTTCAAATTAACCTTACCTAGAACAGGAAAGTTAATAGCTCCATCTTTATCTACACGATAGCCCTCCTTCTCAAAATAACCGTTTTTATTAATGTTGTTAGAGTTAACAGAAAACATCAAGTTGGATTCTGTACTTAAGGTATTAATGGTAATGCTCAGTAAATCATTAGACTGAATTTTAGGCTCAGTTTCAGCGGTAATAACCTGACTATCATTGGTTTTATCAACCATGTCACTGAAATAAACCAGATTTCGACGAGGCGCACATGAAGCACTTAATATAATTAAGACTAGAGCACAATAGGCATACATTAGTTTCATAAAATTTATTTTTAATTAAAATCAATTAAACAACTATTCATTATTTAGAATTTTAAAATTAGATAATCCAAGTATGAAAAAACCGGGGTTTACAGTGATTGTAAATCGAATTGTAAAAAATTTACAAGATTTTTCACATGACTGTAAAACACATTTCACAGCCGATTCACATTGTTTTATAGAAAAAGCATTTTAAAAAAAATGTAAAAAAAAATTCCATTCATTTAAATGGAAGAATAATCAATTTTTAGAGGTAAGTTTAGACAATTAGCATGATCTAAATTAATTGCAATTATTGCTTGAATCCGCCAAGAATTAATAACTAATAATTTTCTAAAATCACTCTTAATTAAAGTACCGACTCTAAGTTCTTGAACAAGAATATGAAATATGGGTTAATTCGATAAAACACATTAGTATTATATCATTTCATTGCTCACCAATTTAATTTACAATTAAAGATTTTCAAATTTTCTGTAAACTCTTTAAGGTTACAAACATCCGATTTGTTTTTTTTTATTTTACAACGACGTGGAAATATAATGAAGAGCTCAAAAGAAATATTAGGATCGTTAATAAAATCAAGAAGATTAGA
>NZ_JBIILQ010000309.1:0-2699 GCF_044232565.1 Daejeonella sp. | reverse complement strand
GTGGCCGAAGGTGCTCCCCTGCTAAGGGAGTATGGGGTGTAGAGCCTCATCGAGGGTTCGAATCCCTCCGTTTCCGCCAAGTGCCCAGCAAAAACGCCCCTTTTGGGGCGTTTTTCATTTCTTCACAGCTCTGCAAAAACCACTGCTCAGTTGCGCCTTGTGGAATACCCCTGATCATTGAGTTTTTTTGTTGGCAGTGCAGAATAAAAACGCATCACATGTTTGATGTTTGACTTTATTTTGAATGGAGCTAGCTGTGAAAAAAACTCTCATTGCAACATTCTTGGCCTTGGGTTTCGCTCTTTCTGCGCAGGCGAAAGACATTGTGGACACGGCTGTCGCCGCAGGCAATTTCAAGACCTTGGCCACAGCCTTGGGCGCTGCTGGCTTGGTTGACACACTCAAGGGCAAAGGTCCCTTCACTGTGTTTGCACCGACCGACGAAGCGTTTGCAAAAATTCCCAAGGCAGACTTGGATGCGCTGCTCAAAGACAAAGCCAAGCTGTCTGCTGTGCTGACTTATCACGTGGTGGCCGGCAAAGTCATGGCGGCGGATGTCAAGGCAGGCAAGGTCAAGACTGTTCAAGGTTCCGACCTGACCGTCACCACATCTGGTGGCGTGATGGTAGACAAAGCCAAGGTGGTTAAAACCGACATCGTGGCTGACAACGGCGTGATCCATGTCATTGACACGGTCATCATGCCCAAGTAAAAACCTTGCGGTAACCAGGATCAAATCCTCTCTGACGGAGCCAGCCAATGACGACCATGACCATGTCTGAATTTACCAAGCAATCGTTAGAGGAAGGATTTGATGAAGTCCTGGTTCGCGCGTGGCCGGCCAACCAGCACCAGGAAACGCACACACACGCTTTTGATGTCAGCGTGCTGGTGATCAAAGGCAGCTACAGCTTGACGGTCGGTGACCAGGTGCGGCACTTGCGTGCTGGCGACAGTTTCAGATTGGCCCGAAACATTGCGCACGCAGAAACCTACGGACCCGAAGGCGCCACCATCTGGGTGGCCCGGGCAAACTGAGTCGCTGAAGCTGAGAATCCATCCTGTGATGGTCAATTCGAGGATCACCCATGAAAAAGCAACTTTTTTTAAGCGCCATATTGGGTCTGTCTACGGCGGTCATGTCCGCCGATATGACGCCTGCGGGGCCGACCACGCCCAGTTGGCAAACTCAAACCCGACAATTTATCGAAGCAAAGAACTTTGACCAAGCCATCGCTGTGCTTTCGCAAGCCGATGACAAGCAGTCAGCCGACTGGCACAACCTGATGGGTTACAGCTTGCGCAAGAAGTCGCCACCCAATCTGCCTGAAGCTGAAAAGCATTACCAGGCAGCGCTGGCCAAAGAGCCCAAACACCGCGGGGCGCTGGAGTACTACGGCGAGCTTTTGCTTCTGAAAAATGACCTGGCAGGCGCTGAAACCATGCTGAGCCGCTTGGACAAAGCTTGCATGTTCGGTTGCGAAGAGTACCGTGACCTGAAGAAAAGTGTTCTTCAATTCAAGGCCCGAAAATGATGCAAAGACGCCAATGGCTCAAAGCCGCTGCTTCGATGGGGCTGGCTGCTTCCTTGCCTCTTCGATCCGCGCTTGCGCAAGCTTACACGGTAGAAGTGTGGAAAGACCCCAACTGTGGTTGCTGTCATCTGTGGGTAGAGCACCTGCAGGCCAGTGGCTTCAAGGTAGCCGTGCGCGATGTGGGTAACAACGCCGCCCGCAAGCGTCTGGGAATGCCTGACAAACTGGGCTCATGTCACACCGCCACTGTGGGTGGCTATGTCATCGAGGGCCATGTGCCTGCAGCCGATATCCGCCGACTGCTCAAGGATCGACCGCTCGCTTTAGGTCTGGCGGTGCCGGGTATGCCGATTGGCAGCCCCGGCATGGATGGCCCCGAGTACAAGGGTCGAAAAGATGCGTTTGACGTGTTGCTGGTACAAAAAGACGGCAGCACCAAAAGCTTTCAACGCTACGCAGGTCAGGGCCGCATGGCGTGACAGGGCCCGTGAAGCTTCCCATGCTTTTCCTTCTGCGTCTTTGGCTGCCGGGCCTGTTGTTGGTGTCCTCGGCCCCGGTTTTTTCACAAGGGCCGGTGCTGCAGTCTGACAAGCATGCGTTTCGGGTTGTCACCCTGGTGCGTGGATTGGAAAACCCCTGGTCGCTGGCTTTTTTGCCCGATGGGCGCATGTTGATCACCGAAAGAGCGGGGCGCCTGCGTCTGGTGAGCAAAGATCTGAAGCTAGACCCTCAAGCGGTGGAAGGCTTGCCCCAGATCGCCGCCCGGGGCCAAGGGGGCTTGTTCGATGTGGTTTTGCATCCCAACTACGCCCAAAACGGCTGGATTTATTGGGCCTACAACGCGCCCGGTCCTGGCGGGTGGGGCACGGCGATGGCTCGCGGCAAGCTCATGGGGCATCGAATGACCCAAGTGCAAGTGTTGTTCGACATGCAGCCTAAAACCCGTAGCGGTCAGCATTTCGGGGGAAGGATAGTCTTTAATGCATCGGGCCTGGTTTACCTGACACTGGGTGACCGCGGTGACATGGCCCGGGCCCAGCTGCCCGGCGATCATGCAGGTTCGGTGATTCGCCTTCACGACGATGGTCGTGTGCCTCCGGACAACCCCTTTATGGGGCAAGCTGGCGCCAGAGCAGAAAAGTGGTCGCTCGGTCACCGGACTAT
>NZ_JBIILQ010000101.1:0-9213 GCF_044232565.1 Daejeonella sp. | reverse complement strand
AAAGAACTGTAAATAGACTCATTTTTATTATTCCAATCTTTAGAATGATAACCAAACGTCTTAAGCTGCTCCTTTTCAGAAGAAAGAAGCATCGGAATTTGGGCTAAATTTTGCTCCGGATTACGAACAATTTCTTGCGCAATTTGCTCAAAATGTACTGAGAGTTGGCTAATGAAATCGCCTGTAAATAAATCAGTTGTATAGTCTATTTCTAATTGTAAGTCACCATTAATTAAGGTGAAATTAAAAGCTAGGTCTACTTTAGTAGCGGTGCCTATTGTTGGTATTTTCTGGAATACTATTCCCTCAATTTCAAATTCAGACTGTACGGCTCTATCCTGTAAATTAAAAAGTACATTAAATAGCGTATCCGATGAGTTATCAAGAGTTCTAAGGTCTCTAACAAGTAAATCAAATGGATAATGTTTATGCGTCAAACCCTCTAATAATAAATCTCTAATCTCAGAAACCAAGGTATTTGCAGGTAAATTTGGATTGATTGTATTCCGCAAAACGATGGTATTTAAGAATAATCCAACCTGATCGTCAAACACTTCATCCAAACGTGTATCTACCGGTATTCCTATAGCCCATTCTTCCTGTCCACTGTATCGATAAAGTACTGTTTCAACCAATGAAATAAGAATAGCAGAAAGGCCTGTTTTTTTTTCTGCAGCAAATACCTGAAGTGGTTTTGAAATGCTCGAACTAAATGTTTTTGTAATAGAGGCCGATTGGTATTGTCTATTGACTATTTGTTTTTCGGGTGCTTTAATTGAACATTTAGGTAAAACACCTTGCAATTGTTTCATCCAATAAGCACGACTTTCTGATTGCAAAGAATTTTTTTGAAGGTTATTTTGCCACGCAGAAAACTCTTTATATTGATATGGAGAAGCAAATACTTGCACTGGTTGCTGCTCTTTTGACAATAAATGGTAATAATTTTTTAAATGCGAAAATAAAATTTCTTCTGATCGTCCATCTGCTATTATATGGTGCATATTTAGTAAAAATAACCACCTATTTTCTGCCAATTTATAAAGCGATGCACGGTATAAGGGTGATTCAGAAAGATCTATATATTGACGGGCATGTGTTTCACATGTTTCTTGGATTAATTTATCGTCAATCGTAAGGGATGACCAATCTTCAAAAGAATAAGAAAATGCTGACGGAAGATGAATTACCTGCCGAAGACCCTGTGCATTCATCTCAAAAGATGTTCTTAAGGATTCAAATTGCTGAATTAGGAGTTCAAAAGTTGAAACTAACGCATTTTTATTCAGATTTCCCTTAATTAAATAAGCTGCAGGCAAATTGTAGGCGGAAGATTGTAATTGAAACTGTTGTGCCGTCCAAATACCCCATTGCGCGCCTGATGCCTCGTAATCAGTTTGATGTGGGAGTATTTGAGGCAAATTTTGTTTGATTGAATTTAATTTTTCAACCAAAAGTGCCTGCTGATAAAGTAATGTATTATTGAAAATATCTTTCAGCTGAAAATCAAGTTGTAATTTTTTCTTTAACCGTCCAACTAATTGTGCTGCTTTGATACTTTGTCCGCCTAAGTTAAAAAAATCATCATTTCTACTAACGGTATCTTTGTTCAAAACCTCTTTCCATATTTCGGCAATTTCTTCCTCTGCTTGGTTAGCAGGTGCTTCATAAGCTATTCGGTTTTCATTTATAGTTAGCTCATGCGAAATTAATTTCTTTTCGTCAATCTTGCCGTTAGACGTAAGCGGCATTTCCGTTACCCGAAAATAATGTGCCGGCAACATATAATTAGGGAGATTTAATAGTAATTGTGCCTGGATATCAGCAATTGAAGTCTGGTTAATTGACACATAAAAAGCCACTATTTGATATTCGCTTTCTGTTTTTTGAAGCAGAACATGAGCACCTGAAATAGTATCAATATTTTTTAAATAATGAATAATTTCTGCTAATTCAATCCGATATCCCCTAATTTTAACCTGATTATCTATACGACCAAGAAACTCGATCTCACCATCCGGCAAAAGCCTCGCCAAATCTCCAGTACGATACAATAATTTTTCTGGGGACCATTTTGCGGGGATAAATTTCTCTGAGCTTAGATCTTCATTATTAAGATAACCATTTGCAAGTCCATCTCCGGCCAGGTAAAGCTCCCCACTTATTCCTGCACATAGTATTTCTTGTTCTCCATTCAGAATAAAAGCTTCCATACGTTTAATGGGATAACCAATTGTTATTCGATCATCTGAAGGGCTTATTTTTTTAACAATACAGCCTACAGTTGCTTCTGTAGGACCATATTCATTATATACTTCTATTTCGTTATTTAAGTCAAATAAAGTCTCTGCCTGGCTCATTTGCAATGCTTCGCCTCCGATGATAACGAGTTGTATCTTGCTTTTTTTCAATGTTAATGTCTTTAAAACATCAATATGTGAAGGAGTCAGTTTAATAGTATCGATACTATGCGTTCCATTGAAACACTGTAATAAAGTCTCACTAATATCCAGGGAATCGTTAATAATAGTTAATGTTTTTCCCATTACCAGCGGAGTAAAAATGCTGGTCATTGTTAAATCGAAAGAAAGAGGAGTGAACCATGCAAAATTTGCTGCCTTCCCTTCAGAAAAATACGATTCAGTACACCATGTAATATAATGAGAAAGATTTCGATGACTTAACATACAACCCTTAGGTTTACCACTGGTACCGGAAGTATAAATAATATAGGCCAATTGTTCTGCTTTTACTTCATCAATAACAATTTTGATATTTTGGCTTTCAGCTTCGTTAATAGCCTCTTTTAAAACTAATTGTGGAGTATTGATTAGTAATTTTTTATCTACAAAAATTAATCGAGGAGATGCATCTTTCAATATGGTTTCAATACGCACTGTGGGCTGCGTTGGATCTATTGGAAGAAACGTAGCTCCTGTCTTGATAATGGCGAGTATTGCAATAATTACTTCTGGCGAACGACCGGTACAGATACCCAGGATATCTCCAGATTTAATATTTTTTTCTTGTATTAAGAACGCCGCAAGCTTTTGAGCCAATTGATGCAATTCGGCATAGGTCCATTCTTGATTCTCATAAACTAAAGCAACATACAAAGGCTTTAATTGATATTGATGATCAAAGGCAGCAATGATAGTATCCCATTTATTGATCCCAACTTTAGAACTTTCACCGACACTATCAAAAGCTCTTAAATTTGTTGGCTGAGAAACTAGTAATGGTCTTTGGATATTTACATCCGTGCTAGGCGCCCCCAACAAACGTTTAACAGTTAGCGAATTTTTGTTAATGATAGAATGCTTGGGTTCAACCAATAATCCTTCTAATAAATTTTGAAGAATAGTGTCCAAAAGAGCGATGGCAGATTCTGAAAACAAAGTTTCATTATAGCTCCATCGGGTAAACTGACCGGTATTAGTTTCAATAATGTCTAACTGCAGATCGGTTCCCGCCTGAAGAGCCTGAAAGTTTGTGTAATTGTTAATCTCATCTGGTAAATGGAGATAATGCAATACATACGGCAATTCGCCATGAGATATTTTATTGATAAATGAGCGGCCAATGTACTCGGCAACTAACTGCTGCTCTTCTCTTGTCTTTTTTATAAATTGAGTGAGATCAAGGGTGTTTTCAATGTTTAACCAAGAAATAATAATTGGAGAATTATGGTCAATACGACCCATCGTTCCAGCTAATTCATCATAAACGCGACCCTTTAGGTTATAGCCAATACCTGTTACATCTTCATCAGTATGATGATGTAACAGAGTGGCAAATATAGCAAGCCACATATCAGCTAAAGTTACATCTCCATGTTTTACCAGCTGATTAATTTGAGTATAAACCACTGAAGAAATAGGCTTTATGCTTGATGAAGCATACTTTATTTTATGCGTATTCCTTTTATTCTGTACAGGTAGCTGAGTACTTGAGTTTGATTGTTTCAGCTGTGCCTGTATCCAGTCTGCTATTTCTTCTGGAACAGATGTTAATGTTTCCTCCTGCCATGAAGAATATTGGGAAAAGCTAATCTGACTTTCTTCCACAAGAAAATTAGATACGATACTATTCTGGATTTGGACGGCAATGTTTATCAGACTGTAAACATCCGCCAAAACAGATGGCAACTGCAAATAAAGATGATATATAAATTCATTTTCATCTTTGGCAATAATAAATACTGTTTTGTCCGCATTATATTCAAAAAAATGTTCAGTGCAATTTTTCAAAAAAAATGAAGAAGAAACGGGCTCATTCTCCAATTGAATAATGAACGGTGAATCTTCCTGAATTCTTTGCAAAGGATAGATACTACTCTCGTCTTTTTCGAGCTTTATTTTTAGGGTTTCATAAGAACTCAATAATTTGCTGATGAGCTCAATAATATCCAGGTTTATTTCAAATTGATGCGCAAACTTCCAGCAATAAAAAATAGGTGCAGGAAATGAATTTTCAAGAGTTTTGTCAATAATAACTTTCTGTTGTTCTGTAAGGGAAATTAATAAATGGTTTTGTAATTGTTGATCCATGAATTAAGCTTCTTTACAAGGTTGCATCATTACAACATTTATTTCTCTTTCTCCTTTATATGAGTTACGGCCATGCGCTGTTAGCATATTATCCATCAATAATATATCACCATGCTTCCATGAAAAGTACACACATTCGTCCTGGTAAGCTTGCAAAATTGCTTGTAAATACTCCTCTTCAATTAAGCTTCCATCCCCATAATAGGTATTAAAAGGCAGCTCATTGGAATCTGTAAAAGCATCTCTTATTTCTGGAGCCAATGCTAAAAAATTGAAAAAATATCCGTGGTTAAACCAAACCTTTTCTCCTGTATCCGGATGCTTACGAACAGCTGGGCGTGTCCATTTTATCTCTAGCCGATCATCTTCAAGCCAGGTAAATTGCATTTTATGGAAATTGCAATATTCTTCAACTACATTCCGGTCGTTTGTCTGATAAACTTCTTGCCAAGATAAGCCTATTCCTTTTTGCAATAACCTGCGATAAAGGATACCCTTTTGTTCAAATTTATTAGCTACTGCTTCAGGTAAATTATTCCAAACTTTTCTTACGTCTGCTATGGGGGTTTCTCCCTGTTCTAGAGCCTCTTTAAAACAATAAAATGCAATTTTCTGAGGCCAAGTATGCGAATAAGAAAGCTCATTATGCATGTTAATAATCTGATCTGCAGGATGTTCTGTAGAGTTATAAATATTTTCTTTGATTTCTGTACGAGGTGATGATCGGTCTTTGTAAGAAAGAAATTCATGATTAAACTGGTGCATTACTTCCTGAAAAGCATCTCTAGTAGGAACTTCAAAACCTCTTAATAAGATAGCCCCAAACTGTTTTAAATCTTGTTCAATTTCTGGCAAATGACTAAGAAACCAGCTTTTCAGAATTACTCCATCTGCTAAAGGACTATAAACCAAAGGAAAACCTTTTGGCTGCATAAGCTCTTTCTTTACCACGCTAGAAATTGGATCTATTGACTTAGGTGCTTTTATAGAAAATTGTGGTCTAGTAGGTAATTGCATATTAGTTCCGATTAGTGGTAGATGTTGAAATAAGCTTGGAAAAATTGTTTTGCCTGTTATTTTTTAAAGAGTGTTGCTGAGATACTTCTTTTTGTTGATTTACGGCATTTATAATTTCACTGACAGACATGGAAGAAAACTGTGCAATGTGTCTAAATAAATTTTGCCAGTCTTGAAGCAATTCCCTAATAAATTTCTGAGAATAGCGACATGGATCATAGGCAACTTTTAAAAGTACATCCTCATGGCCTTCATCAAAACGGAATTCTATTGGATATTTTCTGCAGTCAAGTGATAAATTATTGAATATCTCAAGCTGAAAATCCGCAAATTTATTTCCCTTTTGATGACGATGTAAACGGAAGTTTTGCATAGCAATCTCTATTTCAAAAAATGGCCAATCCTGAGTAGAACGGTCGTTTAAACATTCATTCTTCAAGGTTTCGAAAGAATATTCTTGCCGTTCATAAGCATTTAGAATTAATGATTTTACTTTTTGCAAATAAGTCACAAAAGACTCTTCTTCATTAATATTACTTCTTAAAACAAGCATATTCAGGCAATGGCCAATCAATTTATTCCACTTTGACTGCACCCTTCCTGGAACCGGAGTACCTATAGCAATATCATTTACACCTGTTTTGCTATATAAAAGTAACTTTGTAATTGCAGTGAGTGCTGTAAACGAAGAGGTGTTTTGTTGTTTAATCAGCGTAAGCAAATTCTTGTAATCTGAACCTGCTATTAATATTTCTTCAAAGCTCTCCTGATGAGTATCACTCTTGGCAGTAAGATCACCAGTTAAAGTAAGTGTATTTATTCCCTGCACCTGAGTATGCCAGTACTCTTTCAGTGCCAATATATTGGTTTGATTGAACGTTTCTTGTACATAATGCCTGTACTGATATGCTGCTGGGGGTATTTCGGCATCTGGCTTAATTAGAAGTTGATTATAAGTAGCAATCAGATCATCAAACAAAACTTCCATGGCCCATCCATCGCAAACAATATGATGTACAATAACTGATAATACAAACTTATTGCCTTTGATGGCATACAATAAGACATTCAACAATGGACCTTGTTCAAGATTGAAGGGTTCTCTTATTTTATCAGCTACTATTTTTTGCGCTTCAATCAGCGCTTCTTCTTCACTTAAATACGCTAAGCTTACAGGTTTTATGGCAAAGGAAAATTCCTGATGCACTTCTTGAAACGGTACTCCATCTTTATCAAAGAAAGATGTTCGAAGAATTTCATGATTTTTAATAATCTCAAGACATGATTTTTCAAAAATTTCAATGTTAAACGAACCCTCAACCAAAAAACTTTCAGACAAATTAAAGGAAGCAAGGTTAGAATCTAATTGTTGAGCCCACCATACTCCTTGCTGTGCAGGTGATAAAGGAAATATATTTGAGTTTGTTTCAACTATTACTTTTTCTTTTTCTACCAAATTTATCCATCCTTCTTCCTGTAACTCAGTACAGCTTTCCTTAATAGATAAGATCAAAAATTCAATATCTTCTGATGTATGCGCTGTAGATAGGTAGCAGTTTCTTCCTTCCCAAATGTAAATGCCTCTAGAAAGCAACTTAGCGAATAATAACTCTTCATTACCTTTTAATTTAAACCTGAAAAGAGAGCCAAAATGTACCATTCGGATACTGATTTTAGACGCCTCAAACCAGCGATTTAGTTCATTACACATATACTCTGCTGCGTCTTCCAACTGTATATAAAGGTCTGGATTTTGCTTAAGATGCTCCAATACACTTAACCCAGCTGCCATTGCAAGCGGGTGATGGCAAAATGTTCCGGCAACAAATGTGCTTTTACTGGCTGGATATGATTGATCACCATATTTCCAGAAACCTCCGTCTACAGCATCTAAATATTTGCTGTTTCCAGCCACAACACCAACTGGTATACCTCCTCCAATAACTTTTCCATAAACTGTAATATCAGAACGAACCTCAGTAAAAGCTCTTATCCCATTAATCGCAAATCGAAAACCTGAGATTACTTCATCAAAAATTAGTGCTACTTCATTCTGCTGGGTAATGGCTCGAAGTTCTTTTAAAAATTCAGCGGGGAAAAATTCGGGGTAACGGCTTTGAATTGGTTCCACCAATACTGCAGCCAATTCGGGTGCTAAATCGCGAATAATTTCAAGATCTTCTTCACTCCCATAATGCAAAACAATAACATCCTGGACCATTGATGGTGCTACTCCCGGCGCCAAAGGATCAGCGTAAATGCCCTTCCCTTCTCTTGCAAGAATCCCATCATAGGTTCCATGATAGGAACCTGCAAAAACAACTATTTTGTTTTTACCAGTAATGGCTCGGGCTAATCTAATAGCTACCATTACAGCTTCTGTACCTGTGTTGTAAAATGCTACGCGTTCATTTCCTGTTGCTTTGCAAATAGCTTCAGCAAGTTCACCTGCTAAAGGAGAAAGTGCGCCAAGAACCATATGCTCATCCAACATTTGGTGTAAGCGTTTTTGAACAAATTCTGGATTATAACCAAATAAATTCACACCAAAGCCCATGGAAAAATCCAAAAAACGGTTCCCTTCTTTATCCCATACATAAACGCCCTTTCCTTTTTCAGCAACCAGCTGGTAGGTCATTTCTTTCCATTTAGGTCTGAAACCCGCAATATTTCTATTATTAGCCAACCATTTTCGGTAAAGTTGTGTATGGCTTTTTGAGGTACTACTTATCTTATTTACATTGGCAATAAGCTGCTGGATAGACTTTTCTTTAATAGCATCCAGAGATTCTTGTAAAATATTTACTTCCTTATAGGGGACAAAAGTGTTGGAAGAAGAGGATATTGAAGCAGTTGACTTTAAATAACGTGCGCTTTCAGAAACAATAGCTTGTTTTGGCTGTTGTTTTAATAAATATTCAGCCAGTTTTTCAAGGGTATTAAGACTATCATAAAAGGCCGAAACTTCAATTGCTACATTTCGTTCTCTATTAACCTTTTCTTTTAATTGCATGAGCAGAATAGAATCCATACCGATAGCAAAGAAATCATCGCTAGCATTAATTTGTTCAGCCGGCAATTCCGTAATTTCTCCAACAACTCTGAATAAATAGGTTAAAATATCTTCCTGAACGGATAGTATATCCGTATTACTATTTAATATATCAGGAAGACTCGAATGTTCTTGATTAATTAGTCTTAAATAAGGTTCTGATTCTACCCAGTAATCTTGATGGTTGAATTGATAGACAGGTATATTAACGGAATTGCCAACAAAAAAAGAAACAAACTGATCTGAATTACATCCTTCGATGTACTTACTGGCAATATTCAGTGTGGTTGATGAAATATCAGGCCCACTATTGGAATACAATGTTTTCTTTTCGATTCCTCCGACATTAAATCCATTTAGTAAATGGATCGCTTCTGCTTTAGTTTTTGCTATTACAACAATTCGTTCAGAAAAATGATCTCTATGATTAGCTGCTGTAAAGCAAATATCATTTAAACTATATGGATTTTGGGATAAATATGTTTGATAAGTTTGTACTAATAAAGTTAAGGCAGAACTGTCTTTTGCGGATAGAAATAATGCTAATGGCCGATCATTTTCAGAACTGTCAAGATTAATGTTCTGAGGAACCGA
>NZ_JBIILQ010000315.1:0-9233 GCF_044232565.1 Daejeonella sp. | reverse complement strand
ATAAACTATGAGATTTTTTTAAAAAATGAAATCAAATCTTAATAAATATTTTTTTCTTAAACATCCAATATAAAATCAACCACTCAAACAATAGAACTAGTCCGCCGCTTATTAAAGTAGCATAAGCGGAACCAAATACCTGATCAAAATTTGCGCCCAAATGGATAAACAATGAGTCGTTGATAAGATTTCTCATTCCGCCATCTGCGATAACATAAGCTGCAATTGAGTTTACACCAATAACCATCAAAAAGAAAGTCCCCTGCTGCTTTCCTTTCATATCAATTAATCCATAAAATAAGGCTAAAAACAAGAAACAGATGCCACCGCTAAAGATTGTCCATGCAGGAGTCCAAATACGTTTCACAATGGGATTTATACCACTTAGATGAAGTAAAACACCAAACATAATCAATGAAACTCCTATAAAAACCAAGAAATTAAGTTTTTTACGAGCTGTTACAGACGAATTCAGGTAATTTCCTGCTAGAAGTCCCAAAATCATTGTCCCTAAGGTTGGGATAAAACTTAGCGTTGAATAGCCCCCTGAATTGAAAAGAAATGAACTTTCTCTAGGAAATAAATTCAAAAACCACTGATCAAAAGCCCAAGCGAAATTAGTATTCTTATTCCAATGCGCTGAAAAACCCGTTAAATTATGGCGCCAATCTGCACTGACACCAGCAGAAGCATAGTCGAAGGAAGCATTAGGTAGCGGATAAAGTGCAAATACCAAGACATAGGTAAACAAGATGGCAGTCAAAGAAATAATTTGAACACGTTGAGAGTAAAAAGAGATTAAAACGAGAAAGGTGTAGCCCAATCCAATTTGAGTGAGTGTATCCTCGAATGTAAAATTAGTTTGGTTCGAATGCATGGAACGCAAAAATATTCCGAGGAATATTAAAATAAGGGAGCGTTTAATAGTGTGAGTTAGTATATTTTGAACACTTGCCCCTTTGTTTTTTCTGTTAGCAATAGAATAAGGCAGAACAACACCAACCAAAAAAGTAAAAGAGGGCTGAATCATATCATGCAAACTCAAGCCTATCCAAGGCACATGACTTTGATGGAAAGACAAAAATTCCCAGAATTTATTTCCTGGTAAAGCTCTTGAAACTTCGGAAAGAGAAAGTACCTCTGCCATCATAAGTAGCATCACAAAACCACGATAAATATCAACTGAGGCAATACGACCAATAGGTAAAGATGGGTTTATAATCGTGTCAGCTGAGGATAAATTATCCAGGTTCAATTCGTTTTTAGGCATTATTGTTTTATCATTTTATATACTATTTCAAATCAAAGAAAGCAAAACTTTAGCATCACCTAAGTTTTCAAGCCAATACGCTAAATATGAGACTTTTAATTATAAAAATTAAGATATACTTTTTTATTGAGAGAAAAAACAATAAATATTTCATATTAAAATCCAGCTCTCAAAACATACCCAATAAATGCCTCCAGATATAGTTTAAATTGAATAAAAAAAAAGCAGCCTTTTCAGGCTGCTTCTCTAAAATTCAAAAAAAAACTTAAATAATATCCCCACTTTCATTGGTTTTTATTCGCATTCGTTTATTTCCATTTTCGAGGATTAATTTATAAACTTTGTTAATCCCTTTCGATTCATAATAACTGACTAAGTAAACATCTTTTGCTATACCCCAACCAGGGTATTTTTGAGCGACTGTTGCTGCTACTGGAATAGGTAGCTTCACATTCTTATATTTTTCGGCAGTGCGCAATAGCTTACCATCTTTATCATAGGCAGCCAAAATTTCTCCTTCAGGAATGTAAAAAGAAATGAAATACGTGTCATACTCATCTTCATAAAAGTCTGAAGTTTTTAGATCGAAAGCGGCAACTTCGCGCTGAAGACGCTTTACTGGAAGAGCAACTGCATCGCCAACGGAGTTGAGATATTTATAATTTATCGCTTCTATCTTGACTTCTGGCAATACAATCTGGGCGTTGGAGATCGATGAAAATCCCGAAATTAAAATAATCAGGATGAGAAAGGATTTTAAATTTTTCATAATTTCTTCTGTTTAATGGTAAATAATAGGTTTAAAAGGGACTTTGCAATTGCTATTTTCAAAAATGCTGAATTTACCTGCTTAAGAAGACGATACTAATCAACACATTAATTGATTCTCATCAAAAAAATAAAATTTGGTGTTTATGAAAATATTTATGAAGAAAATAAATCTATGACCAATAATGGTATTTGATTAGAAATATATTAGTAAAGTTTTCGTTCAAGAGTGATATAGAAAAATGACAAAGTTAATTCTTTATTAAACGGCTCTCATTTACACAGTAAAAAGTACTTTGCATTCAAATCATTTTTTTGTGAAATTATCTTTACAGCACAAGATGGTAAACGCTATTAAAAAACTATTATTTTTTTTTGCATTAGTTTGCGTTTGGAACCAAGATAGTTATGGGCAATGTACTCCAAATGAAATTGAATTTGTTGCTGGAGCAACAAGAATATACAACACTGCTTGCGGTGATAATAGCTATCAAACAATTAGAGATAAAAATACGCCCGGCAGTGGGCAGACTTATTTATGGGAAGTTTCCTTTAGTGGTACTGCATATAAAACGATAGTTTCTTCAACTAACTCGCCCATTACATCTTCAGATTTATCAAAAACAAATATTACAAATTTTATTCTAGATCCAAATAATTATGCTTCAGGAGATTATCGAATAAGAAGAATAGTTTCAAATAACTCTATTCCCTGCACTAATATTTCAGAACCTGTATTTCTCTATTATGCTCAAAACTCGGCAAGTCTATCTGGTGGTACTATAAGCTCCCTAAACTCAAATAGTTGTATTCCAGCTAATGGGACATTGTTTTTAAGCGGCCAAACAGGGCCTGTACTTCGATGGGAATCAGCACCGGTGGGCACAACTAATTGGACAATAATAGATAATAAAACAAATACCCTAAACTATAGCAATATTACTCAAGCTATGTGTTATAGAGCATTAGTTGATAATATATGCAGTAGCCCTTCTAGTTTTGGAGTAATTGACCCGCTAGACAAATATTCAACTGTGTTTTGTTTAACCTTAAATTCATCACCCATTTTATCCAATCTAACAAATAAATCTTTGTGTGAGGGTGATGAGCTCAACCTTAGCGTAACTGCTACCAGTAATTTAGCGCTAACATACCAATGGCAAAAAAATGGAGCGCCCATTGCGGGTGCAAATAGTGCTAATTTAATTATTTCAAATGTAAATGCTTCGAATTCAGGAATTTATGATGTTCAGGTTAGCAATGCCTGCGTAACAACAAGCTCTAATCCTGCTATTATAAGTGTAAACCAAGCACCTCAAGTCAATCTTATTTCAGACATCAAAGTCTGCACAGACTCAACTATTCCTAGCATAAATTTCACTAGCAACATTTCTGGTGCAACATATTCTTGGACTAATTCCAATCCTAGTATCGGGCTTCAGGCTAGCGGAACGGGTAGTATTCCAGCTTTTACTGCCACAAATACCAGTAATGTGCCAATTACGGCAACGATAACGGTTTATGCTACAAGTAATGGATGTACAAGTCTGCCTTCCACTTTCGACATAACTGTTAATCCTTTACCTCAAATTACGAATGCATCTGCAACCAATCAAACACAGTGTGGAGTAAATGATGGTACAATTACTGTTTCAGCATCAAGTAACTCAGAACTAGAATTCTCAATTGATGGCGGATTAAATTATGTGAAAAACAACGGTAATTTTACAGGTTTAGCGCCAGGTAGCTATACCGTTTGGGTACGCAATCAGGCAGGATGTATCAATAAAATAGGCCCTCTAAATATTATAAGCCCATTCATTCCAACTACACCTAATATCAATACAGCCAGTACACAAATTTGTGTAGGAAATTCAATTACTCTTTCCATTTCAAATATTGAACCAAATACCATATATAATTGGTCGGGGCCACTTGGATTTACTGCCACTGGATCAACAATTACAATCCCAAATGCATCGCAGGCAATGTCTGGCGACTATCTTGTTATCGCTACCTCAAATTCATGTCAAAGTTTATCTAATAGCATAAATATCACTGTTAACGCCGTTCCTATACTCACTACGCTCACAAATAAAATCTTTTGTGTAGGAGAAAATGTACCAGCTACTTCCTTTAATAGTTTACCAGCAGGTGCAACATATTCTTGGACTAATTCCAATCCTAGTATCGGGCTTCAGGCTAGCGGAACGGTTAGTATTCCAGCTTTTACTGCCACAAATACCAGTAATGTGCCAATTACGGCAACGATAACGGTTTATGCTACAAGTAATGGATGTACAAGTCTGCCTTCCACTTTCGACATAACTGTTAATCCTTTACCTCAAATTACGAATGCATCTGCAACCAATCAAACACAGTGTGGAGTAAATGATGGTACAATTACTGTTTCAGCATCAAGTAACTCAGAACTAGAATTCTCAATTGATGGCGGATTAAATTATGTGAAAAACAACGGTAATTTTACAGGTTTAGCGCCAGGTAGCTATACCGTTTGGGTACGCAATCAGGCAGGATGTATCAATAAAATAGGCCCTCTAAATATTATAAGCCCATTCATTCCAACTACACCTAATATCAATACAGCCAGTACACAAATTTGTGTAGGAAATTCAATTACTCTTTCCATTTCAAATATTGAACCAAATACCATATATAATTGGTCGGGGCCACTTGGATTTACTGCCACTGGATCAACAATTACAATCCCAAATGCATCGCAGGCAATGTCTGGCGACTATCTTGTTATCGCTACCTCAAATTCATGTCAAAGTTTATCTAATAGCATAAATATCACTGTTAACGCCGTTCCTATACTCACTACGCTCACAAATAAAATCTTTTGTGTAGGAGAAAATGTACCGGCTACTTCCTTTAATAGTTTACCAGCAGGTGCAACATATTCTTGGACTAATTCCAATCCTAGTATCGGGCTTCAGGCTAGCGGAACGGGTAGTATTCCAGCTTTTACTGCCACAAATGCCAGTAATGTGCCAATTACGGCAACGATAAAAATCATTCTATCTCTAAATGGTTGCACAGGCCCTGAGTATTCGTTTAATATTACCATCAAGCCCTCACCAACAGTTAATGCACCTAGCAACATCACTGTTTGTACTGGCGAAATTATTCCTTCAACAAATTTCAATTCTGGTCTTGCGGGAACAACTTTCAAATGGACAAATTCGAATCCTTCCATTGGACTTCCAATAAGTGGAACTGGAAATTATACAAGTTTTTTTGCTACAAATACATCAAATAGTCAACAAACAGCAACCATTACAGTGTTCCCAACATTAAATGGATGCGATGGTCCTCCTTCAACTTATAACATATCGGTTAATCCAACACCAATTATATTATCTGCAGCAGCAGAAAACGAAACAGTTTGTAATTCAGATGACGGCAAAATAACCATTACAGCAACTGGAAATGGCCCTTTAGCGTATTCAATTGATGGCGGCCTTAACTTTACTGCCAATGGTGGGACTTTTACCAATTTAGCGGCAGGAAGTTATTCGGTAGCAGTAAAAAACAGCTTAGGCTGTATCACTATCGGCTCTACACTCTCAATTAGCAGTCCGGGAGCTCCGCCAGAACCAGACATACAGGCTTTTATTAGTCCCATTTGCGAAGGCGAAAATTTGCTTATTAAAATCAAAAACCCTAATCCTTTAGCAACTTATTACTGGACCGGGCCAAAAGGCTTCACAACTACTGGCGATGAAATTATTCGTTCCAATGCCGATTTAAGTATGTCTGGAAATTATTCAGTCAGTGCAAGCATCAACAACTGCTTAAGTGTTTCAAAAATTATACCTATTAAAGTAGCTCCAAAGCCTGTTTTGAATAGTTTACAGAATCGAACTTATTGTGCTGGAGAAACTGTTCCAGAAATAGTATTTAATGCTAACCAACCTGGTACTACTTATACTTGGGAAAGAAGGAATCCCAACATTGGATTAGTCGAACAAGGAACTGGAAACATACCAAGCTTTATAGCAACAAATAATGGATTAAGTACACTAATTGAAACAATCACAGTTACGCCGAGCCTCAATGGATGTAGTGGCGCAAGCTTTGAATTCAAAATTAATATAAATCCAATTCCAAATCTAGCCCAACCATCTAATATTACTGTTTGCTCTGGAGCCACAGTTTCATTGAACATTTTTAGTAGTTCATTAGCTGGCACAACTTTTACATGGACAAACTCAAATCCAAGCATAGGATTAGCCACGAGTGGCAATGGTGACATAACTGCATTCACAGCAAATAACACAACCAATATTTCTCAAACTGCAATTATTACAGTTACGCCAATATTTAATGCCTGTATAGGATTATCAAAAAGCTATACAATTACGGTAAACCCATTACCTAAAATCACAAATAGCGTTTTACAACAAAGCATTTGTTCGGGAGCTAGTACATCGGAGGTGATTTTAACATCAGATATTTCTGGAACTACATTTAGTTGGACTGCCACCAGTGCAAGTTCAAATTTAAGTGGTTTTTTAACGAATGGAACAGGCAATATTACAGCACAGGCTATTACCAATAACAGCTTAAGTGAAGGAATAATAAATTATACCATTACCCCCCTTTTAAATGGTTGCGCTGGTATACCTATCACTTATAAAGTTTTTGTAAAACTATTGCCTAGCGCTACCATAAGTGGGTCAACAAGTGTTTGTTATGGAGCGAGTGCAACTCTACGCATAAATCTAACTGGTAAGGCGCCTTGGACAATAAACTACACAGACGGAACAGTAACACAGACCATTAGTGGCATTGGCACAAATGATTATACATTCAACGTGAGTGCCATAGCATCAAAAACATATAAAATTACATCTGTAAGTGATGCCAATTCATGCACCAATTTGGGTAATGGAACTGCCATAATTCAACAAGCAAGTGCTCCAATTACCGGAAATGTAGTGTCAAGTAATGTTAATTGTTTCGGTAAAAATGATGGATTCTTACAAGTTGTAAACGTATCGGGGGGATTCGGAGTTTATGAATACAGTATCGATTTTGCTAACACTTGGCAAAGTAGTCCTGTTTTTACAGGACTTAGCCCTGGAACCTATAAAGTTTACATTCGTGATGCTACAATTCCTAATTGCTATATAATAATCAATCAAAATGTCTTAATTACGCAAGCTTCAGCTCCCTTAGGACTCACATTTGTTAAGTCTGATGTTACATGCTTTGCAGGTCAAACCGGATCCATCAAAATTACAGCAAATGGAGGAACATTACCATATACTTATACCTGGTCAAATGGAGAAACAGGGGATGAAATCGATAAACTAAATGCAGGGATTTATACAGTTCAAATAAAAGATGCCAAAGGATGTATATTTTCAGAGTCAATCAAAATTGAGCAGCCAGCCACTCCTTTAAAAATCAATTTCACAAAATCTGATGTTAGTTGTTTTGGTGTCAAAGATGGCAAGATCGATTTACAAATTAGCGGTGGCACTTTGCCCTACAGCTTTAAATGGTCAAACAATGAAATTACCGAAGACCTAAGCAATGTTGAAGCTGGCAATATCTATACTGTAGTAGTTAAGGATACCAATGGTTGTACAGCGACTGAAAGTATCGAAATTAAACAACCTGATATTTTAAAAGTGTCAGTTAGTGTTAAAAATTCTACCTGCAAATTATCTACAGATGGTATGATAAATGCCTTAATTGAGGGAGGAACAATGCCTTATACGCTAGAATGGGTCGGCTTAGGGCGAAGCAGCAATAGTATCGATAATTTAATTGCGGGAAGATATAAGCTACTTGTAATCGACGCCAAGGGCTGTAGCCAGCTTATTTATGCTGATGTACTATCTGGGAATTGTCCGCCAATTGCTTTAAATGATTATTTTAGTACTGATGAAGAAGTTACAATAACAGGCACTGTTGCATCAAACGACTCCGACCAACAAGGTGAAAGTCTAAAATTTACTGCAAAAAGCAGTCCCAAAAACGGTAGTTTCACCTTTAATAATGATGGTAGTTTTAATTACACGCCAAACCCTAGATTTTGGGGATTAGAAACTATTGACTATGAAATTTGTAACACATCTGGATTATGTGCAAAGGCAGTCCTTAAAATTGAGGTGTTTCCATTTACAATCGTAAGCCTTACTCCTGCTTTTAGCATTGTTCCAGAAGGCAAAAAAGTAACCGTAAGTGCAACACTTTTAAGGCCATTTAAAGATGATGTTATAATCAAGGTAGGTTATGGGGGTATTGCAATAAAAAACCTAGACTACGTGCCTTTAGATCAATTTATTGAGATTAAAATCCCTAAAGGACAAGTTAATACAATCGAGAAAATTACCATTGCTGCATTAAGCGATGATGAATTTGAAGGTCAAGAAAATATTCAAATTGAGATTATTTCAAGCTCAGATACATACGTTAGAATCGGTTCTGGCGCAACTGTTATGATAGAAGATAATTATCCAAAACCAGGATCAATTCCAAGCAATGAAAATAACAAATTTCCAACTAATCCAGATATAAAACCAGACCCTCTTGTTTCGCCTAACGACGATGGTTTAGGCAATGACTTTTTTAAAATTGAAAATATTATTTCTTTCCCTGAAAACCTTGTTTTAATATTCAATAGATGGGGTAACGAGGTATTTAAATTGGAAGGCTATAATGAAAATGATCGTGTTTTTAAAGGTTATGCAAATACCGGATTATTAAGTAATACCAATACACCATTGAGTGATGGAGTGTACTATTATCTTATCACCACAAAAAGAACCCTTTCGGGTCGAAAAATAGAAACTCTTAACAAGGGTTATTTCATCTTAAAAAGATAAAGTTTAATAAGCTCTCAATTTTTAAGCATCGGATCAAGTCCTTTTTTCAGCAAAAACTCACTTGATAATAAATAAGCACCACTCATAACCACTTCTTTAACACCCTCTAATCCAGAAAGAATTATAATTTGGTTTCCGCTTTCAGCTCCCGTTTGAACAATGCGTGGAGAGAAAGTATTTATCCCGGTTTTAACCCAAACATGAGTGCCTCGCCCATCCCTAACTACTGCATCCATTGGAAGACTCAATGCATCATTGATCTCAGAAACCGGCAAAAAAACACTAACCTGCATTCCTGCCTGAAAATTTCCGGCATTTTTAATCGGTGCACG
>NZ_JBIILQ010000100.1:0-9240 GCF_044232565.1 Daejeonella sp. | reverse complement strand
CCCCTGCCATTACGGCGGAATTAGGAACTTTCTTAATTGGTGTTTTATCTTCCATTAGTTGATCATCTTCCTCACTATTTACACTTTTCGGACTTGCATTTTGTAATGCAGCGGTTTCTACTTTTTTAACTAAATCAGGATCATTTAACATCAAACTCAAACGCTCAATAGTTTTATCAAGCTTACGCTCCGGCATTATGAGCTTACTGTAGCTCATAAGCGCAGCTTCCGAACTTTCGGGTTCATGGTTATTATTTAATGCCAAAAGGTCGAATTTGATACCTGGAATACGCTGAGAGGCCAAAGCCAAGCCAAAATTCATCCTGTTTAACAGAGATCCAGTATTTATCCAATATTGACCATTGTCCGGAAAACCAGTTGGAGCTTGATAATAGTACATTTTCTGCCCCATTTTACTGATCCATGTATTCAATTGAAAAGGTTGTTTTATGTCGGCATTCAAGCTGCGAACAGCACTCATGGCAAGCTCAAAGGGCGACTTCGTTTTTTCTCTAAGGGCCTCTGCCGACCAGAATTCGGGTGAAGTTACCATGCTTAACAAGACTGCAGAAATAGTACCATCTTTCTCCTTAAAAGTAGTTGCCATTCTTTCAATTAGTGTTTCTGAAGGATTATCATTCACAAATCGAATAGCTAATTTCCGGGATATAAATTTAGCAGTTGATGGATGTTTTGCAAGCATATTTAAAAGCTCTAATCCTTCCTCATATCCTCTATTTGCAGGAAAAACTTTTCCTAATACTGTTTTCGACCCACGATCATGACGATTGGCGGCAAAAAGAAAATCGCCATCAAAAACAAAACCTCTTTTCTTAAGAGTCTCCACTCCTATTTTATCAATCATTTTTTTTAAAGGAGCGCCATAGCTATTATCCAAAGGGGCAACAGACCATCCAGTTAAAATGCGGGCTGCTTGGGTCACATCCGACTGGCTATAGCCTCCATCAACGCCCAAAGTGTGTAATTCCATTACTTCACGAGCATAATTCTCATTTAAACCCTGATTTTTTTTATTCTCCTGTAATTTGGTTAAAACTTGGGATCGTATGGAGGTACTATCTCCCATTTGCATTGCCGAAACTTCAGGTTTTTGCCTTTGAATATTTGCATTTAAAGGTCTTTTTGTACTTTCTTCAGTGCCCGAACTACTAAAATTATCTAGAAAAAATAGCATAGCTGGAGATTTTGCCGTGGCAATCAACAAATCTGAAAATTGACCAAATACATGCGGACGGATCACATCGCGTTCATAAGCTGGAATATATTCGGCGCTAATATTTTTTGTTATTGATACATTAAAATGGTTAAACCAGAAGTCGCTTAAAACCTCATGCAATTGATTATTGCTATAAGCTGCCCTTAAAATCTTTTGATTAACTAATTGCCTAAAAAGCTCTGCTTGTGGTTTATAGCCCTTATCAAGCATGTATGTAGCTATTTGTTCCCGGTATTTCTTTCTATCCGAAAGATTTACTGAATCCTTATCAATTACTCCATCGCGAATGGCCCAGCGTAGGAGCTGTGCATTTTTAGGGAAAATCTTGATAACCTCAGCATTACTCAAATGTATTGCATCATAAGAACTCAACATTTTATTTAAACGCTCATCTTTCTGATTAGCAGTCAATTGTTGTAAAAACCATTTCTCTAATCCTATCTTTACCACCTCATCAATTTCCCCGGGCCTAGAACCAAAAGAAAAGCGATTCAATAAATGTGCAGCTGCTTCTCGCTCGCTCAATCCGGCATTTTTATAGGGAAATTTAATCTCTGCAGGACTTGATTCTATGTAAGCGGAGAAAAAAATTCCAGAAAAAGCCATTAAAAATGGCAGAAAAAAATAGCTTAGAATAGGCTTATTCATGATTATATTTATTTTTATAGGTCAGACTATAAAAGAGAGTAAAGGATTAAAAATAAAAAAATATTTTTTTGAAGGTATTAAATTGAAATCATTTAATATTTACCCGCGTCTGACTGACCCCCTATCAAATTATTTAATAAAGCCGTATCTTTGCACTAATTTAAAGGGCATTAGGCCGAGAAACAATTCGATGAGTAAAAGAGGTAGAGTTTTAGTAGCCATGAGTGGTGGAGTAGACAGTTCGGTGGCAGCAGTAATGCTTCACGAGCAGGGCTATGAAGTTATTGGCTTAACTATGAAGACTTGGGATTATGCCTCCGCTGGTGGTTCATCTAAAGAAACTGGCTGTTGTAGCCTTGATAGTATTAATGATGCGCGAGCTCTGGCAGTAGCTTATGGTTTTCCTCATTATATTTTAGATATCAGAAGTGAGTTTGGTGATTTTGTAATTGATAATTTCGTTGATGAATACTTATCAGGAAGAACGCCAAATCCTTGTGTTTTATGTAATACTCATATCAAATGGGAGGCTTTATTGAAGCGTGCCGACAAATTGGATTGTGAATTTATCGCAACAGGTCATTATGCCAATATACGTGTTCAGGACAGTGGCAGGTATGTTATTTCAAAGGGAAAAGATGAGCATAAAGATCAATCTTACGTATTATGGGGCGTTTCTCAAGAAAATCTTGCTCGCACACAATTTCCGCTCGGAGGCTTCGCAAAATCAGAAATTAGGCAAATGGCAGTAGATATGGGGCAATTTGATTTGGCAAACAAATCTGAAAGCTATGAGATTTGCTTTGTTCCTGATAATGACTACCGCTCCTTCTTAAGAAATAAGGTTGAAGATCTTGATGAGCGTATTGGACCAGGAAACTTTATGCTGAGCGATGGCACCATTGCCGGAAAACATCAGGGCTATGCCTATTATACTATAGGTCAGCGAAAGGGATTAGGCGTCGCTTTCGGTCATCCTATGTTTGTAACCCGAATTTTACCAGAAAGCAACACGGTGATGCTCGGCACAATCGATGAACTCGAGAAGTCTGAGGCAACAGTAAGAAATATCAATCTAGTAAAGTATGCAAGCATTACTGAACCCTTGGATGCAATTACTAAAATTCGTTATAAGGATTCTGGCGCAATGAGCACTCTTCTCCAAAGTGGCGACAATATCAAAATAAATTTCCACCATGCTGTTTCAGGTATTGCTCCGGGACAATCGGCGGTATTTTATGAAGGTAATGACCTGCTTGGTGGAGGATTCCTTGTTTAAGCTTTTTATAAAAAGAGCAAGCAAAATTTATTTTTCTCTGAAATTTTAGGCGATTTTAGCATTTAATAAGCGATTCAGTCGCTTCCTTATTTGCCATTCCCTTTAATAATACCTTTATTTGCATAATATCTCTGAATTGAATGGCTAAAAATCTACTAATCGTTGAGTCCCCGGCTAAGGCCAAAACAATCGAAGGCTACCTAGGTAAAGATTTCCTTGTAAAATCAAGTTATGGGCATATTCGTGACCTTATAAAAACTGATGATGCGATTGACGTAGGCCATAATTTCGAACAACGTTATGAGGTTCCAGCCGATAAAAGAGCGGTTGTAAACGAATTAAAGAGATTAGCAAAAGATGCAGAAATGGTATGGCTAGCATCCGATGAGGACCGGGAGGGAGAAGCTATTTCATGGCATTTATTTGAAACCTTGGGACTTAAAGAAGATAAAACGAAGCGTATTGTTTTCCATGAGATAACTAAAACAGCCATCTTAAAGGCAATAGAAAAACCTAGAACCATCGATTATAACTTGGTTTATGCGCAACAAGCGCGTCGGGTTTTAGATCGTTTGGTTGGTTTTGAATTATCGCCAGTTCTTTGGAAAAAAGTTAAACCTTCCCTATCTGCAGGTCGCGTGCAGTCTGTTGCTGTTCGTTTAATTGTTGACAGAGAACGTGAAGTAAATAAATTTTCTGCTACAGCTGCCTTCAAAGTTGTTGCCATATTTTATACTGATAAACAAAAAGAGGTCTTTCGTGCCGAGCTTCCTGAACGTTTTGAAAAAGCTCCAGAAGCAGAAAACTTCTTAAAAGATTGCATAAATGCAATTTATACGGTAAGAAGCCTAGAAACTAGACCCACAAAAAGAAGTCCCGCAGCTCCATTTACCACCTCTACTCTTCAACAAGAAGCAAGTAGAAAACTAGGTTTTTCGGTTGCAAGAACCATGTCTGTAGCTCAAAAATTATACGAGAGCGGAAAAATAACATACATGCGAACCGATTCTGTAAACTTATCGGAGACGGCTTTAAATGCCGCTGCAGCGGAGATAAAATCAGCTTATGGCGAGAAATATCATCAGTTAAGAAAATATAAAACGAAGTCTGCAGGTGCCCAAGAAGCTCATGAAGCTATCCGCCCTACTTATTTTGAACATCATTCAATTAGTGGTGACGCTTCAGAACAGCGTTTGTATGATTTAATATGGAAGCGCTCAATTGCTTCCCAAATGGCTGAAGCAAACTTTGAAAAAACAACTGCCAAAATCAACATTTCAACTCGAAGTGAAGAATTTGTAGCCAATGGTGAGGTAATGAAGTTCGACGGTTTCCTTAAGGTTTACATGGAATCTAGCGATGAGGATGAAACCGAAATTAACTTAGATGAAGAAAACGACAATTCTATCCTGCCTCCATTAGCGCAAGGTCAAACGCTTAATTTACGGGAAATGAACGCCACAGAGCGTTACTCTCGTCCCCCAGCTCGTTATACTGAAGCAAGCCTGGTAAAAAAATTAGAAGAACTTGGCATTGGCCGACCATCTACCTACGCTCCTACAATCTCAACCATACAAAATCGAGGTTATGTTGTAAAGGAAGAACGTGAAGGAAAACAGCGTGAATATCAGGTAATTAGTTTACAAAACAAGCAGATTACGTCTGCAATAAAGACTGAAAATACTGGAGCAGAAAAAAATAAATTATTTCCAACAGATATTGGTGCCGTTGTTAACGATTTCCTTGTTGAACATTTCAAGGGGATTGTAGATTTTAACTTCACAGCTAAGGTTGAAAAAGAATTTGATGAGATTGCACAAGGCTTAAAAAATTGGACAGAAATGCTCCGGTCATTTTATGATCCTTTCCATATTGAAGTTGAAGCTACTCTTTTAAACGCGAACCGTGCAAGTGGCGAACGTGAATTAGGTTTTGATCCTGAAACAGGTAAGAAAATATCCGTAAGAATTGGTCGCTATGGCCCATTTGTTCAAATTGGAGAAACCGCTGAAAATGAAGAGGATGAAAAACCTCGTTATGCTAGTTTACGTTCCGGACAAATGATTGAAAGTATTTCTTTAGAGGATGCACTAGATCTCTTCAAACTCCCATTCCAACTCGAAGATTATCAAGATAAAGAATTGAGTGTAGGTGTTGGTCGCTTCGGACCATATATAAAATGGGGCGAAAGTTTCATCTCTTTACCAAAAGGTGAAGATCCACTTTCAGTCAATTTAGAACGTGCCATCGAAATTATTGATGAGAAAAAGCTCGCAGATGCTCCTATTGCTCATTTCCAAGAATTACCTGTTACAAAGGGGAAAGGTCGTTTCGGCCCCTTCATCAAATGGAATAACCTCTATATCAATGTTCCAGCACGTTATAATTTTGATCACTTAGGTCAAGTTGAAATTGATGAGTTAATTAGCAAAAAAGTTGAAAAAGAGTCCAATCGCTTTATTCAGCAATGGCCATCTGATAAGATAGCCATTGAAAATGGCAGATGGGGACCGTTTATTCGATTTGAAAAGCAAATGTTGAAACTGGGTAAAAATCCGGCGAGTAATGATAAATACACAGTAGAAGAATTGTCGGAATTGGATCTTGAAAAAGTGAAGAAGTTGATTGAGGAGCAAGTTCCCGATGCATTTACTGCAAAAGCCAAAAAGGCAAGTAAAAAAGCTCCAGCAAAGAAAAGTCCGACGAAACGCCTAGTAAAAGCTAAATAATCATTTTTTGACTTTTAGATGAAAACAGATTTACCGGAAAATATCGTAGAAAATGTTTCTATAGCCATCGTTTTGGATTCGGCAACGCCCGAGGCAAAGCTCTGGAAGGTGTATTTGATTAATTTGAGGGCGGAGGCCATAGAAACTGTTCTGATCAGTTCTAAAGGTTATGGCGAAAAAGACGGAGGACAAATAAAAACATCCACTTTACGTCATTCACTGGGTAATATTGAAGCAAAATCATTTGTTCAAGTTGAACTAATTGACGAGCAGGTATTTGGGCTTACCAATGAATATTGGTTGAGTTATTACTTAGGAAACCAGATTTATGATAAAAAATTTATTTTTGTTCCGGAAAGCATTGTAGAAACAAATATGATAAGAGTACCCCTATTAAATAAAGCTGGGGTAATGATTGGCTAATTCTTCAAAAGCCATAAATAATTATTTTTTATCTTCCAAAAAACTAAAGAATTTTATTACTCTAAAATTCAAAAATAGATTCAAGTCATTAATAGCAATTTCATAGCTGAGGGATTGATGTTTGAACTTTGCCAACCGTTTACTCATTTTAATATTAAATTAGCGCTTAATACCGTAGTTTAACGCTTAGAAAATTCCATCATGTTAGAAAATATTGATCTACAGCAAATCATGGTTCTTGATATTGAAACTGTACCGCAATATCCTTCATTTAATGAGGTGCCGCAAGAATTTCAACACTTATGGGATCAAAAAACTAGGTTCCAACGACGTGATGGTGAAACACCTGCAGAATTTTATTCTCGTGGTGGTATTTTAGCCGAATTTGGCAAGATTATATGTATTTCTGTCGGAATTTTCTCTTCAAAAACAGAAAAGCTGAATCTCCGTATTAAATCTTTTTATGGTGATGAAGAAAAAGAATTATTACAATCATTTATAGATATTCTTAAAAAACAAGCAGATACACTCATTTTTTGTGCGCACAATGGTAAAGAGTTCGATTACCCCTATTTATGCCGCAGAATGCTAATTAACGGATTAAAAATACCCGTTCAATTAAATCTTCATGGGAAAAAACCATGGGAGATTTTGCATCTTGATACCATGGACTTATGGAAATTTGGCGATTTTAAAAACTACACCTCACTAAAGCTATTAGCCGCAGTATTCGGAATTCCAAGTCCCAAGGATGATATCGATGGTAGCATGGTTAATGATGTTTATTGGAAAGAAAATGATATAGAGCGAATACGTATCTATTGTGAGAAGGATGTAATCACCACAGCGCGAATTTTACTTCGATTTAAATCGCTTCCACAGCTTCCAGATGAGCAGATTACCATTGTTCAAGACTAATCATCCTAAACAAAGTAGTCATTCTTATGTTATCAAATCGTTAGCCTAGCTATTATTAATCCGCGAAGCCTTATCTTAGAAAAAATTAGTAAAAAATGTCAAAAAAGAAATCCAATAGCTTTAATCTGGTACTTAACAAACTCATCACAGATGTTTTTGAAAAATCAGGAAATAAGCCTCTAAATTATAAGCAGGTAGCTTCGAAATTAAATCTCCATGATGATGAATCCAGAGAATTAATTTTAGAGATCCTGAAAGAAGAAACAAAAAAAGGAATATTAAACGAGCCCGAAAAAGGTAAATTTTTACTGAAGCAATTAAAGACCTTTGTTACAGGTAAGGTTGATATGACTTCCGATGGTTCAGCCTATATTATTAGTGAAGATGAGTTTGAAGAAGATATTTATGTTGCTCCTAGGAAATTGCGCAATGCCCTACACGGGGATATTGTAAAAGTTTATGTTTATGCCAAAAACAAAGGTCGTAAAAAGGATGGTGAAGTAGTTGAGATCCTGCAAAGGGCAAAGATGGATTTTACAGGTATTGTAAATCTTTCCGATCGCTTTGCATTTTTCATTCCTGATGATCGCAAAATGCTCCATGATATCTTTATTCCTATTGATAGCTTAAAAGGAGCAAAGGATAAAGATAAAGCAATCGCAAGAATTGTTGATTGGCCTGAAGACGCCAAAAACCCTATCGGTCAAATAACCCACGTTTTAGGAAAGCAAGGTGAGAATAATGCTGAAATGAACGCCATTTTAGCTGATTATGGCTTCCCATTAGCCTTTCCTGACGAGGTTGAAAGGCAAGCAGAATCTATTGAGGAAATTATACCTGCCGAAGAAATTGCAAAAAGAAGAGATTTTCGAAATGTTCTAACTTTTACAATAGATCCTATTGATGCGAAAGATTTTGATGATGCAATTTCTTTCAGAAAACTTGATAATGGTAATGTAGAAATTGGAGTCCATATTGCTGACGTATCACATTATGTAAAACAAGGCACTGCCCTTGATAAAGAGGCTTTTGAGCGAGGCACTTCTGTTTATTTAGTTGACAGAGTGATTCCAATGCTTCCTGAGCGACTTTCAAATGGTTTATGCTCACTTAGACCCAATGAAGATAAACTATGCTTCTCGGCCGTATTTGAGCTTGATAATGAAGCTAATGTAGTTGAGCAATGGTTTGGCCGGACAATTATTCATTCTGACACTCGATTTAGCTATGAGGATGCTCAAGAAATATTAGAGAATAAAAGCGGCAAACACAGTGAAGAGCTTTTAAAATTAAATGAATTAGCCTATATTTTAAGAGAACGTAAATTTAAACATGGAGCCATAAGCTTTGAAAGTGTAGAAATAAAATTCCGATTAGATGAGCAGGGAAAGCCTTTAGGCGTTTATGCAAAAGAGCGTAAAGATGCCCATAAACTCATTGAAGATTTTATGTTGCTTGCCAATAAAAAGGTTGCAGAATTTATAGCGAAAAAGGGAAAGGGGAAGCAGAAACTAACTTTTGTATACCGTTCGCATGATTCTCCTAAAGAAGATGCACTCTTAAACTTTTCACAATTCGCATTGAAATTTGGCTATAAAATTGATACAAGCTCCGGGAGAGAGACTGCAAAATCACTCAATTTCTTAATGGCCGATGTAGAGGGTAAAAAAGAACAAAATGTATTAACCCAGCTAGCTATCCGATCAATGGCTAAGGCAGTGTACACAACAAAGAAACACAGTCACTACGGTTTAGCATTCGATTATTATACCCATTTCACCTCACCTATTCGACGTTATCCCGATGTAATGGTACATCGACTTTTAGAGCTTTACTTAGCTGGTGGAAAATCCGTTTCTGAAGATGAATATGAGAAATACTCCATGCATTCCTCTCAAATGGAAAAAAAAGCTGCAGATGCTGAACGTGCTTCTGTTAAATATAAACAAGCTGAATTCCTTCTTAGTAATATTGGAATGGAGTATAATGGCATAATTTCAGGTCTC
>NZ_JBIILQ010000099.1:0-9251 GCF_044232565.1 Daejeonella sp. | reverse complement strand
GTAAGTACCAAAATAGCATCTATAACCAGAATGAATGTTTTGGTATAAGCCAAAGGATGAAATAATTTACCCTCCTGACCGGTCAATAAAAAAACCGGTAAAAATGAAGCAATGATAATGATGGTCGAGTAAAATACACCTCTCGAGACCTGCTTACAGGCCTTTTCGATTATGCTTAACCTATCTTCATTAGATAGCTTTACATAATCATCTTCCTTACTCGACATAGAACTTTTTTTCTTAAACCACATGTGAGTTCCCTCCTTTTTTTTGTTCATTTAGCTCGGCCTGCCTTGTGGCCAGGTTTTTATATGAATTTTCGGCCATAATTATTCCATTATCTACAATCACACCTATGGCAAGGGCTATACCTGTTAAAGACATAATATTGGATGATATATCAAAAGCATTTAGCACGATAAAACTTGCCGCAATAGTAATTGGAATCTGAATAATGATGCTAATTGCACTGCGCCAGTGTAAGAGAAAAATCATGACAATGAGCGATACAACAATCATTTCTTCGATGAGTGTAGTTTTAATGGATGAGATTGATTCTTCAATCAACTTACCACGGTCGTACACAATGGTAAATTTCATACCATCAGGAAGCCCTTTGCTAACCTCAGACATTTTCGCTTTCACGCGCTTTATCACTTCATTAGCATTTTCACCGTATCGCAATACTACAATGCCGCCAACTACTTCACCCTCACCATTGTAATCGAAAATACCTAAGCGACTTTCACCAGCCATTTGTACAGTAGCAATGTCACTTACCTTTATGGGAATGGAATTTTGTGTTTTTATGGGTAGATTTCCTATTTCCTCAATCGACTTTAAATAGCCGGTGGTTTTAATGATGTAGGCGATGCCACTCATCTCAAACTTACGTCCACCAGCCTCATTATTATTGCTTTTTACAGCACGCATCACATCCTGAATAGTCAATTTATAATAACTCAGCTTATCGGGATCTATACTGATCTGGTACTGTTTCTGGAAACCCCCAAAGGAAGCAATTTCACTTACCCCCGGAACATTCTGCAAAGCAAATTTAATATACCAATCTTGTACGGCACGTTGCTCACCTAAATCCATTCCAGGAGCATCTAATGTGTACCACAAAACGTGGCCAACTCCTGTGCCATCAGGGCCAATCGTCGGACTTACACCTTCAGGGAGGCTATTTCCCACCGTATTGAGTCGCTCAAGTACTCTAGCACGTGCCCAATACACATCTACATTATCTTCAAAAATGAGGTAGATAAAGCTCATCCCAAACATGGAATTTGCGCGAACATATTTTACTTTAGGTAAACCCTGAAGATTGGTAACCAAGGGATATGTAATTTGATCTTCAATTATCTGAGGACTCCTACCCATCCATTCTGTAAATACAATAACCTGATTTTCAGATAAATCTGGTATCGCATCTATCTTGCTAGATTGCACAGAAAATATTCCCCAAGTGAAAATAGCTGCCGCAAAAAGCAGCACAATGAAACGGTTACGCAGCGAAAATGAAATAATTTTCTCAACCATTGTTCCTAGTGTTGATGATGTTCATTAGTTGTTGAATCGCTTGATGAAGCCTTATCAGTTTTTTTAACAAGGTCCATTTTGCATTCAGGGCAGATTCCTGGTTTATCACTTAATACTTTAGGGTGCATGGGACAAGTATAAACTGCATGAGCTTTGTTATGTGTTGAGGTGTCTGCACTAGACTGAACAGGTTTTTCTGAACTGGTGCAGGATGCAAAAAATAATACGATCAAAACAACGCAGGTATTGATTAGATTTTTCATACTCTAATAGTTATTCTAGTAAACGAGAAATTGAGTTTATGATATAAACAATTGAAAATAAAGCCATTGAGTCAACACAATTGACTAATATTATTTATTCAAGGCTTAAAAAGGAAATTTTTGGATAATAATTTCCAAAAGGAGAAGATCAAATACGGAAATTACAGTTGCGAAGGAATGTGGGAGTTTTAACTGACCGCGGGACTAATAACTGATTGAGATCTTGCTGATCTACATTTGTGAAAGTTTCAATCTCAAGATTCACAAAAATTTGTGGTTCCAGAATAAAAGTCTGGCCTTGAAATACATTCAAGGGAGCTTTACAGCTTTCCTTCAATTTAAGTTCTTGTTTCTGACTTTTACAACATTGAACAGAATTACCCTGCTCCATGCCACAACTTGTGCATTTACCAGAATCGTCTAAACTATTGTCAGAAAATCCCCACTCCACTAGCTCACCCATGCAATGATGAAAATGCAGGGTTGCACCGGATGAAACACCCAGGTAAAATATTGCTAATATGGTGATTACAAGCTTTTTCATTATTTACACAAAGGTTGGGATAAAAAATTAGAATTAGCTATATTTTTTTGAAAATTGATTGAAGCAAAAAACCATTTATTTTATTTATCCTATTAAAACTTTATCTTGAGCTTAATAAATACCATCATCACATGATCAAAAGAATAAAAATTCTGGTAATCGCATTGCTTTTGCTTACACTTCATCAATCTAGCACTCCAGTTAGAACTGCCGCATCTGCGAGTCCCAATATTATTTTAATTTTCATGGACGATCTGGGCTATGGTGATTTATCATCTTATGGGGCTTTGGATATAAATACTCCCAATATCGACCGTTTAGCATCCGAGGGAATTCGTTTTACTAATTTTCTAGCGGCACAAGCTGTTTGCAGTGCTTCTCGTGCAGCAATCTTGACTGGTTGTTATTCTAACCGTGTTGGCATTTCTGGTGCTTTATTCCCAGCTTCACCAATTGGGTTAGCAAAAGATGAAACAACCATTGCAGACCTATTAAAACAGAAAAACTATGCCACCGGAATATTCGGTAAATGGCATTTGGGTGATGCTCAGGAATTTTTACCACTAAATCAGGGTTTTGATGAATACCTTGGAATACCCTATTCAAACGATATGTGGCCTGTGCATTATGATGGCACACCGGCAAAACCTGGAACCAATAAATATCGCTTCCCACCACTTCCGTTGATTCGAAATAATGTACCAATTGACACCATACGTACACTAGAAGATCAAGCAATGCTCACTAGCAAACTTACCGATGAAGCCATTAGCTTTATTCGACGAAATAAAAAGAAACCCTTCTTTGCATATATTCCGCATCCAATGCCGCATGTTCCAATTAATGCATCCGCAGCATTTAGAGGAAAAAGCAAGCAAGGTTTGTATGGCGATATGATTCAAGAGCTTGATTACAATGTGGGCAAAATCATGAATGCTCTAAAAAAGGAAGGTCTTGAAAATAATACGATGATTATTTTTACTAGTGATAACGGTCCCTGGTTAAACTTCGGAAACCATTCAGGCAATACTGCAGGATTGAGAGAAGGTAAAGGAACTTCATTTGAAGGTGGGCAGCGAGTTCCTTGTATTATACGGTGGAAAGGTAAAATTCCTGCCGGATTAGTTTCTAATCAATTAGCATCAACCATCGATATTTTGCCAACAATCGCAAAATTAACAGGAACAACACTACCGAATAAAAAAATTGATGGAATTGATTTGGGCGAGATTTTAAAAGGCGATCTTCAAGCATCACCCCGAAAAAACTTTTTATATTATTATCGCAAAAATTCGCTGGAAGCGGTAAGGCGTGATAATTGGAAGCTTGTCTTTGAGCATGAATCACGCTCCTATTTAAATCAAGCACCCGGTATTGATGGATTTCCAGGAGCTGCACCAGAAAATGTAAGAATGAGTGAAGCACTTTATGACCTACGCAGAGATCCGGGTGAACAATATGATGTTAAAGCTTATTTCCCAGAGATTGTAAAAGAACTGAAAACACTCGCTGATGAGGCAAGAGCAGACTTGGGCGATGATTTACAGAAAATTGGGGGAGCAAATAAACGGGAACCGGGTAGGGTAAATATGAAATAAAAAATAGCACATCAATTATGCTTGCTAATACACGTTAATTATTTTATTTCGATCCATGATAAGAGTACAGAATCTTATTAAATAAGAAAGCCCCAAAATTGGGGCTTTCTTATTAAGTATATTACTCAAATCAACTATTGAGCCTTATCCCACCATAGTGGAGTTAGCAATCTGAATTTTTCTGAATTATCCCCAACAGCAGCTGGATTACGAGTTTGCTCATTCGTTTCGTAAACCATACCTCTTATCCATTGAGTTGAATTATTTGCATCAAAGACCACAGTGTTTAAGTTCAATGGACGAACCAAAGATGAACCGTAAATTGCTTGACTAAAGTCAGATCTGCGCATATCTACCCAAGTTTCAGGATTTAAGCAAAGACTGATATATTTCTGTCTCATAATATGGCTTAAACCATTTGTACGATTAGTAAAATGAGTAGCTAAACCATCTGCTTCAAGAGCTGCAATGTAGTTATTGATATCAGTACTTGTAACACCAAGTTTACGCATGTTAGCTTTAACACCTTCAGTATAAGCTGAAATAGCACCATTTACATCATTACTTCTCAACTTAGCTTCAGCTTCAATCAATTTAACTTCTGAGTAGGTTATAAAAGGCATTGGTGATCTTTCACTAGTATAAAAACCGCTATTGCTGAATCTACCATAGTCGTTACCATTTACCTTTGTAGCATCACCAGGCTGTCCATTAGCACGTAAACCTTGACCACCTACTAAACCACCTCCAACTTTCAAACCTCTGTACTGACCATCTGAGGCCGCTGGCTTCATGATTTTACTAATCCTAGGATCTTGGTAAGTTGAATTTGTAACAGGAAGACTTGTAAGCATGTTAACAAAAAACTGACTCCATGCAAAATATCTAGGATTAAAAGCAGTACTATTTGGGTCTGTTACACCAGCAGGTAAAACGAATCCACCCCAGCTAAACCAAGGATTTTGATCAGTCTCTAAACCTCCTGAAAGATATGCAAACTCAGCATCCATACCATCAGCATTGAATGCATTATTACTCGCTTCGATAATTTTAGCTGGGTTGTAAAGACTAGACTTCTTAGAAAGATGATTTAAATATCTAGCTTTTAATGCCCATGCAAAACGCTTCCATTTGTTAACATCACCTTGAAACATAATATCACCACCATTAATATTTAATGCTGTTTTATTAGATGTGCTATTAAAAGCTACAATTGCCTCATCTAATAACTGATCAATACGCTTATAAACAGTTTCTTGATCTTGCATTACTGGTGTTAAATTTAATTGCGACTTACCATCGTAAAAATCATCAACAACAATTGCCCCATACTGATCTGTTAATAAACCGTAGTTCATTGCCAAAAGTGTTTTACCAGCTCCAACAAAATGCGGACTTCCCTCTTCTTGGCCAAGAACAATTAAATCTACACAATTAGGCATTGTGAAAACATAAGCATTTTGCCATAAGAAATAAGATGCTGTAAAACGCCATTGTTCGGCACTCGCATTAGCTCCGGTAATTAATTTTGTTGTACCATATTGGTTTAAACCTGCAACCTCACGATTACCTCTCCACAAAGCTGAACCATTGGAAGTTGTGATAGCACCAACCAAACGACTTGCAGCCGATATTTTGGTTGGATTATTAGGATCTTTATTTACATCCAAATACTTCTCGCATGAGGTACTTAGCAAGAGAACACTAAGTAAAAAGTAAGTAATTTTTTTATTTATAATTTTCATAATTCATTTATGTTTTAACCTATAAACCTTGAACAATAAGCTTTTCTAGCTTGTTGGAACAAAGTAATACAATTATCATTTATCTCTATTATAGTGTTAATCTCAAACCAAAATCAATACCACGAGTAGCAGGTATTCCAAGGTTATCAAAACCAAAAGAACCTGATCCACCAACACCAGCACCGCTACCTGAAACCTCAGGGTCAACACCAGAATAATTGGTAATCAACAATAAGTTCCTTCCAGTAACTGTGAAGCTTAAACCTTTAACATCTATTTTTTCCAAAAGTTTAGTTGGCATCTTATAGCTTAGAGTAGCATAACGAAGTCTGTACCAACCACCATCTTCAACAAAATCAAACCCTTGATTAGCATAAATTGTTTGATAATAATTTTGATTTAAAGGTACTGCAATTGCATTTGTAGCACCAGTTGATTCAATGATACCATCAAAAACTTTTGTGCCCCTATCAAGTGTTTTGGTACTTAATCCTGAACGAACAAGAGAGTTTTCTGTTGCATTATATACCTTTCCACCAACTCTTACATCAACCATAAATGCAAATGAAAGATTTTTATGAGAGAATGTATTTGTAATACCTGCAGTAAAATCTGGATTTCTATCCCCAATATTAGTAAGTGCTGTTTGAACTTGAGGATAACCATTGTTACCTAATAATAATTGGCCACTTGCATTACGCTTCCAAACATTACCATTGATTCCAAATAAACTCCCATTCAAAAAGGCTGCTCCCTGAGCTGCATTTGAAGCCACCCAAGCATCAGATAATTCAACACGATCCAATAAACCTGGTAAGGCCTTGACAATAGATGTATTTTTAGCAAAGTTAACATCAACAGACCACTTAAAATTGGGGTTTGTTATTGCTTGTGCATTAAATACAACTTCTACACCCTCATTCTTAATAGATCCACCATTAAGATAAGTTAAGAATGCTCCAGCAGATGGAGGTACTCTTGTTGCAAGAATTTGATTGGTTGATGTACTATTATAATACGTGAAATCAATTCCAACACGATTTTTCAAAAACCTTAAATCAGTTCCAACTTCAAAAGCCTTTGTAAACTCAGGTACTAAAGTTGGGTTACCAAAAGGATTATTTGCATTCGTAATAAAACCCCTAGGATTAATGGTAAACGTATTGGTAACTGACGCAAGAGATGAAGTAGTTACGTGTGCAGGCGCATCCTTTCCAACTTCAGAATAGGCTGCTCTTATTTTTCCATAAGAAAAAGTATCATCACCAGGTTTTAAACCTAATTCTCTCAATACATCTGTTAATATTATAGCACCACTTACCGACGGATAGAAAAATGAATTGTCTGAAACAGGTAGTGTAGAAGACCAATCATTTCTTGCTCTAAGATTTACATAAGCCATGCCCTTCCAATCAGCTGTAAAATCTCCAAACAATCCAAAAATCCTTCTTTTATTTAACCTTTCTGAAACTGTACGATCTGTAGCCACTGTGTTATTTATACTTGGGAAAGTAGGATCAATAAAACGAATTGCAGTAGATGTGGTACTTCCACTTGTAGCGCTTTCAAGGTTCTGTCCTAAAGCTAAACTTAATTTAAAGTCCTTAGCTATAGTTTTCTTACCAGTAACAATCAAAGTTGAAGTGGTAATCTGATTATCACCAGCAGATTGTGCCACTGATCCTCTAATCGCTCCAGCTTCTAAACTTCCTGGCATTCTAATCGACTTGAAATTTTCGCTGTAATAATCTGTACCTAACCTGTAAGAAACATTCAAGAAACTAAAAGGGTTGTAGTCAATATTACCAATAGCAATTACACGGTTAATTGAATTAATAATTGGTTTATTTTGTATTGACCAATATGGATTGTCATTATCAGTTATATTGAAAAATCTTTGCGTACCGTCAGCGTTCAGATAATTCTTCATATCATCATTCCGCGGCCAATATAATGCACCCATAACTCCATTCGGACTTCCTTGAGGGACATAAGTTCGATCTGTACGCACATAATTTGCTGAACCACCAATGGTAAGTTTATCCCCCATTTTTGTGTCTGCATTTAATCTGAAAGATTTTCTTTTGAAATCAGAATTGTCAACAATAGACCCTTGATCTAATACAGATGCTGATGTAAAATAACGTGTCTGTTCAGAACTTCCACTAACAGAAATATCATGATTTTGAGCAAAAGCTGTCTCGAAAAAATCACCCAAATTGTCATATATTTTTTCTCCAGAAATAAATTCAGGACCCCATGAATCTGTAGCCGTTGCATTAAAAACTCCCTGCTCTCCTTGCTTAAATTTACCTTGTAAGGTTGGAACTTTATTTACATTATCAAGTGAAAATGTATTTTGATAATTAATTCTTGCAGCACCACCAGAACCTTTTTTAGTTGTAACCACTATTGCGCCGGAAGCTGCACGGATACCATATAAAGCCGCTGCTGCTGGCCCCTTCAAAACAGTTATACTTTCTATATCGTCCGGATTAATATCTATCGCTCTATTTGAAGCTGGTGCTGTTCCTGCTCCTAAACCTCCCTGACCTACTGGAGTAGTATTATCCACAGGAATACCATCCACAACAAATAATGGTTGGTTATTACCACTTAAAGAACTTCCACCACGAATCATAATATTAGATGAAGCACCCGCTGCACCGCTAGAATTCGTGATTTGAACACCTGCAATTTTACCTTGTAATGCGTTCACAAGATTTGGCTGCTTAGAATCTACAATCTCCTTTGCTTTTACACTTTGAGTCGAAAACCCTAAACCTCTTACTTCTTGCTTAACACCAAATGCAGTTACCACAACTTCATTCAATACTTTTGAATCAGCTTCCAATACCACATTAATCACCGTTAATGCACCTATTTTTCTTTCTTCAGGTAATGAACCTATATAATTAAATACCAATACATTCGATGAATTGGCCTTAATGGAATACATACCATTTTGATTTGTCTGACTAAAGGTGTTTGTACCTTTAATTTTAACCGATACACCAGGAAGTGGCAAACCATCTTCAGCGGATGTTACTTTACCAGTTACTGTTATTTCCTGAGCAAAAACTTGCGATACTAGCACAAATGCACTCAAGAAAAACATGAGTAATTTTCTTTCCATAAAAATCTTTATTGCTTTTTATTTATCTGCACCATTGCAGAACTCAAAAGTAGCTAAAAAATGCATTATAGAAACTGTTTTGCACGATTTTAGATAAAAAGATAAAATCGATTTTACTTTTAAAGGAAAACAAGAAACAAATAATTATATTTTTTTTTAAATTCATGGTTAATAAAATTAACAGAAGAGGTTTTTAAGGTAATTCACTTAAAAATCAAAAAAAAATAATCTTTTTTTAACGCCAAAAAAGGATTGTAATTTTTTAATTACCGTCCTAAACAATAAATAATCAACATCATTTCCCCCTTACTTCAGCAAGCTTCGCCATTAAGCGATTTAAAATCTCAGGATATTGATCTGCCACATTATTCATTTCACGAGCATCCTTTTTTAAATTGTACAATTGAGGCTTTTCATTAT
>NZ_JBIILQ010000300.1:0-2780 GCF_044232565.1 Daejeonella sp. | reverse complement strand
AAACCTATTCTGAAGCTTACCGAAGAAGATTATAACAGCCACGGTATGGCGCAGCTCGCTACGGAGCAGGGTCCGGTTTACAACATTAATATTCACATTTTCAATAAATTACAACATACCATCACCGGATGGCCGGGCGGAAAGGGCAATGCCGACGATTCACAAAGACCAGAACGTGCAGTACCTGATAAAAAACGCTCCATTATTTTTTCACCGCATCCTGATGATGATGTAATTTCAATGGGTGGTACCTTCATTCGTTTGGTTGATCAAGGCCATGATGTTCATGTAGCCTACCAAACTTCAGGAAATACCGCCGTTTGGGATGATGATGCACTTCGTTTTGTTGAATTTGCACGTGATTTTAGCAAATCTATAGACTTAGATACCAGTAAGTTAGATGATCTTTATGTTTCGATGCGTAAGTTCTTGGATAATAAACAACCTAACCAAGCAGATACTCCGGAAATTCAAACGCTGAAAGGCCTAATCCGTAAAGGAGAGGCAATTAGCGGCGCACGTTTTGCCGGTTTAAAAGATGATCATATTCATTTTATGGCCCTGCCTTTTTACGATAGAGGTAAAACTTCTCGTAACCCTGTTGACGAAGATGATGTACTTATCACCATGGAGCTTCTTGAAAGAATAAAACCTCATCAAGTGTTTGCTGCAGGCGATTTTGCTGATCCTCATGGAACACACAAGGTTTGTTTTGACATCATTATTGAAGCATTAAAGCGCCTAAAAGACCGTGAATGGACTAAGGATTGCTGGCTATGGCTCTACCGTGGAGCTTGGCATGAATTTGAAACTCATGAAATCCAAATGGCTGTACCGCTTTCTCCACAGGAGGTTATCCGCAAGCGCCTAGCCATATTTAAACATCAGTCACAAAAAGATGTTCCCATTTTCCCTGGCGATGATGCGCGCGAATTCTGGGTACGTGCTGAAGATCGTACACGTGAAACTGCTAAAGCATATGACCGTCTGGGATTAGCAGAGTATGAAGCTATGGAAGCCTTTGTGCGTTGGGAATACTAACTAATTAAAATGAATTTTGGAGCTCGACTTTTTATTGCGCTAGTAATTAGCCTATTAGGCTTAAAGTCCTTTGGGCAACAATCGCCGAGACCCAATATTGTGGTTATCTTAACCGATGACCATGCAGTGAGTACCATTGGGGCTTATGGATCAAAATATGGGGCCACGCCCAATCTTGACCGACTTGCAAAAGAAGGTGCACTTTTCAATCGTGCATTTGTAGTCAATTCCATCTGCGGCCCAAGTAGAGCTGTGCTCCTAACCGGAAAATACAGCCATACCAATGGAATGAGAGATAACCGCGACCGCTTCGATGCCTCTCAAGATGTATTTCCAGCACGCCTTAAACAATCGGGATTTCAAACTGCCTGGATTGGAAAATGGCATTTGGTTTCTTATCCTCAAGGTTTTGATTATTGGAATATTTTGCCCGGACAAGGGCTCTACTACAATCCTAACATGATAAGCATGGCTGGTGATACTACACGGCACGATGGTTATGCAACAGATATTATTACCGAAAAAACCATCAGCTGGCTCGAAAAAAGGGATCAAACCAAGCCATTTTTTGTGGTAGTAGGTGAAAAAGCACCCCATCGTACCTGGATGCCCGACACCACTGACTTAGGAAAATTTGACCATATCAATTTCCCATTACCTAAAAATTTTTACGATAATTACGAAAACCGCATCGCCGCCGAAATGCAGGACATGTCGATCGAAAAAACCATGAAACTGGGTTATGATCTCAAAATGACCAGCGACCCCGACGCATCGGCAGCTTCTTTTGTCAAAAGAATGAGTCCGGAGCAAAGAACAAAATGGAATAACTATTATAGCCAAATCGAAAATAATTTTCTTAAAAAGAAACTTACTGGAAAGGCTTTAGTTGAATGGAAGTTTCAACGTTACATGAAAGATTATTACAGTACAACGCTCTCCCTCGACCGAAACGTTGGTAAAATTCTGGATTACCTCGATAGAAATAATTTAAGCAAAAACACCATTGTTGTATACACATCCGACCAAGGTTTTTATATGGGCGAGCATGGCTGGTTCGACAAACGTTTTATGTATGAAGAATCCATGCGAACACCCTTAATTATTCGCTATCCGGGACTTATCAAACCTGGAACCGTGTCAAATCAATTAGTATCAAACGTTGATTTTGCACCCACCTTTTTAGAGGCAGCTGGACTTGCTATTCCCAAAGAAATTCAGGGGAAATCGATGATGGCAATTCTAAAAGATCCGAAAGCTAGCATACGAAATTCAGTTTACTACCATTTCTTTGAATACCCTGGAGAGCACAGTGTTTTAAAGCATTTTGGGATTCGCACAAATCGATTTAAGCTCATCCGCTTTTATGATCACCAAAATTTCTGGGAACTTTATGACCTCGAAAAAGATCCAAAAGAGATGAAAAATATTTACGGACATAAAAAATATGAGTCTATAACTGCCGATCTCAAAAAGCAACTGGAGCAATTCTGTATCGAAAATAAGGATACTGAAGCACTAAAAGCGCTTTCACAAAATCTCTAACACAATATTTTCGGCATTATTGTAAATACTATTAAGCAATACTATCTTTATAGGATGTCTGAACCATCAATTCTACAAAAATCGCCTGCAAGACTCTTATCCTTAGATGTTTTTAGAGGCTTAACTGTTGCCGCAATGATCCTGGTCAATAATCCAGGAAGCTGGTCCCATATTTATGGACCTTTAAAACATGC
>NZ_JBIILQ010000098.1:0-9343 GCF_044232565.1 Daejeonella sp. | reverse complement strand
AGCAGTACCAATAGCTGATGCCCTATTACCATAAACAGAAAACATGGAATAAAAGAATGATAGAATAACTATCTCTATCCCAATTAAAATCGGGTATTTATTGATTAATCCTGTTAAAACAGCTGTGAAAAAGACAAATAGGGTACAAATAAACATACCATTTCTCTTATGGTTTATGGGTCCAGGATTATCTGCAATACTGGTACTAAAGGCACCAAGAGAAATAGTTAAACCAATAGATAAAAGGTCGAGTTGATAAAATATAAGAGAGGGGAGAAGCACACCTAAAGTAATTTTTAGGCCATCAGAAAAGTATTGACTAAATATAAAGGTCTTTATTTCCCTGGATTGTTTCATTTAATTGTATAATAAATAACATGTTGTAAAAATACTGAATCTGAGGGAAAGCATTATTAAGGAGATTCAAATTAAATTAAATTAATGTGGAGAAAATGAGAATTTGAGCGTAGAAAAGCTTTATAAAAAAATGAAAATCTAATGATATGTTGATAAAAAAAATAAAATCGAAATGTTAATAAGCTGATTTTTTTGAAATAAGTAATTAATATTCAGTTATTTATGCATGATATTTGTGTTAATAAATCTATAAAATTTGTTTAAAAATTGTGGGTAATAAAGATGCTTTTTTCTTGTCTAGGGTTCCTTTTCACCGTAAATTAGTATTGTTAAGTCGGTAGTACTTTGATAGCTTGAAACAATATCCTCAAATCCGAAGCTCTTGGGCTTCATCAGATTCTGGATAATTTAATTTTCAATTCAGACCAGACATCGTGAGATTAAGGCTGAAAGAAAAAATCGAAAAGACAAGCGTTACCTAGGTTATAAGCGTTCTACGGAACGATTATGATGAGAAAGTAAAAGGTTACGGATACTGAAAGTTTGAAAAAACTGAAGAAACGTGCCGATTAAAGTAAAGAAGGCTTAATACTTTTAGCAACTATGGTTGCGAAAAAGTTGAAACGGGGACCCCAATCGCAAGAGTAAGGTCTCCGTTTTCTTTTTTTAGATTAATTTCATTCACTAAAAAACCTTCCATTGATTTTCTTTAATTTTATAGCAAATGACTAAAGAAAAAGCAATGAATTCTGAAGGTAAAATTTTTGTTCTTGATACATCCGTAATTCTTTACGATCATGATTCATTGCAAAATTTTGAGGAACACGATATTGCAATTCCAATTCAAGTTTTAGAGGAGTTAGATAATCATAAGAGCGGCAATGATACACGAAATTATGAAGCTAGAAGTTTTATTAGGATAATTGATGAATTATCTCAAGATCAGCTAATTAGTGAATGGATACCACTTAAAGGCAAAGGTAGAGGGAAATTTAAAATCATAATGGATGATCAACCTTATACTAATGATGCTGAAAAAATATTTGGAGAAGGAAAATTTGATCATCGGATATTGAACGCAGCATTAAGCTTGCAAGAGCAAAATCCCCATAAAAAAATCATTTTAGTCTCAAAAGATATTTGCTTAAGATTAAAAGCCAAGGCCTTAAATCTATTTGCTGAGGATTATGAAACCGGAAAAGTAAAAAATGTTGATGAATTATATACTGGTAAAACAATCATAAGTGGAATATCAAATAAAATAATAGATGAATTGGTTAAAAATAAAGTTTTACCAATATCTGCCATTGGAATTAACAATATTATAGATAACAGTTATTATCTACTCAATGGAAAAACCAAGTCTGTTGGTGCATTTTATGATGCTAAAAAGTCTCAATTAAACTATATTCCTTATCAAAGTGTTTATCGCATTGAACCAAGAAATCCTGAGCAAGCCTTGGCAATACATGCTTTGTTAAATCCAGAAGTAAAACTGGTAACTATTCAGGGTAATGCTGGAACGGGCAAAACATTACTTGCATTGGCCTGCGCATTAGAGCAAAGAAAAAACTTCAGACAGATTTATGTTACAAGGCCAATTGTACCATTGAGCAATAAAGACATAGGATTTCTGCCTGGAGATATTAAATCAAAGATTGATCCTTATATGGCACCAATTTGGGATAACCTCAAATTTATTAATGATCAAATGGCCGATGATGTTAAGGGACAAGCCAAATTAGATGAACTAATACACACAGAAAAGATTACGATAGCACCTTTAGCATATATCAGAGGAAGAACTCTCGCAAAGATTTTTTTTATTATTGATGAAGCGCAAAATTTAACACCTCATGAAATTAAAACAATTATTTCTAGAGCAGGAGAGGATACTAAAATTGTATTTATGGGTGATATCTATCAAATAGATACCCCTTATCTGGACGCTGAAAGCAATGGATTATCTTATTTGATTGATAAAGCTAAAAATCATCCTTTATATGCCCATGTTACTCTTCAAAAAGGGGAACGAAGTGAATTAGCAAATCTGGCCAATGATTTATTATAGCTAAAAGCCTATTTAAACAAGAAAAGCATACCCTAGAGTATGCTTTTCTTAACTAATGATATGGTAGTTTGAATTAACCTACAACCTTTACATTAACGGCATTTAAGCCTTTTTTGCCATTTTCTACTTCGTATTCAACACTATCGTTTTCACGAATACGATCGATTAGACCTGATGAGTGAACAAAAACTTCTGCATCACCATTTGAAGGAACGATAAATCCGAATCCTTTTGTTTCATTGAAAAATTTTACTGTACCTGACTGCATTGTGTTAATAATTTAATTAAATAATAAATACAAGATACTCAATTTATTGGAATTGCGTATAATTTGAAAAAAAAGTAATTAATTAGAAAATATTATAAACAAGAAAAGCATGTCTTACGACATGCTTTTCCGTGTTGAATGATTTATGTTGATTTAGTAAACAACTTTCACATTAACAGCGTTAAGGCCTTTTTTGCCACGCTCTACTTCATACTCAACCTTATCGTTTTCACGAATTTGGTCAATTAAACCAGATGAATGTACGAATACATCTTCGCTACCATCTGCAGGAACGATGAATCCGAACCCTTTTGTTTCATTAAAAAACTTTACTGTACCTTCTGACATTGTTTTATTTTTAAATATATAATATGCAAATGTAAGTAAATAGAATGAATTCTCAAATAATTAAAATTATATTGAATTTAACACTCGTATTATGAAGTTTTATTTATAAAATCAATAAATTAAAAGATGATTTTATAGAAAGTCCTGAGAAATAATATGATAATATATTATTTCATAATAATACATTGAATACAAACACACTAATAGGAATATGTTGATTGGATATTAATTCATGGATCCTGCTCAGGATTTCTTGGTTCAATGCGATAAACACATTAAATTATTAATAAGTATAATTTGTCTTATAATTAATATTATGTTAAATAGATTTTAATTAGATACTAAATAAGCTTTAAATAAAAACGGCTAAACAAGATCTCTCCTGCTTAGCCGCTCTGTAATATTAAAAATACTCTATTGTAAAGACCCAAGCTTAGCAGTGATCTCATCCACTTTTGCTTGATTTCTTTTAACTATATAATAAGTCTTTAAATTTTCCAGTGCCAAACGTGATTTTGGATCTAAAGTCGATGCCTTTTCTAAATAAGGAAACGCTTTCTCAAAATCTGCATTAGCAAGTTTTATCATATCATCATATTCTTTTTGTTTGTTCTGTGGTAATTTATTAGCCACATTAAATGTATTAATTCCTTTATTAAGCAATACCCCACCTAAATTAATATAAGCATCAGCAAACGATGGATCTATTTTAATTGCTTGTAAATAGGCCTCTTCTGCTTTTAAAATTTCATTAAGGGAACTATAGGCTATACCTAAATAATAAGGATATGTCTTATTTGTTGGACTCTTTTGAGCCTGTTCAGTAATTTTAGAGATTACTTCCTTCTCTTTACCAGACATTAAGCTTAACTCAATTTCTAAAGTAGCTAATTGGTTATCATTAAATTTAGCAGCTCCCTCAGACGCAAAAGCAATTGCCTTAACTGTATCGCCCTCAAGGGTGTATAATCTTGATAAATCAAGATATATCGATTGATTGGCAGAAAAATTAGTTTTGACTAATTTCTCATAATTAGCAATTCCTACTTTATAGTTTTTTGCATTTATTGCTGAAAGACCAGTATAATAGGTTAATGTAGTATCACCTGGACGGTAAGATAAGGCATTATTAAATGCGTTATAAGCAACTTCAAAATTATTTGTTTGATAAGCCTTCACTCCTTGGTTTAATTCGTATTGGCTAAAGACTGAAGCAAATACATTATCTAAATTAGCTTTGTTTGCACCAGCTTTATCTAATTCAACTGCTTTCTTATAAGCTGCAACAGCTTCATCAAATAGTGGTCTTGAAGTTGCTGGAATTGTATCAATAATTGCTAATTCGCCATAAATCATCGACTTATAGGTCCACGCTGTTGGATCTGCCATGGTTTTTTCGTTAACAACAGCTTTATCAATTGATGCTTTAGCTGATTTGATATTTGGCATAGCCAAAACAAGAGAAGCTGCTTCTTTTAGAGAAACAAATTTCTCGTAATTACTTTTAGCACTTGAAATCTCCCCCTTTTGAGCAAATGCTAATAAGGTTGACGCTGAAAATACAGCTGCTAAAATGAAAGATTTAATTTTCATGATATTCTAGTTTAATTTAAGTTGATTGATTCTATTATTGATTTTTTGTAATTCTGTGTTTTCTCCGCTACGTTTATAAAAGATAGCTAATGAATTTAGAGATTTTAATTCATTAGGATCAATTTCATTTGCCTTAGCAAGATAAGTTTTTGTAACATACCTTATTTCAGTTTTTTGTGTGTCTTTAACGTATAAATTTAAATAAAGTAAACCCAACGCATAATTTGCATCAAAATTATTAGGATTGATTTCAATAATCGCTTTATAATATTCTTCAGCTTTTAGCACATTACCAACCATCTCATTAGAAAAGCCTGCTAAATAATTTAAATTGATGTTGTTTTCATCAAGTTTCAATGCTTGACCAATGTATTTTATTATTTCTAGGTACTCATTTTTATTCTGAAAGGCATTCAAAAGCTTGAAAATAATATCTCTGTTATTAGGAAAATTATCTGCCCCAGACCTTAAAACACGAACAATATTCGACTCGTCTTTTAACAATTCGTATAAATTAGCAAGGACTAAAAAATATTCAGGTCTTGGTCTAACCTGAATTAGTTTCTCATAATAAGTAACCGATTTTTGATAATAACCTAATTCTTGGGATAAAAGAGCCAAATTATGACTAATTGAAACATTGGTTTTATCGATTGAATCGAGGATAGTAAAATATTTGAATGCTTCTTCAGATTTACGGTTTTTCAAAGCAGAATTGGCTCGAAATTGATAGGTATGATTAAGTTGCCTTTCAATATAATTTATTCGATCGCGATTTTCTCTTTCAATTTTTGAACCATAAACCTGCTTCATGGAAAGTAAAACCTCATCTAGAGGGTCTTTTTTATAAGAATATTTTAGGTTTGAATCAATCCGTGCCAGTGTGGAATAAACCAAAGCCCTAATCAAGTTATTTCTAGAATTTAAAGAATCTGATTTAGTTTTATAGGCATCATCGATTTTTGTTCTAGCACCTTCAAGCTTTTTAATATCCTTGCTAGAAGAGTATTGAGCAAAACTATTTAGGGCTTCTTTAGTAATAAGGGTCTGAGCCCCTGCCGAAGCAAGGGTCAGAAAAAAGCCGCTTATTAATACTATGAATACCTTATTCATGCAAATTTATTCAGTTTCTGGAGCTTGTTCTTCTGCCTCAGTTGTACCATCTTCAGCGATTTCATCTTCTTCCTCTTCATGCTCAACTTTAGCAATCGATGCAATTGAATCATCACCTTTTAAGGTAATTAATCTAACACCTTGAGTTGCTCTTCCCATTACACGAAGATCGCTAACTCCAATTCTTATAACAATACCTGATTTATTAATAATCATTAGATCATCATTGTCAGTCACATCTTTTATTGCTACAAGCTCACCTGTTTTATCGGTTACATTAATGGTTTTAACACCCTTACCTCCCCTGTTCGTAACGCGATAATCTTCAATATCCGTACGTTTACCATACCCATTTTCTGAAACTACTAGAACAGTAACTTCCGGATTATTAATAGCAATCATTCCAACCACTTCATCCTTATCACTACCAAGTGTTACTCCACGAACACCAGTAGCAGTTCTTCCCATTGGCCTAACAGTAGACTCATTGAAACGAATTGCTCTTCCTGAACGTAGTGCCATCACAATCTCACTCTGGCCATTGGTCATACATGCTTCTAAAAGCTGATCACCTTCATTAATATTAATGGCATTGATACCATTCGCTCTTGGACGAGAATAAGCTTCTAAAGATGTCTTTTTAATGGTACCTTTTTTAGTACACATGATAATAAAGTTATTCTCAAGGTATTCTTGATCCTTTAAGTTGACAACTTTGATATATGCTTTAATATTCTCTTCCTTAGGAATATTAATCACGTTTTGTATTGCACGCCCTTTACTTGTACGGGTTCCTTCTGGAATTTCAAACACTCTTAACCAGAAACATTTTCCAGATTCGGTAAAGAAGAGCATGTAATTGTGATTAGTGGCAATTAGCATGTGCTCTATAAAGTCCTTATCTCTAGATTGAGAACCCATGGAACCTTTTCCACCTCTACCCTGCTTACGGTATTCCGTTAAAGGTGTACGTTTGATATATCCTTCATGTGAAATGGTAATTACTACCTCTTCATCCACAATAAAATCTTCCATTCGCATATCTTCAGCAGAATGCGTAATAGATGTACGACGTTCATCACCAAAGCGATCTCTTATTTCTACAAGCTCATCTGTAATAATTCGCATACGAAGTGCTTCATCGGCTAAAATTGAATTTAAATATTCAATAGTCTTCATTAACTCTGCAAACTCTTCTTTTATCTTATCACGTTCAAGTCCTGTTAAACGCCTCAAAGTCATGTCCAAAATCGCTCTAGCTTGAAGATCTGATAAACTAAAGCTATCAATCAAACCTAGACGAGCGTCTTCGGGACTATTTGAAGCACGAATTAATTTAATTACTTCATCCAAATGATCAAGAGCAATTAATAATCCTTCGAGGATATGTGCTCTTTTTTCGGCTTCAGATAGGTCGAATTTAGTTCTACGGATAACTACCTCATGGCGATGATCAACAAAATGCCTAATCAGATCTCTGAGATTTAACATCATCGGGCGACCATTAACAAGGGCAATATTATTTACACTAAATGAAGTTTGAAGCGCAGTATACTTAAATAAGTTATTTAGAACCACAGCAGCGTTGGCATCGCGTTTAATTTCATAAACGATTCGCATACCATCTCTATCCGACTCATCTCTAATCTCACTAATACCCTCAATTTTCTTATCATTAACAAGACCAGCAGTCTGCTCGATCATGTTGGCTTTGTTTACTTGATAAGGTATTTCATTAACGATGATACGTTCGCGATCACCTTTATGGACTTCAATTTCAGCCTTAGCACGCATAACGATACGACCACGACCGGTTTCAAATGCTTCCTGAACGCCATTATAGCCATAAATTATTCCTCCAGTAGGAAAATCTGGAGCCTTTACATGCTGCATTAAATCAGCAACAGTAACATCATTATTTTCAATGTAGGCAATGGTAGCATTTACCACTTCAGTTAAATTGTGAGGAGGCATATTAGTTGCCATACCCACTGCAATACCTGAAGCTCCGTTTACCAATAAATTTGGAATACGAGAAGGTAGTACGGTTGGTTCTTCTAGCGTATCATCAAAGTTCAACTGAAAGTCAACAGTTTCCTTATTGATATCAGCAAGCATTTCTTCAGCAATTTTTTTCAAACGAGCCTCTGTATAACGCATTGCTGCTGGAGAGTCACCATCAATAGATCCAAAGTTACCTTGTCCATCAACCATTGGGTAGCGTAAACTCCAATCCTGAGCCATACGAACCATGGCAAAATATACGGATGAGTCGCCATGTGGATGGTACTTACCCAATACATCACCCACAATACGAGCGGATTTCTTATGTGGCTTGGTACTTGTTACTCCAAGATCCAACATGCCATATAAAACCCTTCTATGAACAGGTTTAAGTCCGTCACGTACATCAGGAAGAGCACGGGAAACAATTACTGACATCGAATAATCGATATAAGCAGATTTCATTTCCTCTTCAATATTTATTGGAATGATTCGATCGTTTTGTGGTACTAAATTATCGTTTTCTGTATCTTCAGCCATGTTTTACTTCAGTTCTGATTAATAAATTAAATTTTTGAACATTCAAAATCCGCGCAAAAATCAAATTAATTGTATTTATGCGAAGTTAATAATTTTCACGGTTAAAAAACTTTGTTTGGAAAAATAATCAGCAGTAAAAAGAGTCCTAAAAAACCTCAAAAACCAATCAAAATACTGAATATGGAAAAATACAGAAATTGTTTATTCATTAACTGCTTTTTTATAAACTTCTAGAGCTCTTTTTCGTCCAAATTCATGTTCTACAACAGGTTTTAGATAATCCACTCTAAAATCTTTTATCCACGTTTTTATATATTTTAGTTTAGGATCAAATTTTAGGGTTTGAGCAGTCGGATTAAAAATCCTGAAGTATGGTGCTGAATCACACCCACTTCCTGCCGCCCATTGCCAATTACCATTGTTTGAGGATAACTCATAGTCCATTAGCTTCTGCGCAAAATAGGCTTCTCCCCATCGCCAATCTATCAAAAGATGTTTACATAAAAAACCTGCAGTAATCATACGAACTCGGTTATGCATTATACCGGTTTCATTTAATTGTCGCATACCTGCATCCACAATTGGATAACCTGTTTCTCCTTTACACCATTTCTCAAATTCAGCTTCATTGTTTCTCCATTGAATTTTATCGTACTTTTTCTTAAAGCTTTCAGTTATAACATGTGGAAAATGATATAAAATCATCATGAAAAATTCACGCCATATCAATTCATTGAGCCAATGCTCATTCCATTTAATGCCTAATTTTACTAAATCACGAACACTTAAAGTACCAAAACGCAATTGAACACTTATTTGCGTGGTTCCTTCTACAGATGGCAAATTTCTAGTGTCCTCATAATTTTTAATTCGCTCTTCAGAGATGTTAAAATCCGAAAAATTGAATTCAATATCTTCAAAACCAATATCTATCAGAGATGGGATAGGATGACTAACTTCTTTCAATAAGTTAGTTAGGAATGTCTCGGAAGGATAATGAACTAAGGGCGTCTGATTGAATTTTTCTTTCCATTTTCGTGAAAATGGTG
>NZ_JBIILQ010000097.1:0-9401 GCF_044232565.1 Daejeonella sp. | reverse complement strand
TTAATTTTTACAAGGATCTTACACCGATTGAAGATACACCAGCCTATAAATCAATGTTCCAAAGTCCCAATTTAAGTAGAGATCGGGGTGCTGGAAGACCAACAAAAAGAGATCGTAGAGAGATTGATGATCTTCAAGAGGGTTGGTTTGATTGATAATCTCATTAATAATACTCCATTTTTAGTGTGGATGTATCCAAGAGGATAAATTTTTACAAATTCAATTTAAAGGATATTGAACAATCCTTTAGGCTAAATTTATTTTATTGAATCCCCTCTTTTTTCTATAACGAAAAGATTGTGTGTGGTTATTTCAAGAAGGTTAAAGCTTTTTAACTATACAATAATAGAGCAGCTCAACTAGCATAAACTATACTACACCAAATCAGATCCATCAAAAAAAATCCTTGTCAGTTTTACATGACAAGGACTATATTTACAAATAAAAACGGTCAACCTATTTTAGGACGACTCAGGTTTAGAATTCTATTTTTTATTCTTTTTATACTCCGCATTTAAGCCTTCTAAAACTTGTTTAGTAACATCTAAGCTTTCATCGGCATATAATACTGCTGGATTAGACTTAGAATAAGTTAACACAATTTTATAACCTTTTTCTTTAGCATGAACCTTCAAGAAATCAGCAACTTTATTATAAAGTTTTTCATTTTCTGAGGCTTCTTCATTTGCTAAGGCATTTCCAGCATTTTGGTTATAAGTAGCCAATTCTTGTTGCTTTCTAGCCAAACGTTCTTCAGTTGAAGCACGTTGGTCTGCACTTAAACTACCAGCATTCTGTTGATAAGCAGCAACTTCACGTTGAAAAGCCGCTCCTTTTGCTTGAAGGTCTGCCTGCGCTTTTTTTGATTTTTCTTCAAAAACTTGCTGAACAGCCTTAAAATATTCATAATTTGTTAAAAGTGAGTCTGAGTTTACATAGACTACATCTAGCGTGCTTGCAGAAGTAACTGTTGAAGAGGCTTCACTTTTCGATTGTTCTTTGTTGCATGAAACAACAATTGAGGAAAGGGCAAAAATTGCTGCTATTTTACTAATGTTTGTTATTAATTTCTTCATGATTTTTATAAAAATTTAAACAAATATAAACTTTCAATTCATTATCTCAACCATTTAATTTAGCTTAGACCATCAATGAGGTCTGAGGTGTAATTTTATCCACAATGCAATAAATTCAATCTAAAATGGTTATTTTTGATCTTTGTTGTAATAAAAAACTATGAGCGAAGAAACAGAAGACAGATCTAATTATTCGGCGGATAATATACAGGTACTTGAAGGCCTGGAGGCGGTAAGAAAGCGCCCATCAATGTATATTGGTGATACCGGATTTAAAGGACTGCATCACCTTGTGTATGAGGTTGTTGACAATTCAATTGATGAGGCTTTGGCCGGTTACTGTTCTGACATAAAGGTTACCATTCATAAAGGTAATTCTGTTACAGTTACAGATAATGGTCGTGGTATTCCTACTGCCATACACACTAAAGAAAAAAGGTCGGCACTTGAAGTAGTTATGACTGTTCTTCATGCCGGTGGTAAATTCGACAAGGATACTTATAAAGTGTCTGGTGGTTTGCACGGTGTTGGGGTAAGTTGTGTGAATGCACTTTCTATTGCCCTTAAAGTTGTAGTTCAACGTGAGGGTAAAGTTTTTGAGCAGGAATATTCTTGTGGTAAACCCCAATACGATGTAAAGGTTGTTGGAGATAGTGACAAAACGGGTACAACCGTTACTTTTCAACCTGATCCAGAAATATTTACTCTAACTACAGAGTATAAATTTGATACTCTTGCCGCTCGTTTACGCGAATTAGCATATTTAAATAAGGGTATTCGCCTTTCATTAACCGATGAACGTGAAACTACTGATGATGGTTTATTCCTTTTTGAAGAATTCTTTTCAGAGGGTGGATTAAAAGAATTTGTAAAATATCTTGATGGCACTCGTACATCTATAATTCCTGAGCCAATTTATGTGGAAGGAATTAAGCAAGGTATACCTATAGAATTAGCCCTTCAGTATAATGATACCTATACGGAGAATGTTCACTCCTATGTAAACAATATAAATACCCATGAAGGTGGTACTCACGTTGCAGGATTTCGTCGAGGTTTAACTCGTACGCTAAAATCTTATGCTGAGAAATCGGGAATGTTGAAAAACATGAAGATTGAGATTACTGGCGACGATTTTAGAGAGGGACTGACCGCTGTAATTTCAGTTAAAGTTCAGGAACCGCAGTTTGAGGGGCAAACCAAAACCAAATTAGGTAATAATGAGGTTATGGGAGCCGTTGACGTAGCTGTTGGTGAGATTCTTGGTAATTACCTTGAAGAAAACCCGCGTGAGGCTAGAATGATCGTTAATAAGGTGATTCTTGCTGCTACAGCTAGAGCTGCTGCTCGAAAAGCACGAGAAATGGTGCAGCGCAAAACGGTAATGGGTGGTTCAGGATTACCTGGTAAACTTGCCGATTGTGCGAACAATGATCCTGCAGCATGTGAACTTTACCTTGTCGAGGGTGACTCGGCGGGAGGAACGGCAAAACAAGGTCGTGATCGTAATTTTCAGGCTATTCTTCCTTTAAAAGGTAAAATTCTGAACGTTGAAAAGGCAATGGAACATAAGATCTACGAAAATGATGAGATCAAGAATATGTTTACTGCCATGGGAGTTAGCATTGGTACTGCTGAAGATGCTAAAGCTCTTAACATGGAAAAATTGCGTTATCATAGAATCATCATTATGACCGATGCTGACGTTGATGGTTCTCACATTACCACACTTATATTGACCTTCTTCTTTAGATATATGAAGCCATTAATTGAATTTGGCTATATATACATCGCAGCACCTCCTCTTTATATGGTGAAAAAAGGTAAAGAGTTTCAGTATGCTTGGAATGATGATCAGCGTGATGCCGCAGTTCAGGCTTTGAAAGGTGCTGGTAAAGAAGAAAGTGTAAATATTCAGCGTTATAAAGGTCTCGGTGAGATGAACGCAGAACAATTATGGGATACTACTCTAAACCCGGAAACCCGTACTTTAAGAAAAGTAACCATTGAAAATGCTGCTGAATGTGATCATATTTTCTCCATGTTAATGGGTGATGATGTTGGTCCCAGACGTGATTTTATTGAGAAAAATGCAAAATATGCTCGAATTGATATTTAAGTCGAGCATTTAGGATAGAATTTAGCCCTTCAGTGTAAATTGAAGGGCTTTTTTATTGATGTTAAAAAAAAGAAAATTTCTAATTTATTAAATAGGATATCTTTTTAATAAAACAGTTTTAGTTTTAAATTTTTGTAATTGATAATTGCCTGGTGACTATTTAGTATGTCACCACCTATTACACCGATTACAGGAGGAAGGTTAAGAATTGAATAAGCTTCTTTAATAGTTGTTAAATCGAGTACCGCAGCTTCAAAATTCTTTAATTTCAACTTCCCAATCTTCATTTTGGGAAGAATAATCGTATGGCTTTCCATATTATTGGTGCCAAGTCCGGTCGAAACTCTGTCGGAAGCTAGTAACTCGCCGCTCTTTACATGATTCTCAATGGTTTCTTTATCAAATACTGTTTTTGAGGCACCTGTGTCGAGTACAGCTTGGTAGGATTGTCCAAAAACAACAACTTCCACTAATAAGTGGAAGCCGTCGTTATTTAAGTTGATTAGTTCTAATGGTACTGTTTTATGTTTCGCCATTAAAATAGCAATTATTAAATATGATTAGATTCTTTTAAAACCTCATTCATTGCTCTTACAGAATCTGCGCTTTTGTTAAATTCCGCTTGCTCTTCATCCGATAATTTAAAGTCTAGGATTTTCTCCCATCCATTTTTTCCTAGGATTACCGGAACTACTAATGAAATGTCTTTTTGACCATATTCACCATCTAGGGCAACACCACAAGAGATAAGTTTCTTTTCGTCACGAACAATGCTCTCAACCATTGCTGCAGTACCTGCACCTGGAGCATACCAAGCTGAGGTTCCAATAAGTTTTGTTAAAGTTGCACCACCAACCATAGTTGAAGAAACAACTCGTTCTTGTTGTTCTTTTGTAAGAAGCTGAGTAACAGGAATGCTATTCCATGTGGCATGGTTAATTAATGGAATCATTGTGGTATCTCCATGGCCACCAATAACAACAGCGTTAAGATCTGCAGGAGAGCAACCAAGCTCAATACTTAAATAATACTTGAATCGTGATGAATCTAAGGCGCCACCCATGCCTAAAATTTTATTTTTTGGTAAGCCAGAGGTTTTTAGGGTAAGGTAATTCATGGTATCCATCGGATTTGAAACCACGATAATAATTGTATTTGGAGAATATTTTAGGATGTTTTCAGTAACACTTTTTACAATATTAGCATTGGTGCCTATCAGTTCTTCCCTTGTCATTCCCGGCTTACGAGGCAATCCGGAAGTAATTACAACAACTTCTGAATCAGCAGTAGCAGCATAGTCGCTCGTTACACCCTTGATTTTTGTGTCAAAACCCAATAATGCAGAAGTTTGCATCATGTCGATTGCTTTTCCCTCAGCAAAACCTTCTCGGATGTCTAATAAAATAAGCTCTTCAGCTAGTTCTTTTCTAGCGATGTTATCAGCACAAGTTGCTCCTACGGCACCGGCTCCTACAACTGTAATTTTCATTTTATGATTTGTTTAAATTTGAGATTGGGTCATTCTGTGAAGCTAATGAATGCCATTTCTACACAGTTAAATTCAATTCTTTCGATGTTTTTTAGAAAGAACGAAATTATACCCCGAAGATAGAAAATTCAATCTTTTTTATGAAATTCTTTGCCATATTCCTGTAAGTTTTTTATTTCATTTCCAACAGCTTAAAATTCAAAAAAATGATCCTTTTTTAATTATTTTTTCTAAAAAACTCCTTAGATTAAGGTTTTGTATATTATCATAAAAATTAAATTTTTATTTTTTATGAACTCTATTTTACGGATCAATAATTTAAATTTTAATTTTCAACACTTCTTCTTGAGGCTCAAAAGATTTGTAAATTTGAGATTCATCCTAATAAAACAATATGCCTGATTTTTCGCACCTGCACGTACATACTCAATTTTCACTTTTGGATGGTGCTGCTGATATCTCACGTCTTTTCAAAAAAGCAAAAGCCGATGGAATGAAAGCAATGGCAATTACTGACCATGGAAACATGTTTGGTGTGTTTAAGTTTGTTGCCGAAGCAGGAAAGCATGGTGTAAAGCCAATTGTGGGATGTGAGTTTTATGTAGTTAATGATAGGCATGTAAAGCAATTCACCAAAGATAATCGGGATATTAGGCATCATCAGTTGCTTCTTGCGAAAAATGCTCAAGGCTATAAAAATCTGGTAAAACTTTGCTCACTTGGTTATATTGAAGGCCTATATAGTAAATGGCCACGAATTGATAAAAGTTTAATTCTTCAATACCATGAAGGATTAATTGCCACTACCTGTTGCTTAGGTGCATCAGTTCCGCAAACAATTCTGAAAAAAGGAGAGGCGGAAGGTGAAACTGAATTTAAATGGTGGCTAGATTTGTTTGGTGACGACTTTTATATCGAGCTTCAGCGTCATGATATTCCTGAGCAGGAGATTGTAAATGCTGTTCTACTCAAGTTTGCTAAGAAGTACAATGTTAAAGTCATTTGCTCTAATGATTCTCATTATGTTGATCAGCAAGATGCCAATGCACATGATATTTTATTGTGTGTGAATACTGGAGACATGAAGAGCACTCCAATTGCTACAGATGAGGAAGGTGGTAAGGGTTATCGTTTTGGTTTCCCTAATGATCAGTTCTTTTTTAAAAGTCAGGCAGAAATGGGTCAGGTTTTTCATGACCTTCCTGAGTCTTTAGATAATACCAATGAAATTGTAGATAAAGTTGAACACCTTCAGCTAAAGCGTGATATCATGCTACCCAATTTCCCAATCCCTGATGAGTTTAAGATACATTCTGGTGCCGAATCAGAAAATCTTAATCAATGGGAATACCTGAAAGACATTACTTTTAAAGGTGCAAAAAATAGGTATATAGATATTAGCCCAGAGGTAGAAGAACGATTAAATTTTGAGCTATTCACTATCCGTACCATGGGATTTGCTGGTTACTTCCTTATTGTAGCTGATTTTATTCGTGCGGGACGAGATTTAGGCGTGTTTATTGGTCCCGGAAGGGGCTCAGCTGCCGGATCCGTAGTTGCCTATTGCATCGGTATCACAAACATTGATCCCATAAAATACAATTTGCTTTTTGAGCGTTTCCTAAATCCGGATAGGAAGTCGATGCCCGATATTGATACGGACTTTGATGATGCTGGGCGTCAGAAAGTAATCGATTATGTAGTAGATAAATATGGTAAAAATCAGGTAGCACAGATTATTACTTATGGGTCGATGGCTGCTAAATCGAGTATAAAAGATGTAGCTAGAGTGCTCGATCTGCCTCTCGCAGAATCAAATATGCTCGCAAAGCTTGTCCCAGACCGACCAGGAACCAACTTGGTGCAGGTCATGACTGCTCCAATTGACACAGTTAAAAAAGAGCAAAATCCCGAAGATTTTGAGAATATTAAAACCCTCCGCAAAATTCTTGAAGATGGAAAAACCCTTCAAGCTGAAGTTTTGAGAGAAGCGATGGTATTGGAGGGTTCAGTAAGAAACGTAGGTGTGCATGCTGCTGGGATCATTATTGCTCCTTACGATTTAACCGATATTATTCCTGTTGCCACATCCAAAGAGTCAGATTTATTAGTTACACAATTTGATGGCCGTGTAATTGAAGATGCTGGAGTAATTAAGATGGACTTTTTAGGTCTAAAAACCCTAACCATCATTAAGGATGCATTGCGCTTAATTAAGCAAAATCATGATGTTGATATTGATATTGATTACATTTCATTAGAAGATCCCAAAACCTTTGAGCTTTATCAGCGCGGTGATACCAATGGAACTTTTCAGTTTGAAAGTGATGGTATGAAAATGTATCTGCGTGATTTAAAGCCGGATAAATTTGAAGATTTGATTGCAATGAACGCGCTATACCGCCCGGGACCAATTGAATATATCCCTAAGTTTATTAATCGTAAACATGGCCGCGAGGAAGTTAGCTACGATTTGCAGGATATGAAGGAGCACCTCGAAGAGACTTACGGGATTACAGTTTACCAGGAGCAAGTGATGCTTTTATCCCAAAAGCTTGCCGGCTTTAGTAAGGGAGATGCCGATGTGTTGCGAAAGGCAATGGGTAAGAAGCAGATTGAAGTGCTCAATAAAATGAAATCGCAGTTTATGGATGGCTGTAATACAAATGGTCATGATGCCAAAATTGCAGAAAAAGTTTGGACAGATTGGGAAGCCTTTGCGGAATATGCATTCAATAAATCTCACTCTACTTGTTATGCCTTTGTAGCCTATCAAACGGCTTATTTAAAGGCTAATTACCCTTCTGAGTTTATGGCTGCAGTACTTAATAATCAGAGTAATATCGAAAAAATATCTTTCTTCATGGAAGAATGTAAACAGATGGGTATTTCTGTTTTAGGTCCTGATATCAATGAGTCTGAATTAAGTTTTATTGTAAATAAAAAGGGGGAAGTCAGGTTTGGTATGTCTGGCATGAAGGGAGTGGGAGATAAAGCTGTAGAAAGTATTGTTGAAGAACGTAATGAAAACGGACTATATACAAGTATTTATGATTTTGCTCGTCGCTCAAGTTCCCGTTCAGTAAGTAAAAAGGTTTATGAAAACTTGGTTTATGGTGGGGCATTTGATTGTTTCGGACAAAAACGATCAGCTTTCTTTTTTAAGCCTGATGGAAGCTATTACAATGGAATAGAACGACTAATAAAATACAATAATGATTTTCAAAATAGCTTAAATTCTTCCCAAGCCTCCTTATTTGGTGGAACTAATGATGCGGAGATTTCAGAGCCACAGATGCCTGATTGTGAAGAATGGGGTTTAATTGAAAAGTTGAAATATGAAAAGGAATCCATTGGTATTTATCTCACTGGGCATCCTTTAGACAATTATAAGTTTGAGCTAGATCATTTCTGCTCTCATCAGGTGAAGCATTTAAGCTTAGTAAATCGTATGAAGGGCACCGAAATACGACCGGAGGATCAAGAGGAGTTTAAGAAAATTAGTAATCGTGATTTAATTGTCGGCGGACTAGTTTCTGCGTCTAGGCATGGCACCACGAAAACCGGTAAGCCTTTCGGGACTTTCATGTTTGAAGATTATGGTGAGACCTTTGAAGTGGCACTTTTTGGCGAAGATTATATCAAGTTAAAACAGTATCTTGAGGTAGGTCTTTTTCTTCAGCTACGAGGAATCGTAACGGAAAGGTTTAAACAAAAAGATAATTGGGAATTTAAGGTAAATAGCATTGTTTTGCTATCTGAATTGAGAGATAAAATGTCAAAAAGTCTGACAATACAGCTGCCACTTACTGAATTATCTATTACATTCATAAATAAAATGGATGAAATTATCAGATTGAATACCGAGCAGAATGAAAATAGAAACTGCCAGTTAAAATTCATGATTATGGATTATGAGGAGGAAACGATACTTGAGATGCCTTCTAAAATGGTAAGAATCAATCCAAGCAATGAATTTTTAGATGAAATTTCAAAAATGATTGGAGTGCGCTATAAGTTGAATTAATGTCACATTAGCAGTCTAAATTTGTGGCAGGAATATTGAATACTATATTTGAATTATAAACAAGAAAATTTATTATTATGGCATTAGAATTAACAGATGCAAACTTTGAAGAATTAGTCCTTAAATCTGATAAACCTGTATTGGTTGATTTCTGGGCAGAATGGTGTGGTCCTTGCCGTATGGTAGGTCCAGTTGTTGAAGAACTTGCAAAAGAGTTTGAAGGAAAAGCAGTTGTTGGAAAAGTAAATGTAGATAACAACCCAGGAATTTCAATGCAATTCGGAATTCGTAATATTCCTGCTCTTCTTTTTTTTAAAAATGGAGAAATTGTTGATAAGCAAATTGGTGCTGTGCCTAAATCTGTTCTAGCTGAGAAATTAACTAAGCAGTTGGTCTAATAAATTTATATCCTTTTAACAAAGAAGCTCCTGCAGTTAATCTGCAGGAGCTTCTTTGTTTTAGTTCTAAATAAAATATGATTTGAAATTTCTTTCACTTATTTCCAATACTCCAAGTATTCAGCTGGAATTTGCTTTTCAAGCATGTTTTTATAAATATAGCGCACATTATCCTGATTGCTATGTCTTGCTTTTTTTCCACCCCAGCCATGTCGCTCGCCTGGATAAAGCATAAATTCAAAATTCTTGTTCAAGTCTTGAAGTTTGTTGATTAGTTGAATGCTGTTTTGCA
>NZ_JBIILQ010000299.1:0-2813 GCF_044232565.1 Daejeonella sp. | reverse complement strand
AAGGATAAAGAAAAGGCAAAGGCTTATGTTGAAAAGGCGAAAACCTTTAAAATATCGGCAAGAGTAAAAAGTATTATCGAAAAGATCGAATCTGAAATTTAAAATAATTGAGCGTGAGTAACATTCAAGATAGCCTCTTTTTAAGGGCTGCATTTTCAAAAAGTACAGAGCGTCCTCCAGTATGGATGATGCGCCAAGCAGGGAGATTTATGCCTGAATATTGGGAAATTAAAAATAAATACTCTTTTCTGGAGATGTGTAAAACCCCTGAAATTGCAGCAGATGTGACCATGCTGCCTGTAAATCTTTTGGGTATTGACGCAGCCATTCTCTTCTCAGATATTTTGGTTACTGCAGAAGCAATGGGCGGTGATTTGAGCTTTACTCAGGGTGTTGGCCCTAAGTTTGCAAATCCTGTACGTAATCAGGCGGATGTGGACAGGCTTCTTACCGATGTGGATGATAAACTTCAGTATGTTGCGGATGCCATAAAAGTGATTCAGCAAAGACTTGATGGCAGTATTCCGCTTATTGGTTTTGCGGGTGCTCCCTTTACGGTGATGAGCTATCTGGTGGAAGGTGGTTCTTCCAAAGATTTTAAATTAACAAAACTGCTGATACATAATCATCCTGAATTAGCGCATCAATTGCTTGCCAAAATTGCCAAGGTTACAGTAGATTATTTAAATCTTCAAATTGAAGCCGGAGTAAATGCCTTACAATTATTTGATAGCTGGGCTCTTGCTTTATCTTGGGATGACTATAAAGAATTCTCTCATAGTTATAACACTGAAATTATCTCTAAACTAAACAGAAAAGATATTCCTATTATCTCTTTCTGTAAAGGGAGTTCCGTTTTTGCACCATTGATGGCCGAATCAAAGCCGGATGTGATCTCGGTCGACTGGAATGCAGATTTACTCGATATAAAAAAGAAACTTCCCGCTGGTATTGCCGTTCAGGGTAATCTGGATCCACATATTCTTTATGCGGATAAGAGTGTAATTAAGGAAAGAATACATCGCTTATTTGAACGAATGCGCGGTGAAAATGGTTTCATCTTCAATCTGGGCCATGGTATTATGCCGGATATTCCTTTTGATAACGTGAAATATGCGGTACAATTAATGAAGGAATTTAGATATTAATTGAAGGTATAGCTCATAATTTTAACAAGCAGAATATGGCCTATTTATATTTAAAATCCATTCACATCATCTTTGTGGTTAGCTGGATGGCTGGCTTGTTTTATATCGTGCGTCTGTTTATCTATCATGTAGAGGCTAATGATCGTCCTGATACTGAAAGATTAACCTTACAAGCTCAGTTTGAGATTATGCAGCATAAACTTTGGTACATCATCACAACACCCGCCATGGCGCTTTCAGTCTTGGCCGGCATTGGCATGATTTGGCTAAACCCTAACTTGCTGAATATGAGCTGGATGTTAGTGAAGCTTTTATTCGTTGTTGGTTTATTGATTTATCATTTCATGTGTCAACATATCATGAATAAACTTAAGCAAGGTGTGTTTGCTTGGACATCCACTCAATTACGCTTATGGAATGAATTGGCAACTATATTTCTGGTAGCTATCGTGTTTACGGTCATTTTGAAAAGTGCGGTGGATTGGATTTATGGTTTAACGGGACTAATTGCATTTAGTGCGGTAATCATGTCGGCCGTTAAAATTTATAAGTATTATCGTTTAAAAGGAAAATAAAGCTAAATTGGTTTCTGTTTTCGGTAAATTTTAAATAAGTTTTCTCCGAAATGAAATGCATTTTTTCCGATTTACTATTTCCAATGAAGAGAATTTTACTATTTGTATTACTACTGGGCATTTTTAATGCTTCAATCGCTCAAATCTCAACCGATAGTTTAGAATACCGAATCCGTCCGGATAGTCTCAAAACTGGAGAACTTCAATTAAGTGTTCAGAGTTTCAATTTTATGCGAAACTATGAGTATTTCAATAAAATTCAGGATGGCTATACCCTTTTTGGTACTCAGCTTGAACCTCAATTGGTTTATTTTGCCCATCCGCGTCTAGTGATAACTACAGGCTTGCATTTGCAAAAAGATTTTGGGGCTACCGGTATTTATAGAACTCTTCCACTATTTAGTGTGAAATATAAAAATGGGAATACCACGCTTGTTAATGGTGTTCTAGAAGGGAATATCCACCATCGCATGGCAGAGCCTCTCTTTGATTTTGAGAAGAGAATTACCGAGCCGGTAGAATACGGCACTCAATTTATGATTGAGAATAAATCCTTGTTTCTGGATGCATTCATCAATTGGAAGCGAATGATTTATAAGCCATCTCCGGTTCAAGAAGAAGTGTTGGGAGGTTTATCGGCCGACTATAAACTAATTAGAAATTCGAAGATTCAGCTTTCTATTCCACTGCAATTGACTGTTTTTCATAAGGGAGGGCAGATAGATTTGACTCCAGAACCACTCGAGACTTTCGTGAACTCGGCATTGGGTGTAAAGATAAAAATCCCACTTTCAGGTTTTGTGAATGCCATCAGATCCGAAAATTATTTGATGGGATTCAATGATTTTTCCTTTACCCGTATTCAGCCTTTTAGCAAAGGGCGTGGTTGGTTTCTAAATGCTGGAATTGATACCCATCATGGATCTTTAATGGGAACATACTGGAATGGGATGTCGTTTATTTCCAGCAATGGAATGCCGCTATATCAGAGTGTTTCTCAGCACATTAATCATGTTGGTTTTACTGAGAAGAACAGAAAATTAATTATGCTTCGCTATTCTTACCAAAAGCAATTAATTCCTAATCTTTA
>NZ_JBIILQ010000096.1:0-9469 GCF_044232565.1 Daejeonella sp. | reverse complement strand
AAGAAGAAAAAATTGCTCATCAAAGTTACGAAGACCGTATAAATCCTTTCTGGTTTTATATTTTATTCTTATTTTGTTGCCTATATCTATGGCTTGAAGTAAAATTATCTTAAATCAATTTTAGAAATGAATTAAAATCTAAAAAGAATTTTTTATATAAATAACCAAATTAAAGGAGGATAACATATTGAAAAGAAGTGAATTTCTCTACCTAAGCGGACTAGGTGCGGGGGCATTAATGCTACCAAACTTATCGCTTTTCGGTAAGCCAATCGATCCAATGGAAGCATTGAATGTGGTTGATGTAAGAATTAAAAAAGAATTGGCCGATGTAGCTCTAAATGCTGCAAAAGCTAAGGGAGCAAGTTATGCAGATGTTCGAATTGGTCGCTATCTTAATCAATTTGTAGCTACACGCGAAAAAAGTGTGCAGGGCGTATCAAACACAGAATCCTATGGTGTTGGTGTGCGTGTTATCGCTAATGGCTGCTGGGGTTTTGCCTCTACTAACAATGTAAGTAAGGAGGATATTGCAAAGGCCGCCGAAAGAGCTGTTGCTGTAGCGAAGGCTAATGCTAAAATACAAGGCGAAGCTGTTCAGTTAGCCCCTCAAAGAGGTTATGGTGAGGTAAGCTGGAAATCGCCCATCGAGAAAAATGCTTTTGAGGTGCCCGTAAAGGAGAAAGTTGATCTTTTACTAGCTACAAATGCACTTGCAATGGAAGGTGGAGCAAGTTTTGTTAACTCTGTAATTTTTGCGGTAAATGAACAAAAGTATTTTGCCTCTACGGATGGCTCCTATATCGATCAAGATATACACCGTATCTATCCGAATTTTCAGGTAACTAAAATTGATCGTAGTAGTGGAAAATTCGATACGATTAGATCTCTAAGTACCCCCATGGGTATGGGCTATGAATACCTCGACCCACAAGAAAGCAGTAAGGTTAAAGGAGTGGTAACACGCTATAAAGACCGTTATGATATACTTGAAGATATTAAATCTGCAACGGCCAATGTAGACCAGAAAATGAAGTCTAAGTCTGTTGAACCAGGCAAATACGACATGGTTCTTGACCCATCACACCTTTGGCTTACCATTCATGAATCGGTAGGGCACCCTACAGAACTCGATCGTGTTCTTGGATATGAAGCTAATTATGCTGGAACGAGCTTTTTAAACCTTGATCGCTTAAATTCTAAAAACTTCAATTTTGGCAATAAATTGGTAAATGTTACTGCCGACAAGACCGAAAAGACCTCTTTAGGGGCTGTAGGCTATGACGATGAAGGTGTTGAATGTAAAAAATGGGATATCGTTAAAGATGGAATCCTTGTAAACTTCCAAGCAACGCGTGATCAGGCACACATGATCGGTTTAAAAGAATCACAAGGTTGCTCCTATGCTCAAAGCTGGGCAGATGTGCAGTTTCAGCGTATGCCAAACATATCCTTACAACCTGGAGAAGAGGAGTTAAGCGTTGACGACATGATAAAAGATGTTGAAAAGGGAATTTACATCATTGGAGATGGATCATTCTCGATTGACCAGCAGCGGTATAACTTCCAGTTCGGCGGACAAATGTTCTATGAAATCAAGGATGGTAAGATTGTTGGAATGCTTAAGGATGTGGCTTATCAATCCAATACCCAGGAGTTTTGGAATTCCGTAGGCGCTATTTGCGATAAACGCGATTATCGCTTAGGTGGTGCTTTTAACGACGGTAAAGGGCAACCAGGACAGTCGAATGCCGTTTCGCACGGAAGTTCAACAACTAGATTTAATGGAGTTAATGTTATTAATACAGCAAGAAAAATTTAAGATATGGGCATAATAAGTAAAGCAGAAGCTCAAGCAATTCTAAAAAAAGCTTTGAGTTTTTCAAAAGCAGACGAATGTGAAGTTAGTCTGACAGGTACCGAAGGCGGAAATATCCGCTATGCGAGAAATGCCGTTTCAACGGCGGGCGATATTAGCACTATGGGACTAGCAATTAGTTCCACTTTTGGCAAAAAAACAGGCTCTGCAACCATCAATGAGTTTGATGATGCATCCCTAGAAAAAGTAGTTAGAAGGTCTGAAGAACTCGCCCAGTTGGCCCCTCCAAATCCGGAGTATGTTTCTATAGAAGGACCAAAAACATTCCCAGAATCAATCACCTACAATAAAACAACGGCAGCTGTGAATCCTGATATTCGCGCAGAAGCTGTAAGAAAAAGTTTGGAAATTGCAAAAGCGTCGAATCTTGAAGCAGCGGGCTTTCTTGAAAACTCGACAACTTTTAGGGCTATAATGAACTCTAAAGGGCTTTTTGCCTATAATACAGATACTGATGTTGCCTTCTCGGTAACTACTCGTAATCAGGCGGGAACTGGCTCAGGTTATGTAAGCGAAACATTTAATGATATCACAAAACTTGATACGCTTGCTCTAACAAAAGTAGCTGCACAAAAAGCAATAGGATCTGCAGGTGCAAAAGCACTAGAACCAGGAAAATACACTGTAATTTTAGAGCCTCTAGCTGCTGCCGATATGCTTTCCAATATGGTTCGTGGCTTCGATGCTCGAAGTGCCGAGGAAGGAAGAAGCTTCATGAGTAAAAAAGGTGGTGGTACACGTTTAGGTGAGCAATTATTTAATGAACAAGTAACAATCTACTCAGACCCTTTTAATGTTGATCTTCCTTCCCCAACTTGGAATAGTGATGGTATCCCACAAGAAAAAGTTACATGGGTAGAAAAAGGCGTGGTAAAAAACTTAAGCTACTCCAGATATTGGGCTCAGCAAAAAAATGTAAAGCCAGTACCGGGTGCAAATAGAGTAATCATGGAAGGTGGAACAGCATCTCTTGAAGACTTGATAAAAAGTACTGAAAGAGGGATTTTAGTAACCCGTTTTTGGTACATCAGAAGTGTAGATCCGCAAACTTTATTACTTACGGGACTTACACGTGACGGTACTTTCTACATTGAGAACGGAAAAATTATGTACCCAGTTAAAAACTTCAGATTCAATGAAAGTCCGATAATCATGCTCAACAATGTGGAAGCCCTAGGAAAACCACAACGTAGCGGCAGCATGATCGTGCCACCAATGAAAATTAGGGATTTTACATTCTCTTCACTTTCTGATGCGGTATAAGTAATAATAATTTAATCTTAAATTAATTAATTATCGCTATGAGAAGAAGAGATTTTTTATATGTTTCAGGAATTGGCATTGGCGCTTCCATGCTGCAATCCGTTCCGGTTTTAGGACGTGAAATTGCCATTGAAGAAGCTTTGATGCCAATTGATGTTAATCTGAAGAAGAAGCTAGCCGACATTGCATTAAATGCCGCCCGTTCAAAGGGTGCCAGTTATGCAGATGTACGCATTGGCAGGTATTTGAATCAGTCTTTAAGTACCCGCGAAAATCGAGTGGAAAACATTAGTAATACCGAATCTTATGGTATGGGAATTCGCGTGATAGCTAATGGAAGCTGGGGCTTTGCGGCCATTGATAATCTTACCGAAGATAACATTGCGCGCGCAGCCGCTTCGGCAGTGCAAATTGCAAAGGTTAACTCGAAATTATTAAGTCAACCCGTTAAATTAGCCCCTCAACAAGGGTATGGTGAAGTTAGCTGGAAAACTCCTTTTGAAAAGAATGCCTTCGAAATTCCCATCAAGGAAAAAACTGAATTATTGCTTGCCGTAAATGATGCCGCCCTTAAAGGTGGAGCGAACTTTGTTAATTCATCACTATTTTTAGTGAATGAGCAGAAGTATTTTGCTTCTACCGAGGGGTCATATATTGATCAAGACATCCACCGACTTTGGCCAACATTTACGGTAACAAAAATTGATTCGAAATCCGGGAAATTTGAAACTCGAAACTCCTTGAGCTCTCCAATGGGTATGGGTTATGAATATCTAAATCCGAAGAAGGAAGAAGAAATTAATGGTCCTTTTACCATTTACAAAAATCGCTATAATATGCTTGAGGATGCCGTTACGGCAACTCGACATGTAGATGAAAAGCTGAGATCAAAGCCTGTTGAGCCCGGAAAATATGACCTGATTATTGACCCAACGAATTTATTTCTCACTATACATGAGTCGGTAGGGCACCCTTCTGAGCTCGATCGTGTATTGGGATATGAGGCAAATTATGCAGGAACAAGCTTCCTAACATTGGATAAATGGGAGAGTAAGAAATTCAATTTTGGTAGCAAGATTGTCAATTTTGAGGCCGATAAGACTGAGGAAGGCTCTTTAGCAGCTGTAGGATACGATGACGAGGGTGTAAAATGTAAAAACTGGGATATCATCAAAGATGGTATTTTGGTAAATTATCAAGCCACCCGTGATCAGGCACATATCCTCGGTCTCCCAGAGTCTCAAGGTTGCTGCTATGCCGACAGTTGGGATAAGGTTCAATTTCAGCGTATGCCAAATGTTTCATTGAAGCCAGGGAAAACTCCGCTTAGCGCAAACGAAATGGTAAAGAACGTAGAAAAAGGAATTTATATTTTCGGACGGAACTCCTACTCGATTGATCAACAACGGTACAATTTCCAGTTTAGCGGACAATTATGTTTTGAGGTGAAGGATGGTAAAATTGGTGGTTTACTTAAAGATGTGGCCTATCAATCAAACACCCAAGAATTTTGGAACTCTTGCTCCGCAATTTGTGATGAAAAAGATTACCGACTTGGTGGATCCTTTTTCGATGGAAAGGGTCAGCCGAGCCAGGTAAGCGCCGTTTCCCATGGATGTGCCACTGCCCTCTTCAAAGGGGTAAATGTGATTAATACGGGAAAGAAGATATAATTTGTAATCCATAAAATACCGGCTTTTTCTTGAAAATTGCCGGTATTTTATTTTTTAAAAAAGATGTATTAAGGCAAACAAAATCACTAGCATTTACCTTTAAAGCTTTAATGTCGATTTAATTTACGAAAAGCTCAGGTTTTCTCCGCATCACAATCCTGATCGCAATGCAAGGGAATAATCGTCCGCTTCATGGCCAATTCAGAATATAAAAAACTACCTATTCTAGTGAATTTAAGTATGTAAAGCGCCGGAACAAATAGCCAAAAAGCAGGAATGCGTATGGATATTTGAAGAATTGAATCAAAACCAAAATATATTTTACCATTGTTTTTAATGGATGCTATCGCCTTAAGACCTTTATTCCTAAACTCCTGACTAGGAACTTCAGATGTTCTAATATCTTCAGTGCTAATAAGATTGAGAACATCCAATTTCACTATGCTTTTGCCAAATTTCGTACACATCGGGCACCAGGCATCCACAAAAACTTTCAACTTGCTTATCTGCATAAATAGCCTTTAATGATTTACAAATTTAAGATTATCATTTTGATATATGATGGAAATTAAATACGCGTCGCGGGGATAGGTCGCGACCTGTCCTTGCGAAATCATATACGTATCGCGCGTTACATGGACATGTCGCGACCTGTCCCTACGTCAATTTTTCATTATTATTCCTATCTTAGAATCTCAAATTTGATTCTATGTTCACAAAATACCTCACACTCTGCTTATTGGTTTTAAGCACAACCTGTACTGCTCAAACGAAGGGCTGGATCAGTCTTTTTAACGGTAAAGATCTCAAAGACTGGAAAGTTAAAATCAATGGCCATCCACTAAATGAAAATTATCAAAATACTTTTCGGGTGGAAGATCAAGTAATGAAGGTCTCCTATGATGGTTATAAAGAGTGGAATGAGCGTTACGGACATATATTTTATAAAAACCCTTTTTCGGCTTATGTTCTAGTGGTGGAATACCGTTTCACTGGAGATCAAATTCCCGGCGGACCAGGTTGGGCGTTCAGAAATAGTGGTGCCATGCTGCATGGGCAATCTCCTGAAAGCATGGAGCTTAATCAGGATTTCCCAATTTCCTTGGAGACACAATTTTTAGGTGGTGATGGAAAATCTGAAAGGACCACCTTAAATTTATGTACGCCTGGGACCAATGTTTTTTTAAATGGGAAATTATTTACGCCTCATTGTGTTAATTCTACTTCCAAAACATATCATGGCGATCAGTGGGTAAGAGCTGAAATTGTAGTTCTTGGCGATTCTCTAATTCAACATCGTTTGGAAGGAAAAACTGTATTTGAGTATACTAAACCTCAAATTGGGGGTGGCAATGTAGCTAATTTCAATGCATCCCTTAAAATAGATGGCCAAGCGCTCAAAGAAGGTTATATCTCACTCCAAAGTGAAAGCCACCCCGTAGAATTCAGAAAAGTAGAACTATTTGACTTGAAAAAATATATGAATGATCCAGCTAAATTAAAAAAGGTGCTGGAGAAGGTGTTGGAGAAGTAAGGGGGATGGCGGTTATCAGTTGACCGTTGGGGGTTATCCGTTATCAGTTGTCAGTTGGCGGTTGTCAGGCTAACAACATCTGAAATACTAGTGCGCTGATTAGAGATCTTTTGTCTTTAGTCTTTTAGTTGGTTAGTTATTAGTTGGTTAGTTGGTTAGTTGGTTAGGCAAACGACATCTGAGAGACTAGTTTACTGGTTAAAGATTTTTCGTCCTTACTCTTTGCTCCTTATTCTTTGCTCCAATTAGGTGGTTAGGCTAGCGACATCTGCTTCCTGGTCGGTGGCTGAGGTTCTCGAAGCTAGGTTCTAAAAGCCATTTCTTGAAGACAGGAAATGAGTTGTCTGTTATCAGTTGTCAGGCTAACGACATCTGAAATACTAATGTTCTGATTATAGATTTTTTGTCTTTACTCTTTGCTCCTTATTTTAATTCAACATTAATTAAATTAATAAACTGATTTTCAGTAACTTATAAAATATATTTATTGAAAACTAAATATTTAGTTGATTAACTAATAAATTAGTTTTAGATTTGATTTACCCGTTCGAACTAGGTATTATTAATTGTTGTTAATTAAAAAAGGATTATGGAAATTAAAGAATTAACTAAAGCAGAAGAGCAGATCATGCAGGCTTTATGGGATCTTGAAAAAGCTTTCGTAAAAGATGTAGTTGATTTGCTACCTGAGCCCAAACCTGCATATAATACGGTATCCACGATTATACGTATTCTAGAATCTAAAGGATTTATAGATCATGAAGCATTCGGAAAAAGCCATCGCTACTTCCCTCTTATTAGCATTGAGGAGTATAAAAGCTTTGCTACAGAAAAACTTCTAAGTGGTTATTTCGAAAACTCAGTCGAGAACATGTTTTCATTCTTTGTAAAAGAGAAAAAACTTAATCTAAAAGAGGCTGATGAGATACTAAAACTGATTGAAAAACTCAAAAACAAATAGTTATGAATATCCTGAATTATCTTTTACAGACAAACTTGTATTTGATCCTATCCATGGGATTTTATATGGTACTTTTAAGAAATGAAACCTACTTTAAACAAAATAGGATATTTCTAAATGCGAGCATAATCTTATCATTTACCATCCCTTTCATAAACTCTCCTTGGTTTAATGATTTGTTTTTAACGAATACAATTAGAGAAAAAGCCCTAATCCCTACAAATTTCATGTTCGAAACCATTGTGGTTGAGGAAATTGAAAAATCAAAAACTTGGGCTATATCAGATTTAATTTTATCTATTTATCTAACTGGTTTAGTGTTTTTCTTTTTAAGATTCATCTTCAGACTTTTTAAGCTCAAATCAAAGCTTAAAGTAGAAAAGGGTTCGGCATTTTCATTTTTCAATAAACTCATTGTCGACAAAAGTCTACCTGATTCTGATACTATCATCAATCATGAAAGAGTACATATTCGTGAACTCCATTCTTTAGATATCATTTTGGCAGAAATCTCAAGCATTATTAATTGGTACAATCCAATTAGTTTCCTATATAAAAAAGAAATTATGCAAATCCATGAATTTATTGCTGATGAAGAGGCCGTTAAAAGCATGGAATGTAAATCACAATATGCTATGCTATTATTTAATAATGCTTTGGGAATTAATCCCAACAACCTAACTAATAACTTTTTTAACAATTCAATTTTAAAAAGAAGAATAAAGATGCTTAACAAAACTAAATCAAGCAAAACAGGCCTATTAAAATATGGTCTTTCTGCACCGCTTTTTGCCCTTATGTTAATTTTCTCTGCTGCAAGCGTGGCAAAACAGAAAACAGAGTTATTGGCGAAGGCCGAGGAGATATTTTTGCCATTGGTCTCAAAAGATATAATGGCAAAAGATTCTGTAAAGAATACAAAAGAAATAACAGAAATTAAATCATCCCTTGCCGATGAAAAGCCGAACTCAAGCAATTCTATTCAAGATTTGCAAAAAAATGATTTCAGCACCCTTTGGAAGCATCTACAAAAAAACCTTCGTTATCCTAGTTCCGCTAGAGAAAATAATATCATGGGTTATGCGATCGTATCTTTCAAAGTACAGAGCGGAAAAATCTCAAATGTCAAAATAACTACAAGTTTACAAAACGATATCGATTTGGAAGTACTCCGCTCTTTCGATCTTTTCAAGGAGTCTGTGGAGGCTAAAGACGATGAGTATTCAATGGCAATTGCATTTCAATTATCAGGAATGGAGTCCAAGCTTGTTCCCCTACCGGATTTCGGAAAAACTGGGAAAACCCATTTAATTCAAACAATGTATGTTGTAGCTTATGGTAAAGAAAAAAACACAGACAAGGATGTGGTTAAATCCCCACCAACACCTCCAACACCAGTGGTTAAATCCCCTCCAACACCTCCAACACCTCCAACACCTCCAACACCAGTGGTTAAATCCCCTCCAACACCTCCAACACCTCCAACACCAGTAGTAGACTTTGGCGATGTGGATAATGCTCCATCATTCGTAGGTGGGATGAAAGCTTGGGCTGAATATCTTCAATCCAATCTTAAATATCCAGAAGAAGCAAGAAAAAATAATGTTACGGGAAGAGTAATAGTAAGCTTCACTATCTTAAAAAGCGGTGATATCACAGATGTAAGGGTTTTAAGAGGCATTGGTAGTGGTGCAGATGAAGAGGCTATCAGGGTCCTAAAAGAAAGTCCGAAATGGACAACTGGAATGATTAAAGGAAAACCTGTTAATGTAGCTTTTACCTTACCAATTTCTTTCCAGCTTGCCCCTAAACCTAGCGGAGAAAAGACCAATTAGGTCGGAAAGTATTTTTTAAATTATGAGTTGGTGTAAATTGGTCATCCAAGGCGCCAGCTCATATTTGTTTATTTTGCAAGATATTTATTCTCAAATAATATCTAATAACTGAAAACGGTCAACTGGTAACCGATAACTCTCAACTGACAACTCTCAACTGATAACTCTCAACTGATAACCGATAACTCTCAACTGATAACCGACAACTCTCAACTGATAACCGTCAACTTACAACTGACAACCAACAATCAAATCAACCTATCCTTCACCACCAGCGTACCAGCAACTAAATCATGTAAACATTGCTGTCGTTTAGTAAAAAAG
>NZ_JBIILQ010000095.1:0-9483 GCF_044232565.1 Daejeonella sp. | reverse complement strand
ATCAAAAATTGTCCAATTAGGTTTTGCAATTTGTATTGCACTAAGTGTGGGATCTTGTTCAAAAGATGAAGACAGTCAAATTACAGATACAAATGCCTTAGTAATAAAGGTAGAATCTGCAAATTTCTTGACTGCTGGCTTATCCGAACCGATTACTATTGTTTCTCGGACACTCTCTAATGGATCAACAGCTGATTGTTTCAAAATTATTTCAAAAAGTACCCCAACAGACCATTCCCAAGGCCCGTGGTGCCCAACCAACATTAGCGACGATAAAACCAAAGGTGGTATTTGGTTGGAAGGCGGCAATGTATATGATGTAGATGGAGCGTTTATTAAAAACTTGGCCACTTTTTACAATAATACAAACTGGCAAATGTATAATAATAGTACTGGTGTAATCACAAAAACGCTGACTCAGGCAGATTGTGTGGCAGCAGCTAATCCAAATGTTGGGGTAGCATATAAAAACTATTGTGTAGAATGCTTGCCTTCTTATGTCTCTAGCCTAACAAAAACTATTTATATTCCAGTAACGCCTGTAAAATTAGTTACTCCTATTAGTTTTGGGAATGGCCCCATGTCCTCAGGACCATCAATTAGGGGAATTGCATTTAATGGCGTTGTATTTGATGCTCCAGCACCGGCAAATGTGATATTAGCTGCTTTTACATTAGCTCCATTTGACGATGCAGGTGGACATATAAATATGGGTGCTGGTTATCATTATCACGCTGCAACAGGTTTGTCAAAAAAAATAACCCAAGCTGATGGTCATGCTGCAATGATTGGTTATGCCTTAGATGGTTTTGGTATGTATGAAAGATTGAGTGCCAGTGGAACAGAATATCAAGATCTGGATGCAAGCCGAGGACATTCTGATACAACAAGAGGTTATCACTACCATGTAGATAAAGCAGGAGCTAATAATTTCATCAATAGTTTAGCTGGAGCCTACGCTAACTAATCATGAAAAAAAAATAATGAAATCAATTTGTCTGATTCTTTTCTTTTTATGTGCAAAGTTAGTTCAAGCCCATGAGCCTGAATTATCTAACTTAATGATTTATGAACAGAATGGTAAGTACTTTCTCGTTATCAAAAGTTCTCTAACTGCCTTTGAGGGTGAGATTGAATATCTGTTTGGTAAAAACAGCTATAAAACCCCGGAAGAGTTTCAGCTATTAGTAATCAAACATTTACAGAATAATTGTTTGGTAATTATTAATGATGATACCTTTAAACTTAGCAATCCTAAGGTTGTACTAGGCCATGAAACCACGGTATTTGCAGAATTATTGAATGCACCAAAAAAGTTTAATTCAATTTATGTAAAAAATACTTTGTTTAAGGATATGCCTAACAATATGTGTGAGCTAATTCTTTCTTTGAAAGACCTACCCCAAAAGCAATATATTTTAAGCAAAGGCAACGAATATGAGGTAAAACTAAAAGTAGAAAATGGTAATTGGACAGTTTTGAAGTCTTCTTTTAAAACGCCAAAACTACTTTTTTTGTTCATACTTTCTATTGTTGCTTCAGTAGTTCTAATCATTAAGTTAAGTAAAAAGAAAAATAGCAGCAATAATGGAATTTGAGCCGATAAATAAAATAGTAAACACATCTCAGAACAAAGGGGTTTAACAATAATCAGATATATCTAAAAAATAAAAAAATGACAACTAATAAATCATCATTAGGCAAATTAGCTATTGGAATTATTTTACTAGCAAGCACTGTTTCTTGTAAAAAGAATGAGGACACAACAACCGCAGCATTAGAAGTGCCAGCCGTATATCAAAAAATTTATGGGGCTACAAGTATAACCAATGATGGTACTTACATCTACATCAAAACAAAAGATTTGCCCGATCATAAAAGCGCTTATTATCAAACCACTAATGCCTTGTATGAGGCATATAGTGGAACAACTTTTGGCGGTTATAAATTTGTGAAAAACCCTAATTCAATTATTGAACAATCCGCAACTTTTAAAATTCCTTTAAATCCTGCTTTAAACAATTCGCATTCCGCCACACCTTTAGGTCCAATTGGTATTGCATTAAACGGGGTACTTCTTTTTAATCAGTATGCAGGCCCAAACCAAGCGCTTACAGGAGAGATTGCATCTTTTGATAAATATTATGGACATCCACAAAATAATGGAGTATATCATTACCATGTAGAACCATTTTATTTAACTACCATAAAATCTACCAAATCTGGTTTAATGGGATTTCTGTTGGATGGCTTTCCCGTATATGGTCCCAAAGAGGAAAATGGAGCTACCGTAACAAGTAGTGGTTTGGATGTTTACCATGGCCATACTCATGTAACTGTTGATTATCCGAATGGAATTTATCATTATCATTTTACTGATGACGCACCCTATTTAAATGGTAACGGATTTTATGGTACTCCCGGAACCGTAACGCAATAATGAAATACCTTGTATTAATTTATATTGGATGTTTGTTGATTTTTTCTTGTAATGAGGATAAATCAATCAGTACAATAACTGGTGTGGAACAGATTATCCCTGCAAAATTCATACTTAAGTCAGCAGTAAATTTTACTGTTGCTAATGATATTGTATTTCTAGATAAAGAGAAGTTTTCTGGTTTTATTTATGATTTAGCATCCAATAAAAAAGACACCATATTGTTGGAAGGGTATATAAATGGCAAATTGAATGGCGTTTGTAAAAAATGGTTTACCAACAAGCAGTTGATGGAAGTGCGACTATATAACCATGGCAAAAAGCATGGCAAACAAGTTGCCTATTGGGCAAACGGCAACAAACGATTTGAATTTATTGCTAAAAACGATGCCTATGAAGGCGAAATGAGAGAATGGACGTTTGAGGGAAAGCTATTCCATCTGGCAAATTTTGTAAACGGACAAGAAGAAGGTGCTCAAAAAATGTGGAATGAGAATGGAAAAATAAGAGCCAATTATGTTATCATACAAGGAAAAAGATATGGCTTATTAGGCACTAAAAATTGTAAAAATGTATCGGATAGTATTTTTGTTGTTAAGTAGTTTCTTGCTTTGGGGTTGCTTAGAAAAAAAGCCTGAGCCACTTGCATTACCCTATTATAATGAGCCTGATTTTACGCCTCTTTTTATTAAGGAAAAATCAGATGTAGCCAAAAAAGTCACCCATAAAATTGGCAACTTTTCTCTATTAAATCAGGATAGTATTTACATTACTCACAAAAATATTGAGGGTAAAATTCACGTTGCAAATTTCATATTTACTTCTTGTGGTAGCATTTGTCCGGTGATTACAAAAAATATGAAGATAGTAAGTGATACTTTGAAAGGCAATAAGGATATTGTTTTTTTATCCTATTCTGTAACACCCTGGATTGATAAACCATTTGTTCTTAAAAAGTTTAAAGAAAGGAACAGTATCAAAAATCCAAATTGGCAATTTCTTACTGGTAACAAATCAGATATTTACAAACTCGCTAGGCAATCCTATTTTGCAGAAGAAAATATTGGGTTTAGTAAGGATAGTACTGAATTTTTACATACAGAACATTTTATTTTAGTAGATAGAGCAAAAAGGATACGAGGCATTTACAACGGTACATTAAGCCTAGAAATGCAACAATTAATTGAAGATATAAAGACATTGGAAAAAGAGAATTTATCTTTGTGAGTGCAGCAGCTTTATCATTCGAGAGCAGTACTTGTAATTACGAACCAAGTGCTTTTTTCATCGCGAGCGTAGCGCGACAATCTTAATTATAACTGAACTCTAATAATGAGATTGCTTCATCATGCCTCCTGGTCATGACAAGAATAATGAATAAAATTTCCCAATTTTCTTTTCCATGTAGGTTAAAATCAGTATTCTACTGGAAAATAAAACCTAATAAGATAGTCCGCCGCATAACTATGCAACGGACTATCTTTTTTTATAAAAACCACCTAAGCAACAGAAATTGATCTTTACAGGTTTAGGTGCACTCTTATTTACCAGCCTTTAATGTTTCAAGTAGCACTTTGGCCGCTTCTTCAGATGAACCCGGATTTTGTCCGGTAATCAATAGTCCGTCTTTCTTTACATGAGAACTCCAATCGGCTCCTTTGCTGTACGTTGCTCCCAACTTTTGCAGTTCATCTTCTAATAGAAATGGGACAATATTTGTCAGTTGTACCGCCTCTTCTTCTGTGTTTGAAAAGCCTGTAACCTGTTTTCCTTTAACTAATGGTTCACCATTTGCTGCCTTTACACCAACCAATACAGCCGGAGCATGACATACAAAAGCGACCGGTTTGTTGTGCTGGTAAAAGCTCTCAATTAATGAAATGGAGTTCTTATCTCCGACTAAATCCCATAGTGGTCCATGCCCACCCGGGTAGAAAACAGCATCATAATCACTTTCTTTTACTTCACTTAGGGTTAAGGTGTTGGCAAGTTTTTCTCTCAGTTCCTCGTCGGCATGGAAGCGTTTGGTAGCAGGAGTCTGATTTTCAGGGCTATCACTTTTAGGATCAATGGGTGGCTGCCCACCTTTTGGAGAAGATAGGGTAAGCGCTACTCCCGCATCGGCCATCAAGTAATATGGCGCTGCAAACTCTTCTATCCAGAAACCGGTCTTTAGTCCCGTATTCCCTAAATCACTGTGTGATGTCAATACAATTAATACTTTCATGTTCTTTTAATTAATAACTCATTTTAATAATTTTCTCTACATCAGCAGGCGCAAGTGTTTTATGTTCACCTAAGCCCAGCCAACCTCTATCAGTAAAGCGTTGAGACACTCTTTCAGCAGTACCTTCATATGCTGCAGTGTAATCAGATAATTTGGTATCTATTCCCAAAGAATGGAAAAAGTCAACAGTCTTTTCAATTGCAGCCTTTGCTTTTTCTTCTGTTGAGCCTGTTTTTATGTCCCATACCCGCTCTCCATATTGAGCTAATTTTTCTTTTTTAGCCTCAAAGTTATAGTAATAGTGACTTGGCGCTATTATAGCCAATGTTCTGGCATGATCTATTCCAAACAAGGCTGTTAGTTCATGCCCCATTGCATGCACCGCCCAATCTGTAGGAACTCCCTTTTGGATGAGTCCGTTTAAGGCCATCGTACAACTCCACATAAAATTGGCTGCCGCTTCGTAATCAGATGTGTTTTTCATGATCCTCGGGGCAATTTCAATTAATGTCTGCATAATACTTTCGGCAATACGATCCTGTAAGATTGCTCCAATAGGATAAGTCATGTATTGTTCTAGCACATGTGAAAAGGCATCCATAATACCATTTGCCAGCTGTCGTTCTGGTATAGATGTTACCACCTGCGGATCTAATATTGAAAATTGAGGGAAAAGTCCCGGACCACCCATACCTAGTTTTTCGCCGGTCTCTTTTCTGGTAATTACAGCACCAGAGTTCATTTCAGAACCGGTAGCAGGTAATGTCAGCACCGTTCCAAAAGGAAGACCATTTTCTGTTCTGATTGAGTTTTTTAGGATATCCCACGGAGTGTTGCCGGTGTACAAAGCTGCTGACGAAAGGAATTTAACTCCATCTATCACAGAACCGCCTCCAACGGCAAGTAAATATGTAATATTCTCTTCCTTGATAACTTTTAAAGCATCCATCAAAACTTCATATTCCGGATTAGCCGGAATGCCCGAAAATTCTAATACTTCAAAGTCGCTCAGTGCCTTTTTTACTTGCTCATATATACCGTTCGACTTAATAGAGCCAGCACCATATACCATTAATACCTTTGCATTTTTTGGAATTTCTTTACCCAGATTTCCTATTTGTCCTTTTCCAAAAATTATTTTGGTTGGATTTTTAAATTCAAAATTTAACATATCTATTTTTTTGTTGAGTTATATTTTAACGATCATTTTACCTTCATTCTTGCCTTCAAACAGGTCGATAAAAGCTTGTGGAATTTGATCAAAACCATTGACGATTGTTTCTGTATAAGTTAATTTGCCTTCGTTTAGCCAAGTAGTGAGTTGTTTGATAGCCTGCGGAAATTTTGTTGCATAGTTAAACATAATGAAGCCTTGCATCAAGACGCTGTTTCTTACCAGAATTGGTTGTAACCTTGGGCCAAGAGCTATTTCTGTGTCGTTGTATAATGATATTGCTCCACAAACGGGTACCCGCGCAAACTGGTTAATATTTGCAAGTACAGCATCAGAAATTACTCCTCCAACATTGTCAAAATAGATATCAACACCATCAGGTGCTACATTTTTTATGTCTGTTTTCAAATCCGGGGATGTTTTGTAATTAATGGCTGCATCGAAACCAAATTTGGAGGTCAAAATCCTTGTTTTTTCATCCGAGCCAGCTATGCCAATAACCTTGCAGCCCAGAATCTTACCTATCTGCCCTACCACACTACCAACTGCGCCGGCCGCTCCTGAAACCACCAATGTTTCACCAGCTTTAGGCTTTCCAATTTCTGTCAAACCCAAATAAGCTGTTAAACCAGTCATCCCTAAAATACCTAGATAGGAAGATAGTGAAGCAGCATCTCCATCAACCTTTACCAGGTCTTTTCCATCTGACACTTGAAATTCCTTCCAATCCAGTAGTGCTGAAACAAAATCACCAACCTTGAAGTCAGGATTTCTGGATTCGGTAACTTCCGCAATAATACCTGACTGAATTGGTTCATTTAATTGAAATGGAGGAATATAAGATTTTGCACTGCTCATTCTTCCTCTGAGATAAGGATCAACAGAAACGAAAAGTGTCTTCAAGAGAACCTGTCCCTCTGCTGGTGCTGGATTCTCTTCTTCAATAAATTTGAAGTCTTCCAAAGTAGGTTTTCCTACCGGACGCTTATCTAACAAGATTGCTCTATTCATTTATTTTTTTAATCAGGGGTATAATATTCGGGAATAATATTTATTTAATTTCTTAATTTTCGCAATATTTATTTACAAATTAAGTGTCATGAACATCTAAGTCAATAATGATACCATTAATGGTAAGTTGGGCTGTTCTTTTAAAACTATTGCATCCAAATTTAGCCTCAACAAAATAGAAGGGTCATTAGTTTATATTATTGTTTAAATACTGGTCGATTTTTTTCATAAGCAAACTACGATAAAAACTTAACCGACAAGATGGCGTACCTTTTAGCTTAGTGGGCTAATTGGTGATGCCAAAACCGTAAGTTTATTCTGTTGGTATGAAGCTCCTGTCAAAAAAGCATCCTATATTTATACGTTCAACATATTCTTAAACCAGACAAAATGAAAACAAGCTTTTTTCAAAATTCACTTAGAATTCTATTAGGCTCATTGATGGTAATGGCTGGAATTGGTCATTTGACAACTCAACGAAAAGAGTTTCTTGCTCAGGTACCCGGTTGGTTACCACATGATGCTGCTTTCATGGATTTTGTGGTGCTATCATCTGGCATTGTTGAAATCGCACTAGGTTTAGCTATGGTTTTCTGGGTAAAACACAAAATTAAAGCAGGCATTGCCCTTGCCATTTTTTACATACTCATTTTTCCAGGTAACATCTCTCAATATACCAACGGAATAGATGCTTTCGGCCTGGATACGGACCAAAAACGATTAATTAGGTTATTCTTTCAGCCTGTTCTTGTGTTATGGGCACTTTGGGCAACAGATGCCTTAAAATATCTTCTAAACAGAAATAAAAACTATTAAAAAACACCTGTTTACTTATTTTTAACTACACATATTCACAATAAACTATCCTAAGGGAGCATCTCTTGCCTTGAGGAACTGATTCAAAACAAAACCGACCTAATAGGAAACAGAAAAAAGCATGAATAATACCATTAAAATAATTTTTCCTAATCAATTATTTCAATTTAATCCACTATTCAGTCTTGAAGGCCCAATTTACTTAATTGAAGAATTTTTATTCTTTAGGCAATTTAACTTCCACAAGCAAAAAATTGCTTTTCACAGAGCAAGCATGAAGTTTTATCAAAATTTCATGCTAGAGAAGGGATTTTCTATAAACTATATCCAATCAGCTGATAATGAATCAGATATAAGGCTCCTCATCCCCAATTTACATGCCTTAGGACTAAGTTCAATAAGCATAATCGACCCATGCGACAATTGGTTATTAAAGCGAATAAAAACTGTCTGCGAATCATTGAATATCCATGTCAATATTTTGGATTCGCCCATGTTTTTGAATAGCAATGATGATTTAAAGTCCTTTTTTAAGTCTACGAAAAAGAAATTTTACCAGACTGAATTTTACAAGCAAGAGCGCATTCGCAGAAACATTTTAATTGATGGACATGGGGGTCCTGAAGGTGGTCAATGGACCTATGATGTTGAAAATCGAAAAAAATATCCCAAAAATAAAGCGGTAGTAAAAACTGAATTTCCACCCATCGATTCCTATACCAAAGAATCACACGAATATGTTAATAAGCACTTCAATAACAATATCGGTGAGCTGAGTGAAACATTTATTTATCCCATAGGATTTGAAGCGAGCGAAAAATGGCTTCATCAATTTCTTAAAAATAGAATGGCTGAATTTGGGGATTTTGAGGATGCTATCTTAAGAGATGAAATCATTATAAATCATAGTGTAATTAGTCCCATGCTCAATATTGGCCTCCTCACCCCCGATCAAATCATTACTCAACTGATAGCGTTTAGTAGAGAAAATGGGGTTCCCATCAATTCATTGGAAGGATTTATCAGACAAGTTATTGGATGGCGTGAATTTATTCGGGGAATTTATATTAGCAAGGGCACCGAAGAAAGGACTAAGAATTACTGGTCTTTTGATAAGAAGATTCCGGCAAGTTTTTACGATGGAACAACGGGCATTTCGCCAATTGATGAGACGATCAAAAAGATTTTAAAAACGGGTTATTGCCATCATATCGAGCGACTTATGGTGCTTGGTAATTTTATGCTACTCTGCGAATTCGACCCAGATGAAGTGTACCGTTGGTTTATGGAATTGTTTATTGATTCCTACGATTGGGTGATGGTTCCCAATGTGTATGGAATGAGTCAATATGCAGATGGCGGACTCATGTCGTCGAAGCCCTACGTTAGTGGAAGCAATTACTTGATGAAAATGAGTGATTACCCAAAAGGAGAATGGCAGGAAGTTTGGGATGCCCTATTTTGGCGCTTCTTGGATAAACAGCGTGTTTTTTTCTTAAAAAATCCGAGGCTGAGTATGCTGGTCCGGACTTTCGATAAATGGGATGAAAGCAAAAAGATAGCAATGCATGAAAAAGCGGAGAAATATCTTTCAAATTTGATTTGATCAATATTTTAAGGTAGCTCCGAAGGATGATAAGCATCATTCTATCTATTTAGTTAATGAGCTGAGAACCCCAACTAAAGGGGAATTATAAATCAACAATTAAAACTACCATTTTCAAACATAAATTTGAATCTTTGTATCATGGAAAAGTATTTCAAAGTAATGATCGATGGCTATTCCGGCTACGCAAATTACTTTTTTAATGAAAT
>NZ_JBIILQ010000094.1:0-9549 GCF_044232565.1 Daejeonella sp. | reverse complement strand
GCTAATGTTCCTACACTCGTTAAACTAGATCCTGTTACCGTTGACTTTAAAGTGGTGCCTGTTAAGGTGCTAGCATCCGCTGTTACGGTTATATCTGTGCTACCATCAAATGCTTCTCCATTAATGTTTTTAGTTGCAGCTAATTTTGTTGCTGTGGCAGCATTGCCTGTGGTAGAACCTGAACTGCCTGTTACACTTCCTGTTATTGGATTGCTTACCGTTAAGCTTGCTAATGTTCCTACACTCGTTAAACTAGATCCTGTTACCGTTGACTTTAAAGTGGTGCCTGTTAAGGTGCCAGCGTCCGCAGATGCTGTTATTGTTATATCTGTGCTACCATCAAATGCTACTCCATTGATGTTTTTAGTTGCAGCTAATTTTGTTGCTGTAGCAGCATTGCCTGTGGTAGAACCTGAACTGCCTGTTACACTTCCTGTTATTGGATTGCTTACCGTTAAGCTTGCTAATGTTCCTACACTCGTTAAACTAGATCCTGTTACCGTTGAATTTAAGGTGGTGCCTGTTAAGGTGCCAGCGTCCGCAGATGCTGTTATTGTTATATCTGTGCTACCATCAAATGCTACTCCATTGATGTTTTTAGTTGCAGCTAATTTTGTTGCTGTAGCAGCATTGCCCGAAATATTGGTCTGATCACCAGTATTGGTGCCCGACAGATTTGAAACTTTTATTTTTTCTGCTGCGGTATAATCATTGCTTGATAAATCCTTGCCTGTTACTTTATCTACTTTTAATGCCAAACCGCTAGTTAAATCAGTAGCACTTGCTTTTAATGCAAGGGCTGTATTACTCGCAAGGGAACTCAAATCCTGATCACCTGTATTGCTTCCAATAATGGCGGCAAGCTTGGCCTTCTCAGCTGTAGTGTAGTCGTTGGTGGAAAGGTCTTTGCCTGTTACCTTATCTACTTTAGTGGCTAAGCTGGTTGTTATATCCGATGAATTTGCCTTGTTAGCCAGCTGAGAAGTAGTTGCGAAGCCACTAAGGTCCTGATCACCTGTATTGCTGCCAGTAATGGCGGCAAGCTTGGCCTTCTCAGCTGTAGTATAGTCGTTGGTAGATAGGTCTTTGCCTGTTACCTTATCTACTTTAGCAGTTAAGCTGGTTGTTACATCCGATGAATTTGCCTTGTTAGCCAGCTGAGAAGTAGTTGCGAAGCCACTTAGGTCTTGATCACCTGTATTGCTGCCAGTAATGGCGGCAAGCTTAGTCTTCTCAATTGTGGTATAGTCGTTGGTGGAAAGCTCTTTGCCTGTTACCTTATCTACTTTAGTGGTTAAGCTGGTTGTTACATCCGATGAATTTGCTTTGTTAGCCAGCTGGGAAGTAGTTGCGTAGGTACTTAGGTCTTGATCTCCTGTATTGCTGCCAATAATGGCGGCAAGCTTGGTTTTCTCAGATGTAGTATAGTCGTTGGTGGAAAGCTCTTTGCCTGTGACCTTATCTACTTTAGTGGCTAAATCGGCTTGCGTAACCATCAATTTCCAGGCCGTGCCAGTATAATAATAAAACCCTGCAGGAGCTGAGGTTTGATAAATCATTAAGCCTTCGGCAGGGTTGCTAATGGCATCTTTTTGGCTAGCACTTAATCTGGGGATTAATATTCCTTTATTATTGGTGCCAGAGCTTACTTCCAAGGCCGCTGAAGCTGCCGGGGTGTTGGTTCCGATGCCGATTTGGGAAAATGCAGGTATTGAACTTAGTAGAATCAATAGGCTAAATAGCAAGTAAAAAATTGACTTCATTGGAGGATGATTTTTCGATTGAATAGTTCTAGTTAATTAGGATATTTTATTATTTAGTTTGTTGCACATAATAAACCTTTGATAAGCTCTAAGCTAATTTAGGTCTGTAAAATTTGTCAAAATGAAAAAATTGAGCAGAAATTTACCTTGATTATTATTAATAAAAAAATTCTGTAATTTAATTTACTATTGGTAAAAAACCACGCTTGGATTTAAAACAAAAAAAATTAATTTAAGTATAGGGCTTAGTCTAAATTAACTCATAATTAACTGCTCAATGCCCACCAGTATTGGGATTTTTATTTTTCTGTTGATGACTTTTGAAAAACTGGCCAGCATAGTCATTAAAAAATCCATGCCGTCTTTAAGGGATGAATTAAATCAATGATTAATCCTTGATGCAAAGCAAAGACATTCCGTATGCACATTCTTTGTCATAAATCTTGGTAGCGCTGATATTGAATCCAATGTTTTTCGCTCTATTATATTAATTGTATTACTCTATTATTTGCCGACGCCAATACCAGCACTTTAACTAACATAAATCCAATTGCTGTCAAATTTCCTAAACAATCGAAACATCGATTATCAATTTTAATTACAGTGAGTAATTTGATTGGCTGCTTTTGGAATTTATGTGTTTTGTATTTGTGGATCTTGCAAATAAATTACCTCAATTAATTTGATAGTTTATTTTGATTGATAAGAATCACTCTAATTCCTTCCTTGTTCTAGCAAATCTTATGTAACAATTTTAATCACTGAATTGGGATAATAGTAATAGTTATGGATTGATTTTTTAACTATAATTTCTTTAAACCTTACAAACTAATATATAAAGACATAAATCATTGTTTATTCCACAGCTTAACCTCAATAATAATCGTTAATCCGAATGTAATTTAATTGTAAAACAATATTTGAGCCTGTTTAGGGCTTGATAAATCAGGTATCTTGTGCTGTAATTAATGCACGAATTAACGTGTTTGGAATCTAACCGATAAAAAAAAGATTATGAAAATCAAATCAATTGCTTTAACATTATTTGCTGCTTTATCTATTGCTTTTTCTGCGAGTGCTCAAAAAACTATCGTTGATGTTGCAGTAGGATCTAGTGATCACACAACTTTAGTTGCTGCTGTAAAAGCTGCAGATTTAGTTGCTGCATTACAAAGTGCTGGCCCTTTTACTGTATTTGCTCCAACAAATGCTGCTTTTGCAAAATTACCAAAAGGGACTGTTGAAACTTTATTAAAAGCTGAAAACAAAGCTACATTGGCTAAAATTTTAACTTACCATGTTGTTGCTGGTAATTTAAATGCTGCTGCAGTAGTAAAGGCTATTACTGATGCTAAAGGTTCTTTAAGTATCAAAACTTTAAGTGGCGCTACTTTAGTTGCTTCCATAAAAGGTGGCAAAGTAATTCTTACTGACGAAAATGGTGGTGTATCTACTGTTGTTGCTACAGATCTTGGAGCAAGCAACGGAGTTATTCACGTAATTGACTCTGTAGTTTTACCTAAATAATTTTATTTAGCGAAAGCTTTTTTAAAATTTGAAGCCACTGAATTTTTTCAGTGGCTTTTTTGTTTTGGCCCAAAGTCCTTTTTTAATAATATATGTAAGCGTGAATTAGCATACAAATTAAATCAATGCATCGCTTTGTTGTGCTTATTCATTTTATAATTTCGAAAAACATGCGCATTAATTACAAATCTTTATTTGTCATTAATTGAATTCTCAAATATAAAAATCTGCGTTTAATCCCCCCTCCCCCCCCCCAAAAAAAACCTGTTACATTCTGTTAATCACACGATTAACGCAAAGTATTTACTTTATAGTCGAATATTAGTTTATTTTTATAAAATCAATATTTTTTTTATAAGTTTAGTCATCAACCTTTGATAATAAATTTAAGAGATTGAATAGAATAATTACAGATCAGAGATCCAAAACCAAAATTAAATACATCTTGATTTTATTGATGTGTTTTGTTTTTTCTATAGGTTTATTGAAGGCGCAAACTGAAGTGAGCGGAGTTATAGCAACAAATACTACTTGGACAAAAGCGGCAAGTCCGTATTTAATCAAAAACAACTTATTGGTAAATTCTGGTGCAACACTTACAATTGAACCAGGTGTAGAAGTAAGATTTGAGGAAGCAAAATATCTTAAAATTGAAGGTACAATAAACGCAGTTGGTTCACAAACTGATTCAATTATATTTACAAGTAATCTATCATCTAAAACTAGGGGTTCTTGGGACAAAATATGGTTAAAAGGAACGACATCAGTTTATACTAGTAACTATGAATATACTTCTGGATCAGTTTTTCAATTTTGTCGTTTTTCTTATGCAAAAGAAGGTTTAAGACTTGATGATGCTACAATTCAAGTTAAGAATTCAGCATTCATTAATAATACCTACGGTATAAACTTTAAAAAAACAACAAATTCTTTGCTTTTTCAAAATCTATTTAGTTTTAACGTTGACGGTACAACCACTAGCGCAGGTACAGAAGATAATGGTGTTGGAAGTTTTACTTTTTGCAATATTATTGAAAATACCTTTGTTAATAACCAATATTCAGGATTTAGTTTTGGCGGCTATAGAAATAATTCTAACAATCATTTGATTAAAAAAAACCTGGTTAAGAATAATGGCGGTATTGGGTTTAATTTCAGCTGGGGTGACGTTACAACAGGCTTTTCAAATAACACAATAGAACAAAATATTATTTATAATAATGGATCTACCGGTTTGGTTATCAGTAGAGATCAAAATACTATAAGAAAAAATTTAATTTCTGAAAATGGCGGAGATGGTATTGGTATAAGTGGTACATATATTTTTACTGGTTTAACAATTCAAAATAATATAATAGTTGGTAATTTAAATAGGGCTGTTGATTTATCAAGTAATAATAACACAGTATTTAGCTACAATCAAGTTATTAAATCAGGCAAAAAAAACCAATTCGCAGCAATTGAATTACCAAGTGGATACATTGAAGCTAAAAATAATACAATTAGTTATAATACATTCTCATATTCAAATTACTATGACTTTAATATTCATTATGGGCCTAATACAATAACATATAATAATTTTCACGGTTTAAAAGATTATTACTTTGTGCGCGTGACCAATAAAAGTAATTTTACAATAGATGCCTCAAATAATTATTGGGCTTCCTTAATGGGTAATGATGTAAAAAATCAGATTTTTGATAAAACAAATGATTTTGAACTTGGTATAATAAATGTTAGCTCATCATCCGCTACTCCAATTATTACAGCTCCAATTTCAATGCCTATCAATATTGTAAAATCTCTTTCAGCCGGCCGTGTAGTCCTAACCTGGACAGCCAATACCGAATCCGATATCGCAGGATATAAAATATACCATGGAGGCTTTACTGGTTATTCCTATAAAAATTCTGTTGATGCAGGGAATGTTTTAACCTATACCTTACCCGCTGGAATATCCATTGATGAGGACATTGCTATTACTGCTTATGATGCCAGTAAGGATGGCACGGATGATCAGTTTGATGGCAATGAGTCTTGGTATTCGCCTGCCAATAAAACACCTGAGGCGCCTGCTGATTTAAAAATAGATTTCGCTTCAAAGAAAATCAGACTAGCCTGGACTGCAAGCAATTCACCTGGTGTCAATAGTTATACTATCTACCGCTCAACCAATGGCACTACTTTTTCGAAGTTGGGAAGTTCTGTGAGCACAAATTATATTGATCGCAATTTAACAGCCCTTACAAAATATTATTACAAAATATCTGCCATGGATAGCTTGGATTTAAGCTATGATAATTATGGATTAGAAAGTTCATTTTCTGATATAGTTTCTGCCTCTCCTAATAATATAATTTATGTAGCTAAAAATGGGAATGACTCCAATATTGGAAGTATAGCGAGTCCGAAATTAAAAATTTCTGCTGCTTCTTCTGAAGCGGTAAATGGTGATTCAATCTTAATTTCGGATGGTATTTATTTAGATAATATCGTTTTTTCTGATAAGGCTATTAATTTCATAGGAATTAATGGGGCAAGTAAAGTCATCATAAAACCAATGCTTAATTCTAACATTTTTTTCATCGAAAACGCAGGGAATACTCTTTTTCAGGGTTTAACTTTTTCTAATGGATCTACTCGAGTTGCCGGCTCTGCAATTCTTGAAAGATTATCAAGTCCAATAATTGAATCTTGTATATTTAAAGACAATGGCGCTTCTGGGGGTGTTATTAGTACCCAAAGCGGAACATTTACAATGAATAATTGTTTGGCTTATGGTAATTCACCCAATACCTTTTTTGAACTATCTAATTCTGTAAGTTCAGCTGCATCTGTTAATCATTTTACTTATGTTGGAAATTCAGGCTATCTTTTTAGTTCAGGCAATTCAAATTATATAGTAAATTTTAAAAATTCAATTTTATGGGCTAGTGCTGATATTGCTTATACAGGTATTATAACAGTTGAAAATAGTATAATTAAAGGAGGATTTCCTGGTACAACTACTAATCTTGACGAGCATCCAAGATTTTTAGATAGTTTAAATAAGGACTACAGGCTGGCTGATTATTCGCCGGCAATTGGCTTGGCTCGTTCAATTTCGGGCATAAACAAAGACATTCTTGGAATGAGCCGAACAGGGGCAACGGGTTCTAATCCAGATGCAGGAGTATATGAAAGTATATTTAGCTATCCTTCTCCTTATGTAGTTGTAGACAGTTCAAAAAATGGTGAAGTTTCGTTTAAAATAACTCAATTTGGGATTGAAAAAATAAAGGGAATAAATATTTATAAAGGTTTAACAACGGTACCTATTACAAAATATCAAACCATAAAGCCAAATACAATAATTATAGATTCTTTAAATCAAGATTTTAATAAACCCATTTATTATAGATTTAGTTCAGTTGGATTATCCGATCTAGAAAGTGGTTTTTCTAACGAAATAAAGACGATTGCATTTACTCCGACAAAATTAAAATCACCTTTAAATCTTGCTTTAAAAACAGATACGAATATCGTATTTAAGTGGGAAAAAACTGATAATGCGTCACTATATACCATTCAGTATAGTACAGATTCAACATTTAGTTCTGATTTGGTTGAGAAAACAGTTGCGGATACATCCCTTACTCAAAACCGCTTGTCTCATAATTCTAAATATTTTTGGAGAGTAAATTCTAGCAATGGGAAAGCATTTAGTAAGTGGTCTCCAAAATTTAATTTTAAAACTTTTATATCGCCTGCGAATTTACTGAATGTAAAGCCTGGTAATAAAACTGACACACTTTTTTGGAATACAAATTCCAATAAAAACATAAAATATTTTAAAATTTATAGAGGTGAACTTGAAAACCCTACCGTATTAATAGATTCGATTTCTGGCAAATTGAACACCTATATTGATAAGATTGGACTTGAATTAAATAAGAAATATTATTACCGGCTTGTTGCAGGCAATTTTGATAATGAGGAAAGCACCTATAGTAATTCTTTATCAGCTATACCTTTCAATTCGAGGCCTAGGGTTACAAAATTTGAAAATAAGACATTTAATAATGTTGGCGAATATAATATCATAAGAGCAACCTATTCATCATACGGCAGTTTGGATAAGGATGGAGTAATTACTAAATACGAGTGGTTTGTAAATGATAGTTTAGTTAACTCAAGTGACACTATTTTCGTTAATTATTATAAGCAAGGAACTAACAAGCTCATGTTGCGCATTACTGATAATGATGGGGGAAAAGATTCAACAGTTGCATATATTTCCTTAGTTTCTTTTACAAAAACTTTTAAAGGAGCATTTTTAGGAGGTATTACTGCATTAAATTCCAACATAATATATGCTGCAGATTCAAATTTTGATCCAATAAATGGAGCCTCAGTAAGTTTAGTAAACCGTGTAGGAAATTCTATCTACCCCCTGGTAGTATCATCTAAAATTTTTACTACGCCATCTGTAACAGCAGATTCATCTGTATTCATAACTAGTGGAAGTTCCTTAAATGGATTTAATAAAACCGGTGCGCCTCTTTGGCCTACAATTCCTTTGGGTGGTTTATCTTTAGTTACTCCAACCATTGATTCTCAATTTGATAGAATTTATCTAGGGGTTTCAAATAAGAATTTCTTTGCAATTGATTCTAAAACTGGCAAGGTTGCTTGGAACATCATATCTGATGCACCAATAAATGCTTCTGCAGTAATTACTGGAGATCGAAAACTAATTTTCACAAGTGATCAAGGTACTATTTATGGATTTGATATTCGGACTAACATCATACAGCAATCAGCTAAATGGAAAGTTAATCTTAATGAAATAATTACAAAGTCTCCGGCAGTTGATCAAAATAACAATTTGATATTAGGAACCTTGTCTGGTAAAATATTAAAGGTCAAATTAAATGATAATAGCACTGTTTCGACAGTCTGGGCGTCTAACTTGGGAAGCCCTATTGAAAGCTCCCCCGTGATAGATGCTAATGGCTTCATTTACATTGGCACCAATAAGGGAGATTTTTACCGAATTAATCCTGAAAATGGACAAGTAGTTTGGAAATATGAATCAGGCCATTCAATTAAATCCACTCCAGCTATTTCTGAGTTTGGCAATATTTATTTTGCAAATATAAATGGCGTTATTACTGCTATTGATTTAAATAAAGTCGTTAAATGGAAATACAATGCAGCAGAACCAATTTCAGCAAATATTTTATACATCCAAAATATGGTATATGGTGGAACAGAGAACGGCAAATTCTTTGGTATTTACGATAATCCTAAAACCAACACATTAAACGCAGGAATATCAACGATTAAGGATGATAAATCCATAAGTTACTCAGTTGAAAATAAACTAGCCTCTATAAAGTCGCTCAATTCTAATATCTTTTTTAATGAGCAAAATATCGGATTAGACAAACTCAACTTTGGTGTACCAAAACAAATGGGGGACATTAATGACCCTTTAACAAATCTGGGACTTACTGATAAAGAGCCAGTTTGGGGCACTTTTCAGGGTAATTATAGACGAACTGGAAGTAAAGCATTTGATTGTCCGCCAAGTACCATTACCTACACTGGTTCTTTAGTTTTATGCGAAGGGAATTCGATTGTATTAACGTCAAGTGAGGGTATTTCCTATTTATGGTCAACTGGTGAGTCTTCAAGAACTATAACCGCAAATAAGGCTGGTAATTATTCAGTTACGGTTACATCCTTAAATGGTTGTAGCTTGACCTCAACTAGTATTTCTGTTAAAACAATTGCCTTGCCTCAAGTGAGTATATCTGTTGATGGGTCGACTTCCTTTGTACAGGGAAGCACTGTAAAGCTTTCTTCTACGGTTACTAGCGATGGCACCTATCAGTGGTATAAAGATGATGTGTTAATTCCGGGGGCTGTTGGTAATACTCTTTTAGGCTCTCAATCGGGTACTTATAAATTGAGATTTTCAAATGCTAGTGGATGTTTTGCCTTTTCAAAGGAGATTGTACTTACGAGTTGTGCGCCAAGTACCATTACCTACACTGGTTCTTTGATTTTGTGTGAAGGTAATTCTGTTGTTTTAACTGCAAGTGAGGGTATTTCCTATTTATGGTCAACTGGGGAGTCTTCAAAAACTATAACCGCAAATAAGGCTGGTAATTATTCAGTTACGGTTACATCCTTAAATGGTTGTAGCTTGACCTCAACTAGTATTTCTGTTAAAACAATTGCCTTGCCTCAAGTGAGTATATCTGTTGAT
>NZ_JBIILQ010000093.1:0-9619 GCF_044232565.1 Daejeonella sp. | reverse complement strand
ACGGTTGCCGACCGGTTTTCTAAGATCGGTTCTAAGCCCATTCTTCATAATCACGTGGTGTATGAGGTGGTTGAAGAATTTGTCAATTATTTTAAAGTAAGAGTTAGCGATAAAATTGAGTTTATTCTGTCTGGCGATAAGCAAGTGGAGGCTTTAGTAAATGTACCCTTATTTGATTGGGTGATTGAAAATATCCTTAAAAATGCGGTTAATGCCATTGATAATGAAGGTAGCATTAAAATAGAGATAAAAGAGAACTTGGTAAAAGAGCAAGTATTTATTGATATTACTGACACTGGTGCAGGCATACCGAGAATAAATTTTGATACGGTATTTCAGCCTGGATATACCACCCGCAAGCGTGGTTGGGGCTTGGGACTCTCGCTAACTAAACGAATTGTCGAGAATTATCATCAAGGCAGTGTTTTTGTAAAGGACTCTGAAATTGGAAAAGGTACCACCTTCCGCATTGTTTTAAAAAGTAATATGACTTATGTACCTACGACCGCAAGCTGATGAATTTCCTGTTTTTTATAAGGGATATATTGATACCGTAGGCGATGATGTTTTGGTAGAATTAGAAAGCCAAATCGACTCATTGCCAAAATTTTTGAGTGAAATTTCGGAAGAAAAAGCCTGCTATGCCTATGCAGAGGGCAAATGGACCATCAAAGAAGTTGTAGGGCATATACTTGATACAGAGCGTATTATGTCTTACCGTGCTTTGCGTTTTGCGCGTCAAGATGCAACAGCCTTGCCCGGATTTGATGAGAATGATTATGTAAAATATGCACATTTTGCCACTCGTAGTCTGCAAAGCCTTGTAGATGAGTTTATTGTGCTTCGGAAATCGACCATGTATTTGCTAAAATCTTTTAATGAAGAAGAGTTGAATCGCTCAGGAATTTCAAACGATAGACCGATTTCGGTACGCGCCTTGGTATATATTTTAGCAGGTCATGTAAATCATCATCAACATATTTTAAAGGAAAGATACTTATGATTTGGGCAGAAGAGTTTAGTGTGGAAGATTTAAATGGACGTCCTAAGGGACATATTGGTGAGGTTCTAGAAATTGAATTCACCGAAATTACACCCGTTTCCCTATCTGCTCGTATGCCCGTAAATGAAAAAACTAGGCAGCCTTATGGCATTTTACATGGTGGTGCATCGGTGGTATTAGCCGAAACTCTTGGTAGCGTGGCCTCCAATTTGGTAATAAATTCGGATAAATATATTGGAGTAGGTTTAGAAGTAAATGCCAATCACTTGAGGCCTGTAAAATCAGGCTTTGTAACCGGAATTTGTACGCCTATTCATATTGGAGGTAAAACCCATGTTTGGGATATAAAACTTTATGATGATCGCGGAAAAATGACTTGTGTGAGTAGGTTAACAGTTGCGATTATTCCGAAAACGTAAAAATAATCCCAATAAAGAATTTATCTCTGTTGGGATTATTTTACTTATAATTTTTATTTTTCTTTGCTTTCTTTCATCTCAATTAAATGAGAAATAAAGAGCCCTAATCCGCCAAAAATAGCGATTAATGAAAAATAAAGTGATGGGTTATTATTATATTCATTATAGTTCATAATGGTATTATCAAGCACAAAGGCTGTAAAAAGTCCAAGTCCAGCTCCAATTAATAACAAACCTATTTTGAGGATAATAAATGTTGGCGATTTAGGTTTTCGTGTTCCTGGATCCATGCCATTTTGAATCATTAACATGTTTTCTTGGTTTTGGAGATAGCGTATTCCCAAAATTGTTGCGAATAGTCCTAGGAAAAATAAAATCGGTACTAAAATTTCTTCATTCATATTAATCTATTTTATTTATTGTTTAAAAATTGTGCATTTTTCGATTCTATAAACTAAGACTACTTGCTTTTGAAAGAGGTTACATCTAATTAATGTTTTTTTATTTTCTACTGGATGTAACCTAAAGATCCTAAATGGCGTCACAAAAGATGATTAATGCGCGACGATAAAGATATAGACTTAATAAGCAAGGTGCTTCAAGGTGATAAAGGGGCTTATGCCCAGATCATCAAGAAACATCAACGATTTGTATTTACGCTTGCTTTGAGGTTTTCTAAGTGCCGTGAAGATGCAGAGGAAATTTCGCAGGATAGTTTCATCAAGGCTTTTCGTGCTTTAGCTACATTCAAGCAAAACTCTAAATTTAGTACTTGGCTTTATCGTATTGTTTATACAACCTCTATGACTTCTTTAAGGAGGAAAAGATTGGACACACAATCTATTGATGATGAATCAAGTATTATTCAAATGGAAGGTCACATTTCTGATCTTGGCGTAAATGATGTAGAACATAAATCTAAAATGTATTATGTTAATTTAGCGGTATCTCAATTAGCTCCGGTAGATGCGGCAATAATCACCCTTTTTTATCAAGGGGAGCAGTCGTTAGGAGAAATTGCCCAGGCCCTAGGCATGGAATCAAATACTGTAAAAGTAAAATTGCATAGGGCAAGACAGAGACTTAAAGAACAAATTGAAGGTATATTAAAGCAGGAAGTGAGGGATCTATTATGAACAATCTTGAACAATTAATCTGGAATTACTTAGATGGAATAGCTTCTTTCGAAGAAAGAAATCATTTGGAGCAATTATTGAAATCAGATGTTGAATTTATCGCTCTTTTTGAAGAAATTAAGTCGATTCATATCCAAATTTCTACACTCGAACTCGATGAACCATCTATGAGCTTTGGTCGTAATTTGATGGAAAAAATCCAGTTAGAACATAGCCCAGTACCTCAAAAATCATTGTTTGGTAAATGGCTTATCAATGGGATTGCCCTGTTTTTTATATCCGCAATCTTATTTGTATTAGGAATCCTATTCTTTAAAATAGAATGGAGCCAGTCGCCGGAAACAGCCTGGTTTGAATTTACCATGCCCCAATTTGCCCTTGATAATAGTTCTTACGGCTTTTTAATTAATCTCTTTATTTTTGTAGATATAATTGTTGTCCTCTACTTTTTTGATGTTTTTTTCAGCAAAAAGATGAAATCAAAGAATGATCACAATTTATAATCTTTAAAAGGCTGGTCTTTCCAAAGCCTTCTTTTGGAAACGCTGCAAGAGTATGGCAATCAGTATCACCAGTGTGCATCCCACAACGTTTAACCAAAGGAATGCCATGGTTTCCATCATCCATAAGGAAAAAATGATTACTTCGGTGATAATTGCGGCAATGAAAGTAGCAGACCCTCCAATCTTTTTGAGGTAAAAGGCAACAAGAAATATCCCGAGTATGGTGCCATAGAACAAGGATCCTAAAATATTAACGGCCTCAAGCAGATTACCCATTTTGCTCGCATATAAAGCCATCAGAACGCTTAAAATACCCCAAGCAATTGTTAGCCACCTCGAAACGGATAGGTATTTTGCGTCGGAAGCATTTTGATTAATGAGGCGCTTATAAATATCGACTACTGTGGTGGATGCCAAGGAGTTGAGGGCGCTTGCGGTTGATCCCATGGAGGCTAAAAAAATAATCGCAATAAGCAAACCTATTAGTCCCTGGGGGAGATACTTTGTTACGAAACTCAGAAAAACATAATTATTATCATTGGTCTCGGCCTCTGGATCGTTTTTCTTCATCAAATCGACCGCCTGCTGCCTAATTCCCTTTGTTTTTTTGTCGGCAGCTTCCAGAATGCTCCTTTGGCTATTGATAGCCTTTTCATCTTTTGCATCTAAAGCAAGCTCCAAATGCTTAATTTCCTTTTGCTTTTCACTAAAAGCATCCGAATAATCATTTTTAATTTTCTGAAGATCAGCACTGTATGCACTCCTTTCAAGCTTTCCTAATTCATAACTATTGAAGAAAATAGGTGGCTGTTGGTACTGATAAAAGGTAAAAACAAGAACGCCAATAAGTAGAATTAAAAATTGCATGGGTATTTTCACTAGGCCGTTCATTAATAAACCCAAGCGACTTTGGCCAATAGATGAACCTGTGAGATATCGTCCCACCTGACTTTGATCAGTTCCAAAATAGGATAATTGCAAAAAGAAACCCCCTATTAATCCGCTCCAAACGGTGTACTGATTATTCCAGTCGAAGGAGAAATCAATGGCATTTGTACGCCCCATTTTACCCGCAATTTGCAATGCTTTAGCAAAGCCAATACTTTCTGGCAAAAGCTTCACGACTAATATTCCGGCAATTAATAAACCAGAAAAAATAACCGTCATTTGTAGCATTTGAGTATAGGAAACTGCTTTTGTACCTCCATAAACGGTATAAGTGATGACCAATCCACCAATAAATAAGGTGGTGTAGGTGGTATCAATATCTAAAATTGTTGACAGAATAATGGATGGCGCATATATGGTTATTCCGGTTGAAAGTCCCCGTTGTACAAGAAACAAAAATGCCGTTAAAGCTCTAGTTTTTAGATCAAAACGTTTTTCGAGAAACTCGTAGGCGGTATAAACCTTTAATTTGTGAAAAATGGGGACAAAGGTAATGCTAAGTACAATCATGGCCAGCGGAAGGCCGAAATAAAATTGAACAAATGACATTCCAGATGAGAATGCCAATCCCGGTGCCGAAAGAAAAGTAATGGCACTGGCTTGTGTAGCCATCACCGAAAGGGTTACGCTATACCATGGAAAGGACTTATTTCCGAGGAGGAAACCATCGATGTTTTCTGTCCCGCGACTTTTATAAATGCCATAAGCGACAATTACAAAAAGAGTTAAAAAAAGGACTAACCAGTCTATTCCGCTCATTCAAAAGTTTTTGTGAACAGATAAAATAGTGCGATCAATAGGACCAGCCAAATAATCAAAAGAATATAAAACTGGTTCCAAGTCTTAACGAATGGAATTGGGTCCTGATCAGGCTTTTTCACCTTTTGGAACAACAACATTCATCCAGAAAGCTGCAGAGAGAAGTCCCAAGACTGCTCCTAAAACCATGTAGCCAATAGAGCCAGTAACCACGCAAGCAGTTGCAATACCACATATTACCGCTGGAACAATGTAATAAATTGATGTGTTTTCGGTTTTCATTTCCTTTTATTTAGTGATCAAATTTACAAATAATCTGTATGCTCTGGGTATTCTATAAGCTAATTCCCTAAAAATTACTAGAAATAGATAAATAGAATGATTTTTCAGGTTTGGTTTGAAAAATAAGGATTAAGGCTTTTTTAAAATGAGTGTTAGTTATCCCTTATGGCCTTAATCCCCTTTTTACCTCAAGTATTTAAGCAGCAAGCAGTGAAAATTAGCTTCAATATCATTTAATTAAACCACTGAATTTTTACCGCTTACTAACTAAGTCAATACACTAAGCTTCCCTTCTAATTTCAAGCCTTAAATTCAATCATCAAATAGATTTTTTTGGTCATGGCAATAGATTTAATTTTTCTAATAGACCTTGATTAATTATAAAAATCCCTTTTGTTTAAAAATTTAACCTAAAGATAGAAAGCGAATGAAAAAAAAATTATTCAAAATAGGATTTCTCTTCATGGGAATTTCCTTGATCACTTTGGCTTGCAGAAAAGAAAGAAATGGAAGCCCACCGGATGGAATTGAAACCTTAAGTAAGGAGGAGGTGATGAGTTTTCTTGGTAAAGAAGAAAATTCATTAAAACCTAAAAATTACGATGAGAACTACGTAACACCTGATTTTAGTAATATAAGTATGGAGAAACTCAGCAATAGTTCTCAACTAATTGCCGTAATTCCTGCGACCACAATTTATCCAGAACATTACAGCAGGATACTATTAGTTAAGGTAAACAAAAAAATTACTGCTATTATTTTTTCTATGTATGCTGATAATAGCTCACAATTAAATAAATTTAGTGGAGAGATATTAATTACGGATTTACAAGGTAGTTTTATAAATGGGTTTAGGGCTTCTGAAGGTATCCTTAAGACACAGTTCATAAAAATAATTAATGCTAAAAGTTCAAATACTTCTATGAGTACGAGCGTATTGAGTAGTAAAAATTCGAAGGAATTGATGTATGGATCTGGTAGTACCTGTTCATATCATGAATGCTTTGAGGGTTCCTCTTGTATAGAATGCGTTCAGGCTCTTAAAGAAGTAGTCATAACTGCTTCGGCGAAAATAAATTTTATAGAGCTTCGCTATTGGTCTCCTATTAAGTTTTCATCCGATGAATTTTCAAATATTTCTTGGGATTTTAGTTATGAAGGACTTATAATCAAGGGTACAGCTTCAGAAGGGCCCACGCCCTGTTGGTCAGGATATATTAGAACTGCAAACAACGAATGTGTACCTCTACCATGCCCAGGCGATCCGGTAAGAAACCCGGAAATTGCACCACAAAATCGGTCTAAAATACCGGGAGGCTTGCATAATACTTGTGCAAGAAAGGAAAAAAATAAAATTTGCTATGGAAAAGTTGGTTACAAACTACACAATGGCGTAGATATTAAAAATGACCCGGGCAATCCTATTTTTGCCATGTATGATGGTAATGCCACGATAAAATATGAAGAGGATGGAGCTGGTCACCATATTGCCATTACTTCGTCAATTAATGGCGATAAGGTAGAATTAACTTATTTCCATTTGCAAGAAACTGGAATGATATCTGGGCCAGTGCAAGCAGGAGATATTATCGGATACCAAGGAAGGTCGGGCAACCTTGACAATGCTATTAAACAAGGCCATGCCATTTCACATGTGCACGTGAAAGCAAAGAAAAATGAAATTATGACAAATCCTTTAAATTATTTTGCAACAAAAATTGATCCTAAAACAGGAATTGCATTAAATCCTTGTTTTTAACCAAACTTAAAAAACACACTTATGAAAAAAATAATTATTTGCCTCTTTGCAACTTTAATATACGGTTCAGTAGGCTTTGCTCAGTTTAAAGGAAACACCTTAACAGAAGAGGAATATTATGCCATAAAAATTAATGATATTCTTATAGGAGATATCATTGATACACGGGGTGATTTTTCTAAATTAAAATTAATGTTTGGGAATGATTTGCAATACAAAACCTATGATAAATCATTTGAAGTAGTTGAATATTGGAATAATAATATTATCGTCCGCTTTGAAGAGGAGGATAAGACTTTGACTTATGTTAAATTACATTATCCAATTACATTAACAATTAAAGGGAAAAGGATAAAAATTGGAGATGATGTGAGTGCCCTCGGACTGGTCAAGGTTGACACCTCTAATGGTGAGTATTCGATTTACTTTAATGATGAAGAAACTTTAACAGCAAGCTTTACCATTGAAGTAAATCCTAGTACAAAAAAAATAACGAAAATTTATTATATCCTTTTTTAATTAATCACTTGAATACTCGGTTTTGAAGACACGACAGGTATATATTCAATAAGCTACTAGTAAAAGTAGCTTATTGAATCCCTATAAACTGGTTTGAAGATTTCAAACTATTTGTAAATCTGAAGAGCTATTTTCCGTAGCATATGTGAGCATATCTATCCTACGATCAACTAAATATCTTTATAATAATATCATATTGAAATATGAAAAAAATCGTTTTTGTTTTATTAGTTTCACTTTTTTACAACCAAATAAGTTTGGCTCAGTTTAAAGGAAACACCTTAACAGAAGAGGAATATTATGCTGTTAAAATCAATGATTATCCACTATTGGATGTTATTAGAACGCGTGGTGATTATTCAAAATTAAAATTAATGTTTGGAAATGATTTGCAATACAAAACTATTGATAGTCCGAATTCTGGAGTAGAGTTTTCAAACAGTAAACTATTTATGCGTATAGAAGATGAGGATAATACTTTGACTTATCTTGAATTGTATTATCCAATTACATTAACAATCAAAGGGAAAAGGATAAAAATTGGAGATGATGTGAGTGCCCTCGGACTGGTCAAGGTTGACACTTCTAATGGTAAGTATTCCATTTATTTTAACGATGAACGAACTTTAACAGCAAGCTTTACCATTGAAGTAAATCCTAGTACAAAAAAAATAACGAAAATTTATTATATCCTTTTTTAATTAATCACTTGAATACTCGGTTTTGAAGACACGACAGGTAAATATTCAATAAGCTACTAGTAAAAGTAGCTTATTGAATCCCTATAAAATGGTTTGAAGATTTCTAACTATTTGTAAATCTGAAGAGCTATTTTCCGTAGCATATGTGAGCATATCTATCTTACGATCAACTAAATATCTTTATATTAATGTGTTATTGAAATATGAAAAAAATAATTATTTGCCTCTTTGCAGCTGTTTTATACAGCCAAATAAGTTTTGCTCAATACAAAGGAAATCCAATAACCTTGAAGGAATATTATGCTATAGAGATTAATGGCATTACTATTTTAGATCTTATTAGGACTAATGGCGATTATTCAAAATTAAAATCAATGTTTGGGAATGATTTGCAATACAAAACTATTGATAGTCCTAATTCTGGAGTAGAATTTTGGAACAGTAAACTATTTATTCGTTTTGAAGAGGAGGATAAGATTTTGACAAACCTCAAATTGTTCTATCCAAACACCATCACAATTAAAGGGAAAAAGGTAAAAATTGGAGATGATGTGAGTGCCCTCGGACTGGTCAAGGTTGACACTTCTAATGGTAAGTATTCCATTTATTTTAACGATGAACGAACTTTAACAGCAAGTTTTACCATTGAAGTAAGTCCAAGCACAAAAAAAATAACAGAAATCTATTATATCCTTTTTTAGTAATTATCCCTAAAAATTTGGAGATATTTTTTTAATAAGCTAGAGTAGTCTGCAGGCCTTTTTTATTTAAAGACTCTTCAATAAGCTAACGCAGGTAAAATAGTAAATTGGGCTAACAGATAAATTAATGTATTCTTTATTTTTTCGAATGAAGGACCTCTTAAACTGAAAAAAGCGGTCAGATTTTAAAATCTGACCGCTTTCTCAAAAATTACATTAAATAATGAAAATTAAAGCTTTTGTCCTTCTTACAAAGTACAATCACTGCATGATTGTAAGGAGTTCGACTAGTGTCGGAAAATAGCTTTTTTTGATTAACCTTTATTTTATAAAATTACGAATTTTCGGTATTTCTGTCAAATAAGTTTTCCACAATCTATTCTCAAGATTAGCATAGTTTTTCAGCTAAAACTATCTGACATTAATTATTTATTTTTAAGGGTGCTTTCAAAAAGTTTGAAAATACGTTTGTACTCATCTGTCCAGCTAGAAGGTTCAACAAATCCATGATCTTCAACTGGATAAGAAGCGAGCTCCCAATTTTCCTTTTTTAGCTCGATTAATCGTTGTGATAAACGAACAATATCCTGAAAGTGAACATTGACATCAACCATTCCATGAGCCATTAAGAGGTTCCCTTTTAATCCTTCAGCAAAATAAATTGGCGAACTTCTTTTGTATGCTCTTTCATCATTAATAGGCTCATTTAAAATGTTTGCAGTATATCCATGATTATAATGAGCCCAATCGGTCACCGAACGTAAAGCAGCTCCTGATTTAAAGACTTCTGGTGTTGTAAATAAGCCCATCAAAGTCATAAAACCTCCATAAGATCCGCCATAAATTCCCACATTTTCCGGATTAACGCCATATTTTTCTACTAGCATCT
>NZ_JBIILQ010000092.1:0-9632 GCF_044232565.1 Daejeonella sp. | reverse complement strand
CATACTATTTATGCTACATGGATATCCAAAGTTATTAGGCGGACCCGAACAGTGGGAGTCTATTGGAGGGGCAATGAAGTACGTGGGAATAGATTTTTTACCAGCCGTATGGGGTTTATTAGCAGCGATAACAGAGACCTTTGGAGGGTTTTTAATACTTATCGGATTAGCTTTCCGACCAGTTTGCCTGCTGCTTACCTTTACCATGGCCATTGCAGCGACTATGCACCTAAATGGTAATGAAGGATTTATGAGTGCTTCTCATGCTATTGAAGTAGGCTCTGTCTTTTTTGGATTAGCTTTTATTGGTCCGGGGACTTATAGCGTAGATAAGAAGTAATTTCTGCCAAAACCTAATAAAAAAGGCTTCCTCTATTTAAAGAGAAAGCCTTTTTTATATGTTTAATTTGTTTTATGGTCTAGTATCCCAGAAAACTCTAGCTAACATATTTGCTTTTTGCTTGAAGTTGGTATTTGCACTAACCTCAGAATCGGGGTAGAACAATGAACGTGGAACACCACCAGTCATTGCAGCAACGCTAGCATCAACTGCTTGAAGGGTTGGATATCCAGTACGTCTCCAATCATTCCAAGGCTCTAAAGCAACACCATAATTAGCGATATATTTCTCTTTAATGATTTTTGCGATATTTCCATCTGCAGTTGTTGCATTCAAAGATCCATTAGCTAAAATATAAGCATCTTGATCAGCAGTACTTACTCCAGTCATACTCATGGAAGCTTTAATTCCTTCTTTAAAGAAAACATCTGCAGCTACTGCCCCAGTACCATATCTTAAAGCATGCTCAGCCCTAATAAAATTGTACTCAGCAAAAGTTAATAATCTTACAGGAGAGGATCCAGAGTAAGAATTATTGTATCCTGCTGCTGCAATAATTGCACCAGATGAATTAACACTAGCTGCAGGAATTGCATTTTTTAAGGCTCCTCTCAAGAATGTATGCAATCTAGAAAAAGCAAATGACTGTGCATCAAGTGGACTAGCGCCTTTATAATTACCTGATCCGAATGGGAAATCAGTAAAATAAGAAGATCTACGTGGATCAGATGTAGTATTCATCATATCCACAAGAGTTTTATTCGGGAAAAACTGATCTGGTCTTGAAATCTCAAACTGATGAATCGAATTTTGAGAAGACACCGCATCAACAAAACTCATTTGGAAATTATCAGCATTTGAACCTAAAAAGGCAGCAGAGCTGGAAATTAAAGCATCCATTTTAGTCTTAGCGAAAGTAGCATCTTTAGCGCTATAACGTAAGAATAAACGAAGCTTTAAAGTATTAGCTAATCTTTCCCACTTAGTTCTATTACCTTGGAAAATAGTCTCATTAGTACCAGGACTTAAAGCAGAACTTGTTGCTTTGATATCGGTAATACCTTGATCAATTAATTCAATAATCTTAGTATAGATAACTTCATCATCATCTAATTTGGGTTGATTAATTTCTGGCGACTTAAAAGCCTCAGAAAATGGTAAATCACCCCACATATCTACTGCCTGTGAATAAACATATCCCTTTAAAATTCTAGCAACACCTCTGTAGTGAGGGCTTTGTTCGCTATTTGCAATAATATATTCAATATCAGCTAGTTGAGTAGCAAATAGAGATGAATAAAGATTGTTTACATCAGTTGGTTGAATCTGATATCTAGCGTATTCACGCGATTGTGTACCTGCAGCACCTTGTCCAGCAAATTGCTGAGCAATAAGAGATGTATATCTGTGCATATCGCTACCACCTCTGAAACCTACGTTAACGGTTACGCTAGTAAGTACCTGGGCAATAGGTGCTGATGTTGGCGAGTTAGGACTAACATTAATGTCCACATATTTATCGCAAGAGCTAGTAACTAACAAAACAGTAGCTACTAAACCCATCGTTATATTTTTCATTATTTTCATGTTCACTGATTATTAATGGTTAAAAAGTAGCTCTCAAAAAGAATCCATAATTTCTGCTTTGTGGCAATCCATTAGCCTCAAAACCCTGAGAGTTAGATACACCTGTAGCATTTGTCTCTGGATCAAAATGAGGGAAATTTGGAGCATGTAATAACAAGTTTCTTCCGTTAAGACCAAGCTCTAATTTACCAATAGGAGTTTTCTCCAAAAACTTATTTGGCACATTATATGAAATTGAAGCTTCACGTAATCTTAACCATGAACCATCAAATACATAAGATTCACCCGTACCGAAATTATATAAGTTACTCCAGTATTGTTCAGCTGTAACAGCAGTAGTATTCGGTTGGCCATTTGCTAAGGTACCTTCAATAACATAAGGTTTTGCCACAGCACCACTTGCGTCAAATCTGGAAAACTCTTCAGTTTCCTTTGCTGTACCACTTCTGTATAAATCGCCAATGTTACGTGAGTAAACATCACCACCTTTACGGATATCAATTAGGAAATTAAAATTGAAGCTTTTGTATCTAATATTATTGGTGACACCGGCGGTCCAATCAGGATTAGTATTTCCAATAGCAGCGTTTAGCGGACTTAAAGAAGTTAATCCATTAGCGCCAATTAATAATTTACCATCTGGAGCTCTGTTAAATACAGAACCAAATAATAAACCATAAGATTGACCAGCATATAAACGAGTACCAGGAGTAGTAAAACCTCCCAATTGGATAAACTCAACACCACTAGCTAGAGATTCAACAATAGGATCTAATTTGGTGAAGTTAAAGGAGATGTCCCAAGAACCATTGCTTGTTTTTACAGGAGTACCAGTTAATAATAACTCAAACCCTTTTTGCTTCAAAGAACCAGCATTTCTGTTTTGAGAGGTAAATCCTGTTGATGGACCAACTGGAACAGCAAAGATTAAATCTGTAGATAAAGTATTAAAGTAATTAGCTTCGATACCTAATCTATTTTTGAAAAACTTAGCTTCTAATCCAATCTCTCTAGAAGTAGTGAATTCAGGGCCAAGATTTGGATCTGCCTGAGTATTACTTAAGGTACGTCCGCCTAAGCCATTGTATGGGAAGTTAATCACTGGTCCGAAACCATCGCTAGCTCCAGCCAGACCAAATAATGTATTGGTAGCATAAGTTCCTGCTTCCTTACCAACTTTAGCATAGTTAGCAGATAATTTTAAGAAACTAACTACCTCTGATTTCAAAGACGGGAAAGCTTCAGTTGCAATAAAACTACCAGCTACTGAAGGGTAGAAGTAAGAGTTTTTACCAGCACCAAAAGTAGATGAGTAATCGTTTCTACCAGTAAAGCTAATATTAGCAAAACCTTTGTAGCCAAAATTAAACTCTCCAAATAAACCTACCAATCTTCTAGTCGCAATAGAATTAAAAGCAGTCACAACAGCAGCATTAGAAATATTTTTTAAATCTCTAATAGCTAAATTTTTACCAGTTGTACTTGTATAAGTCGATCTACTTTCCACAATCTCATTACCAATGTTAAAATCTAATTTTAAATCTTTAGTAATGTTTTTATTACCTATTAATTGGATGTAAGAGTTAATATCTCTTTGCGATTGTGAACTATTAGCAATACCACCAGTACCACCAGCAGCTGTGTTTGCACCACCACGCGCACCAATTTGGTCATAACCAATTGTACCATAAGATGAAGCATCAACACCTAATCTATAATTCAAGGCCAACCATGGTTTAATATCATACTTTAATGACACATTAGCAATAACTCTGTCTAATTCATCATTAAAAGTATTATTCTTTAAAGTCCAATACGGATTATCTGTATTGTCAAAAAATATTTGATTTCCAGTTGCTGGATCCTCAAAAGGAATACCTGTCAAATCATAATTCCTTGGCATGAACCAAGATCTAAAAAATGGATTTGATAGCTGATTTCCAATTTGCGACTTTTCTGAAACAGCGGTAATGTACTGAGCTGAAACACCTGCAGTTAATTTTTCTGAAACTTGAGAATTAGCATTTAAACTAAAGTTATTTCTGTTTAAAGCATTGTTACTCAACATTCCTTTTTCTTGAAGATTTCCATAAGAAAATCTAAATGTTGACTTATCAGTTCCACCCTGGAAACTAACATTATTCTGAATATTATTACCTTTTTGGAAAATATCAGATACGTTATCAGGATATGCAGTTAATACTTCAGGCTTACCAAAAGAGTTTGTCACTGTTTGACCATTAATTTGGGGTCCCCAAGATAAGTTACTAATAGGATTATAAGTACCACCAGCACCTTGTGCATAGGTGTTTTGATACTCAGGCAATCTATTAACTTCAACTAAATTTAATGAACTATTGAAAATAACACTTGATTTTTCACCAGTCTTGCCTTTTTTAGTTGTAATCAAAATAGCACCATTTGCTGCTCTTGAACCATAAAGCGCAGCTGCAGCAGGACCTTTAAGTATTGAAATATTTTCAATATCTTCTTGGTTAATATCAATCGCTCTATTCGAATTAGAAACACCATTTTGTAAAGCATTAGATCCACCACCATTATCAATTGGCACACCATCTACAACAAAAAGCGGTTGGTTAGAACCAGTAAAAGTAGTAAAACCTCTAATGAAAATAGCTGTTGATGATCCAACCATACCATTTGATGAAGCAATACGCACACCTGGTACCTTAGCAGCTAATGCATTAACTGGGTTAGTAGTTCTACCAACTGTCAATTCCTCAGCAGAAATCGTAGCTGTTGAATAACCCAATGATTTTTTGTCCTTTTGGATGCCCCCTGCTGTTACAACAACTTCAGATAAGAGCTTTGAATCTGTTTGAAGGCTTACATTTACTACTGATGATTTACCAACATTAACCGTTTGACTAAGATAGCCAATAAAAGAAAAAGTTAATGCACTCTGAGTTTCTGGTACCTTAATAGAAAATTTACCATCTGCGCCTGTTTGCGCACCAACCTTGGTACCTTTAACTTGGACACTAACACCTGGAAGAGGCAAGCCGTCTTCTTTGGCAGTAACAGTGCCCGTTACGGTTCGTTCTTGCGCAACGGCGCTGATGGCCATAAAAAGCAGAACGAATAGACTTTGTAGAAGTTTTTTCATACTTAATTAATTTTTAAAATTTTGAATTCAAGAATAATAAACTGGTTCTCTTAAGACTAAATTTGTGAAACAATTCTGTTACCACAAAATTAATTTAGGACAACTTTCAATAATAAAACCATAAACATCTGTAAATAAGTTAATTAACTTATTTTTAGTAGGCCCGAAATCAATGTTATTACAATATTATGACTAATCAATTGCCATATTATTGAGGCATTGACCAAAAAAATAAACTGATATTAATAAAAGGTGTAGTAAAACCTGAGTTTAAATTTTTATAATAACTATAATTTTTAAAAACAGTCGATTAAACAACCTTTTATAGAAATAAATTAATTAATTTGAACTGTTCATGATGAAGACTGAGTTAAAAAAAAATAAAAATTGTAACAATACGACCCAAACTTGATTCTAATAAATCACACAATGTGATATCATTATACCTATTAATCACGTTAAACTCATAAAACTTAAAATAATTCCAATCTAAACAAATACAATAATCACCATATTATGAAAAAGTCAATTTTATTAGGCATTGCTATATTACTAACAATGGGCATTGCAAGCGCTCAAACTCCGAAGGAGCGAAAAAAAGTATTATTTGAAGATACTGAGCTTACTTACACGGTAACAGACAAAAATGAAAAAAATGGCCCTGTTTTTATTAAAGACAGTAAAAAAGATAAAACCTATTTAAAAGGTCTTAATGCTAAAGATAAGCCATCCGGTAAGTGGTATTTCTATAATGAGGATGGAACCTTAGAGAGTCATTATAATTTTGATTTGAACAAATTGCTCTACATTGATACAGCTTATTTGAAAAAAATAGAGGTAAAGATCTTAGACAAAGATCCTGAAATAGTACAAAATGCATCAATACCAACATTACTATATCCGTCCCATTTATTGCTGAAATTAATATCAAATGATGTACAAATATCAGATGCGGACTTCGGTGGGAAAAACCAACTTCCAATAAAATTGACGGTAATAATTTCAGACAATGGTGACACAGAATACTATGTAGAATATGCTGTAGGAAATCTATTTACGAAAAAAAAGGTGGTATTAACTACAAAGTTTTTGGATAATATTTGGATCCCATCACATTATAAAAATAAGAATATAAAATCAAGCTTTACAATAAACACATCCATTAACAGTGACTATAAAGCTGGTCACAGAAAGTTTAATTGGACCTATTAATATATTGTACTTAATAAAATAAATAAAAGATTTATGATATATTAAAGGGCAAGGAAAAGACCAGCGTAATTGGAAATTATAACCAGTCCTAAATAGCTAATACAGTTCATTAAAGACTAAATCATTCATTATATCGCAGTGGACTCCTGTTTACTGCGATATTTGTTTTTATAGGTTTTTATTGTGTTCTTGACGGTAGATTCAATTGTTTGGGTGAGGAGTTTTCCGGATTGAAATGTTATATTCTTTCTCTACCAAATCAATCATTATTTCAAAAATAATTGATTTTTTATAGGCTTATTCAACTTGCTTTTATAGCATGGAATTTTACATTTCTAGCAATCTAACTTGCTGTTGCAATTCCAAGAACCGCGGTTCTTGTGACTTTAGCATATTTGACGGTGTCTAATTCTCCAAATCAAATGTACCCTATTTCCTTAACCAATGGACAAGTGTTTGGCGTGATTGAATAGCGTATTTGGGACAAGCTCAAGCACATGAAAATGACACAAATTCAATCTCTTTTACAACGTCTAAATTAAAAAAATTGAATAATCCTCTTAACTAGGCTTTTCATAAGCGATTTTTTCTCCTTTATCCATAACGATAAAATTGTGTATCGATATTTTAGCTATAAACATTATAAATAAAAAAAGGATAGCAATTAATTTGCTATCCTTTTTTATTTATGCTTAGTTAGGCATTCGATGAATAATTTACCTAGCTTTTTTGTAAACTAACTTTGCAGTTACTTTAAACGGGGCAAAACCTGGCTGAGTCATAAAATAAGTAATAAAGACGTTTTTAGTTTTAGGATCATAATAGTTAGAACCTGTTGCAGTGTCGTCTAAATTCATTTTTCTACCGTTAGATGGTGCTAAAATTGCATTTTGAACAGAAACAACTTTATTCGTTGCTGCATCAAAATTGATTAACAAGTTTGTAGAACCAAACCCACTCACACCATTAGTAGAAGTAATAAGTGGCATCAAGAAATCTCCAAAAGCTGCATTCCACAAATTGTTAGCTGAAGCACCAGAAGATCTCAATTGTACATCATATGGATAAGTGAACTCAGTACCAGTTAAAAAGGTAGGACGATCAGCCGCTGTATGCGTAGCAATATAGGTATAAACTCCATCATATTTGTTTTTAGCACCAACTGCTAAAAGTATAGTACTAAAATTACCACTAATAGTACCCGATGACGTAGAAGTGATTTTCAAAGGAAGCGCATAATTTTTTGATAAATCAAAGGTGTTAGGTTTGAATTTAACCATAAATGTAGCTTTAGTTTTTCCTTTAGGAATAACCACACTAGTTACTGCTAATGAATATTTATCAGCTGGCATTAATGTGTAACTAGTTTTTTGCTCTGTGTTATAAGAAGTAATTGGAGCAACATCAGCAACAGCAATATTAACTGTAATATCCTCTGGAGCACCAGTTGCTGGTCCCGAATAACTAACAGTTACAGGAAGATTTTCTTCTGGTGTAACTTCATAACTGTGCACATAGGCTGGAATAGAGCTTCCAGCTACTGCGATATCGGTTGTATTCGAAAATTCAATTACATTAATACCCTTTTCAGGATTTAACACTACGCTATCATCTTTAAGACAAGAGCTAAGTGTAGAAACAACTAGCACTAGGGCTAAAGTTTTATTTACAAAATTTTTCATTTTCATATTAATTTAAGTCCCAAAATATTAATGAAGTAAACTTATTGATACCTGCAGGTGCATTAGTAGGATTTAAGTTATACTCAGCTTGTGGATAAAGAATTCTTGATGGTAATTTATCAGCACGAGTAGAAATCGACTTCAAAGATGCAAATGTTTTTAGAGGATCTATGGAACCATTTACAATTGTAGGGTAAGCAGTACGTCTAAACTCATTATAGCACTCATCATTTGCAATCATATTTAAAGCAACATACTTTTGAGTAATAATAGCTTCAATTTTTTGCTCCAAAGTAGTAGCTAAAGAAAAGTTAGCTAAAGGACTACCTACATTATTGGTTAGGTAAGAGGCTACATCAACAGTCACATTTTTTGAAGGATCAACAGTATTACCTACAGTTTTATACAAATAAGTAAATGATTGTTTGATGCCCTCATTGAAAGCAGTTTCAGCATTTCCTGTTAAATAGCCACGTGCATATGCCTCAGCTAATAAGAAATTAGATTCTGTAGCTAACAAAACTGGCGTTCCTTGTGTAGGACCTTTAGCGACACCTAATACATCAGTTGCGTTATTGCCAGTAATCCAAGCAGAACCTGCGGCCGCTGCGGGTGGTACACCTGTAGATTCATCACCTAATTGATTAATAATACTTGAAGGAAAACCTCTGTAAATTACAGCTCCTCTGAAATTATCACTCAATTTAGCACCAGTATAAAAACTGTAGATCCATCTTGTTGGAATTCTACTTGTAGTTGTATTTGTACCATTAGACGCAAAACCAATTGAATTATAAACAGGATTAGGTCTTTCAGTCTTAATATAACCAGGGTTTACGATTGCGTCTGTAGTTAAAAACCCGATGGTAGTGTTTATGCCAGAAAGAGCCGTTTTTGCTTCAGTAGCTAAAGCAGGCACACCTGCCATTTTAATCAACATACGAAGCTTTACTGTATTAGCAAACTTTTTCCAAAGGTCCATGTCTCCCTTAAACATCGGATCAGCACTAGCTGATACTTTATCAGTTGAAGCTATTGCCTGTGCTGCAGTAATGTCAGCCATTGCTTTATTTAATTCAACAATACAAGCTTTGTAAACATCAGGTCCTTTATCGTATTTAGGCTGCAAACTTAAAGCTCCTTTAAGTGCATCTGAATAAGGTAGGTCATTGTATTGATTAACTAAACGCTCAAAAGCAAAAGACTTCATGATACGTGCAATACCAGTTGAATAAGCTTGAGAAGGAGTGGATTTTGTTTCATTGATTATGTATTCAAAATCGTTCGCGTTATCATATGTAGAAGTCCATAATCCGGCAAAGTCACCTGTACCAAAATCATAAGTTACTACAGAACCAAATCCTCCGAAACCTCCAGCATTTGCTCTAGCTCCAGAAAAATCACCAAAACTTGTGTTAAAAGAAACACTAATTGAGGCTGCACCAACTATTGCCTGGGGCAATACTAAGGCTGGCGTAGCGGTAGTTAGGCTATTGGGGTTAGTATTGATATCCAAGTACTTTTTACAAGAACTTGCTCCAATAACTACCGCACCTAACAATATATATTTAAATATTTTTTTCATATTCTTTGTAATTATAAAGTTACTGATAAAGTCATACCATAAAATCTACCTGGAGGCGTTTGGCTTAGGGAAGTAAAACCGATTGCATTACTGCTCGCA
>NZ_JBIILQ010000091.1:0-9641 GCF_044232565.1 Daejeonella sp. | reverse complement strand
ATCACCTTATGAGGTATAGATGAGAAATCAACACTACTAGCATAACCAAAGCGAATTTCTGTACCAAAACGTTCCGCCTGCTTCCTAAAATCTTCCATCATCTCAGGACCCATTATTCCTGTTGGATAACCCGGAAAATTCTCTACATCAGTTGTTTGGGTCAATTGTCCGCCTGGAACCATTCCCGTATACATCACCGGTTTTAAATCAGCACGAGCAGCATAAATAGCGGCTGTATATCCTGCAGGACCAGATCCTATAATCAGGCATTCAACATGTTCAGTTTGTTCAGACATTTTTCAATATTTCTTACAAAAATAAGAATTTGAGGTCGGATAGACAACCCTCATTTTCTAGATTATTTATCTATACATCACAATAATCATCAAGTTCTCAGTCCAATTTAAGAATATATCCAATTTTAATTCATAAACTCAGTCATTGTTCCTATTATTACAATTCAATTCTTAACAATATGCCTGAAACTATGTTTCAATCCTTGAAATCTATAAGTTATTTATTCTTTTTGATTATTCATTTAACTGTATTCAGCTTAAATACATTAGCTCAAAAAAAGAATGTACAATATGAGCTGAAAATTAAGCCTGCAAGCACTGAAATCAAGATTGATGGAATCATGAATGAAGGCGCTTGGCAAGACGCTGAAATAGCAAGCAAGTTTTTCATGGTTCAGCCAATGGATACGAGCTTTGCCAAAATCCGTACAGATGTTAAAATGAGTTATGACAATGATTTTCTATACATAATAGCCATATGTTATCATGAACCAGGTCCTTATTTTGTAGAGTCTTTAAGACGTGATTTTACTTTTGGGAAGAACGATAATTTTTTAATTTTTATGGATCCCTTCGACGATCAGACCAATGGTTTTTCCTTTGGATCTAATGCCGCCGGTGCTCAATGGGATGGTATCATGTATGAAGGAAGTAAAGTAGATTTAAGCTGGGATAATAAATGGGAATCTGTCGTTAAAAACTATGAAGACCGCTGGATTTTTGAAGCAGCGATACCCTTTAAATCAATTCGTTACAAACCAGGAATTACAAAATGGGGTATCAATTTTAGTCGCCTAGACCTTAAATCAACTGAAAAATCAAGTTGGGCTCCTGTCCCGCGTCAATTTGCAACAGCATCCCTCGCCTACACAGGGAATTTAGTCTGGGATCAGCCACCACCAGTCCCGGGTCAAAATATTTCTGTTATTCCTTATACTTTAGGTGGCCTTTCGAGTAATCATACATTGCTACCTGTAAAACGCGATCAGAGGGGTGAAATTGGTGGAGATATTAAGATTGCCATTAACTCATCATTAAACCTCGATCTAACTGTAAACCCAGATTATTCACAAGTGGAGGTTGATCGACAAGTACCTAATTTGGAAAGATTTGAACTTTTCTTCCCTGAAAGGCGACAGTATTTTCTTGAGAATGGGGATTTGTTTTCAAATTTCGGCTATCAAAATATCCGACCTTTTTTCTCACGAAGAATCGGACTTGGTGTTCCCATTCAATATGGCGCACGATTGAGCGGCAAGCTGAATAAGGATTGGAGAGTGGGCCTTATGAATATGCAAACTGAAAATACAGGAATTTCAGATCCTGCACAAAACTTTACTGTTATGGCACTCCAAAGAAAGGTTTTCGCACGTTCAAATATTGGTGGAATCTTTATTAACAAACAATCCCTAAATTATGATGCTTCAAATGCCGCAGCTGGAGTCTCAAGATACAACCGTGTTGCAGGAATTGAGTATAATTTGGCTTCATCAAACAATACTTGGACCGGCAAGGCTGTCACCATGAAATCTTTTAGTCCCAATGGTGGCAATAGTGATATGATGCAAGCAGCAAACCTACGCTACTGGACCGGAAACTGGGACATCAATTGGCAGCATGAATATGTCGGCAGTGATTACAATGCTGAAGTTGGCTTCGTTCCAAGACGAGGATACTTCAATTTAAGTCCGCAAATAGGATATTTATTCTTCCCGAAAAAAGGAAAAATTCTGAGCCATGGACCCAAATTGTTTTCGGCAAATTATTTTGATGAGAAATTTAAACGTACGGATAATACCAATTACCTAGCATACAACTTCAATTTCCGTAACAGATCAAACCTAACTGGTTGGATTGCAAATGATTATGTAATGCTTCAAAGACCATTTGATCCTACAAACAAGGGAGGTGCTACTTTAGCTACCGGCTCAGAGCATAGCTGGGAAGCATTTGGCCTTGAGTATAGCTCACGCCCACAAAGTCTAATTACAATGGCTCTATCAACTCGCTATGGCGGATATTATGCCAATGGTAACCGTTTAAATATTAGTAGTGAGCTTGGATACCGCTTTCAACCTTATGTTAGTTTAGCACTGAGTTCAAGTTATAATGATATCCGATTACCGGAACCTTGGAACACCACTAAATTTTGGCTAATTGGCCCAAGGCTGGATGTAACTATGACTAATAAATTGTTTTTTACTGGCTTTGTGCAGTATAATGAGCAAAATGATAATATTAATTTAAACACACGTTTGCAATGGCGATACAAACCAGCTTCAGATCTTTTTATAGTGTACACAGATAATTATTTACCTGCTCCTTTTTCGGTAAAAAATAGATTTTTGGTTCTTAAATTGACCTATTGGTGGAATATTTAGAATTAATTTTTGTCTGCTTTAAAAGTCTAATAAAATTAGTTCCAAGTATCTTTTTTACTTCATTTTTTGAATAACCACGGGCTAAAAGCGCATCTGTGATTAATGGATATTTTGAAACATCCTCCAGGCCCTGTGGGTAGGATTCTGCGCCATCATAATCTGCCCCTAAACCAACATGATTTGCTCCAACAAGCTTAACCATATGATCTATATGGTCAATCAATAAAGATAATGGGGCTTTTAAATTTTCAATTTCAGCACTATATTTTTTATTGATTTCTACTTGCCCTAAGGATTTACTCCCTAATTTATTACTTAATTCAACAAGTTCATTTTTATGACGCGCATTAAATAAACTTAACTTATTAGCATAAGTGCTATCCAAAAAACCGCTATAAAAATTAACAAAAACAACCCCACCTGTTTTTGCAATAGCTTTAATTTGATCATCCTTCAAATTTCTTTGATGGGCATTAAAAACATATGCAGAACTATGTGAAGCCATTACTGGTTTATTTGAAGCTCGAATAACATCATAAAAAGTATTTTCTCCGACATGTGAAAGATCGATAATTACTCCGAGTTCATTCATTCGTTGAACAATCTGAAAGCCAAGATTACTCAGTCCCAACTGCTTTAAACTATCTTTTTTAAAAGTTTCCTCATATGCCGAACTAGCCCAAGGTGTGCTATTATTCCATGTTAGGGTCATATAAGTCATGCCACGTTTTGCCAATGAATCTAGATTTTTCATGCTGCCTTCAATCATATGACCTCCCTCAACACCGAATAAAGCTGCCATTTTACCATCTTTAACAGCCATTTTCAGCTCTTTGGCCGAACGCACCTTAACAATCATATTTGGATGACGTTTAATTAAGGCATCAAGCGAATCAATTTGTCGATTTGCCAGATCAAACCCTCCAGTATAATCACTCCAAACAGAAAATACTTGAACATCTAGTCCCCCCTCCTTTGCTCGAACCAAATCAAAATTGCCCCCCTTTTGTCGAATACCAATGTCAATTCCTGACTTTATTTGATCTGATAAGATATCGCCATGAGTATCAACCACGATAGCTTTTTTATGAAGTTTCAAGGTCGACTGTGCAAATGAATCAATAGATGCTATAAAAAGCATAAAAAGCAAAGCCTTTTTCATGATTTTATTAGTTTAGGTTTGTAAAATACCTGGATTAAAAGAATTTTGTATTGGCGACTGATTAGCAGCCTCTATTCCCATTGAAATCACCTTTCTTGTATCTAAGGGATCGATAATTCCATCAACCCAAAGTCGAGAAGCAGCATAATACGGAGTTGTTTGGCTATCGTAACGATCTGTAATTTCTTTCAATAATTCATCTTCTTTTTCCTTTGTAATTTCTTCTCCTTTAGCTTTCAGAGATGCTTCCTTAATCTGCAACAATACTTTTGCTGCCTGAGAACCACCCATTACCGCAATTTTTGCAGATGGCCATGCATAGATTAATCGTGGATCATAAGCTTTTCCACACATCGCATAATTGCCTGCTCCATAGGAGTTCCCAATTACAATGGTGAATTTAGGCACAACCGAATTGGCCACCACATTCACCATCTTTGCGCCATCTTTTATGATTCCACCTTGCTCCGAGCGACTTCCAACCATGAATCCGGTAACATCTTGAAGAAAAACAAGTGGTATTTTCTTTTGATTGCAATTCATGATAAAACGAGTAGCCTTATCTGCCGAATCTGAATAAATAACACCGCCAAACTGCATTTCACCCTTTTTGCTTTTTACCACTTTTCGTTGGTTTGCTACGATTCCAACTGCCCAGCCGTCTATACGTCCTAAACCACAAATTATACTTTGTCCGTACAGTTTTTTATACTCTTCAAACTCAGAATTATCAAGTAAACGATAAATAATATCCCTCATATCATAAGGATTCTCCCTAGACATCGGCAAATACCCATAGATTTCATTCTCATCTAATTTAGGCATGTTGGGTTTTATTCTGTTAAAACCCGCTGTCTGAGGGGCTCCAATCATGCTCATAATATTTTTAATCGAATCTAAGCAAGCGGCATCATTGGGGTGTTTGTAATCAGTTACGCCGGATATTTCACAATGGGTGCTTGCGCCTCCAAGAGTTTCATTATCTATGTCCTCACCAATTGCCGATTTAACCAAATAACTTCCTGCTAAAAACACTGATCCAGTTCCCTCAACAATCATAGCTTCATCGCTCATAATAGGCAAATAAGCTCCCCCAGCAACACAGGAACCCATAATAGCTGAGATCTGCACTATACCCTTGCTGCTCATAATTGCATTATTTCGAAATATTCTTCCAAAATGCTCCTTATCTGGAAATATCTCATCTTGAAATGGCAAAAATACTCCTGCAGAATCAACTAAATAAATAACTGGAAGGCGATTTTCCATCGCTATTTCCTGTGCTCTTAAATTCTTTTTGGCAGTCATAGGAAACCATGCACCCGCTTTCACTGTGGCATCATTAGCGATAATCATGCACTGGCGCCCAGAAACATAGCCAATCCCTGTAATAACACCTGCTGATGGACAACCACCCACCTCTTTGTACATATCTTCAGCAGCAAAAGCGCCAATTTCTAACCAATTACTTTCCTTATCAATTAAATAGCTGATACGCTCGCGGGCTAGCATCTTTCCCTTCTCTTTTTGTTTTGCCGCGGCTTTTTCTCCACCTCCAACATAAATCTTTTTCAAACGATTTTTAACCTCGTATGAAAGTTGCTTATTGGCATCTTCGTTTTTATTGAATTCTAGATTCATATTGTAATTTAAAGGTTAAAAATGACACTAGCTATGCAAATTAATAGCTAAGAGTGGCAATACGCCCGTCGCTTCCACTTAGCAAAACGAGTTTTCCATATTTAGCTTTTCTTACAGTGTGATAGCCTAAAACTGATAAATTCTTCCACGTTTTACCACCATCATTTGAAAAATCAGTACCTCCTGGACCAGTTGCAATTAAGCTATTTTTTGATAGATATTCAACCGCAGAACGATATCCAAAAGTTGAAACTGAAGGCTTGAACCATGATTTACCTCCGTTTTTGGTTAAAACCAAATTATTATTCCTTGAAGAATCTATGAGATAATCGCCACCAACTGCTATTCCCTTTCGTTTTGTACGAAATGCAATCGAAAATGGTCCGGTAGAACTTTTACCCTGGATTATTGGGCAGTCAAATACCTTCCATGAATTTCCATAATCAGCAGAATGAAAAAGTCTTGATTTCAATCCTCCAGTGGCAATCCAAGAGTTTCCCTTCGAATCACATCTTATGGCAGTTCCGCTAGCTGCAAAACTTGCTTCACCAGCAAACAGATTGATCGTATTATCTTGACTGATATTTTGCCAATTCAATCCCCCATTGCTAGTTTTAAGCAAAACCATTTTTGAATGGATTGGGTCACCATAAATGAGTCCATTTTGGGAGTCCCAAAAATCCATGCCATCTAAAAAAATATCTGGTGAATCGTTTCTATAAACTTCTTTCCAGGTATTTCCGCCATCAATAGTGAGTAAAATTACTGCCGGACTACCTGCATTGATTAGAATTGCTTTTGATTCAGAAAAAGCCTCCACATCTCTAAAATCAAGGTTTTGATAAGCAAGTAATTGCTTCCATTCCCATGTTTTACCGCCATCTATACTTCGCGCTGTCCAGCCCCTACTTCCACTAAGCCAAGCTACGGAATCGTTTACAACCGATAAACCACGAAGGCTTGTATTACGGGATGATTCTAGGGGACTTAAAATTTGTGCCTGTGATTGTAAATAAAAGAAAAATAATATAAATGATGCTGCAATTTTTATCATTTTGCACGAGTCCAGCTTTCAGTTCTACCTAACATTGAAAACCCCACAAAGCCTCTCACATTTATTTTATCGGGGCCTTGCGGACTTATCTTACAACTATAAGTTTTTCCTGTTTTGGGATCATAAATGCTGCCACCCTGCCAAATATCATCACTAAAAACAAAATCTTTAAGGATAAGCAATCCCAATATTGGGTTCTGGCTCAATGAAGTATTAGGATTGTTTTTATCCAATCGCGGTTTACCATCCGGATTGTTTGGTACTTTCAACCAAGCTATTTTCCCAAAATACTTACCTGAATTGGGATAGATTTGAATATGTGCTTCACCGCTAGCATTAATCCACTTGCCAATAATTTGATCTCTATTTTGAGAGAAAGCGTTTATACTTAAAAACAACAAAAAAATGATTGTATAACGTTTTTTCATAGGTAGCTATTTAATCTGTAATAAAAATAGGGATAAATTCAAATTATCTGTCTAATCTTTTCAAGAAGATTTCAAAATTTTAACACTAATTATAATAATAGATAATAATTATTTGGATTTATTATCAATCCATTTTCTTGCATTTACAAATGCTTCAAGCCATGGTGAAACCTCGTCTTTTTGAAGTTTATCAGGATAATTTGCCCAATTCCATGGAAAGGTTGATCGCTCAATATGCGGCATCATAACCAAATGTCTACCTGTAACATCACACATCATTGCCGTATTGAAATCTGATCCATTAGGGTTTGCAGGATAGCATTCATAGCCATATTTAGCAACGATATGATACTTATCTTCTTCATAGGGTAAATTAAATTTACCCTCTCCATGTGAAATCCAAACGCCCAATGAAGCACCTTCTAGAGAAGAAAGCATTACTGAATGGTTCTTCTGGATGGTAACAGAGGTAAAACCACTTTCATGCTTTTGGGATGTATTATGATGCATTTTTCCGTGAATTAGATGCTCTGGATTTATTAATTCAAGCTCCATAAATAATTGACAGCCATTGCAGATCCCTACTGATAATGTGTCTTCACGTTTGAAAAAGTTTTTGAGTGCTGTATTTGCCTTTTCATTATACAAAAATGCACCTGCCCAGCCCTTAGCGGATCCTAAGACATCTGAATTAGAAAATCCACCAACCGCTCCTATAAATTGAATACCCTCTAAAGTCTCTCTGCCAGAAATCAAATCGGTCATATGTACATCCTTCACATCAAAACCTGCCAAAAACATCGCATTGGCCATTTCACGTTCCGAATTACTTCCCTTTTCACGAATAATCGCAGCTTTTGGTCTTTCCGAACCTATTGCGATAAATGGAAGCTTACCATCAAAATTAGCAGGGAAATGGAATTTTAATGGCTGATTCTTATAATTTGTAAAGCGCTCCTGCGCCATTCCATTTTTTGATTGTTTTGAATCTAGCAAAAATGACGTTTTAAACCAGGTATCTCTAAGTTCAGAAACATTGAACTTGAATGAGTCATTATTATTTTTAATGTTTACAACCTTGCCTTCTACGACTGATCCAATATTGAAAATTTCGATATTATGCTGAGCAAAAACAGCTTCTACGGAAACATCTGCCTGAAAAACCACGGAAATATTCTCATTAAATAAGGCCTTTACACTATCGTTCTCCAACAAAAGACTGAGGTCATAATTTGCAGCAAGGTTTACATCTGCAAAGCACATCTCCAAAAGAGTGACAATTAAACCGCCGCTACCAACATCATGCCCTGCTTCAATTCTACCTTCTTTAATCAGGTTTTGAAGTACATTGAAGGCAGTTTTAAAATACGTTGCATCCTTAATAGTTGGTACTTCGGTTCCAATTTTATTTAAAATTTGTGCAAAAGAGGTACCACCAAGCTTAAAAGTATCCTGCGATAGGTTGAGATAATAAATATTGCCACCATTTCGATTTAAAACGGGTTCAACTACTTGGTTAATGTTAGAGCAATTTGCACCTGCAGAAATAATTACTGTTCCTGGAGCAATCACCTCGTCATTTGGGTATCTCTGCTTCATAGAAAGCGAGTCCTTACCCGTAGGAATATTAATACCTAAATCGATAGCAAAATCTGAACAGGCTTTTACCGCTTCATATAAACGGGCATCTTCACCCTCATTCTTACACGCCCACATCCAATTTGCTGAAAGCGAAACTGAAGATAAACCCTCTTTTAATGGAGCCCATACAATATTTGAAAGTGCTTCAGCAATTGCCGTGCGTGAACCTGCTGCTGGGTCAATCAGTGCGGCAACCGGTGAATGTCCAATAGATGTTGCCAAACCTTCCATTCCCTTGAAATCGAGTGCCATAACACCAACGTTATTAAGTGGCAATTGTAAAGGACCAGCACATTGCTGCTTTGCTACTTTACCACTCACGCAACGGTCAACTTTATTAGTTAACCAATCTTTACAAGCTACAGCCTCCAATTGTAAAACTTGATTTAGATACTTAGGGATATCTAAAGAAGTATATGCTAATTCAGCATAATTCCTAGTCACCGTTTTATCAGCCATAACCGTCTTAGGGGAGCTTCCAAAGAAATCTTCCAAAGCATAATCCATTGGCTTTAAACCAGTAGATTTCGACTCAAATGTGAATCGATGATCATTGGTTACATCTCCAACTACATACATTGGAGAACGCTCACGTTCAGCAATGCGCTTTAAAGTATCAATATCATCCTGACCAATAACCAATCCCATACGTTCTTGTGATTCGTTACCTATAATTTCTTTTGCCGACAGAGTTGGATCACCCACGGGTAATTTATCCAAATCTATTAGTCCGCCTGTAGCCTCAACCAACTCCGAAAGACAATTTAAATGACCTCCAGCACCGTGATCATGAATAGAAACAATTGGATTATGATCACTTTCAACCAATCCGCGAATAGCGTTTGCAGCACGCTTTTGCATTTCAGGATTGGAACGTTGAATCGCATTCAATTCAATTCCAGAGCCAAAAACACCCGTATCAGCTGATGAAACAGCAGCGCCGCCCATCCCTATGCGGTAGTTTTCACCGCCGAGAATAACAATTTTATCTCCCTCTTTGGGAATTTGTTTTATCGCTTGATTAAGTTTTCCATAACC
>NZ_JBIILQ010000090.1:0-9646 GCF_044232565.1 Daejeonella sp. | reverse complement strand
AAGAGAGGATTTGTAAAGCATATCAGCGATTTATACACTTTACATCACAAGGTTGACCTATTAAAACAGATGGATCGATTTGGCGAGAAATCCATTAATAATATGCTTGATGGCATTGAAAAATCGAAGGAAATGCCATTTGAGAAGGTACTTTTCGGACTTGGCATTAGGTATGTGGGAGAAACAGTGGCTAAGAAGCTCGCTGCCCATTTTAAAAACATCGACCAATTGATGAATGCGAATTTTGAGGAGTTGATTGCTGTAGATGAAATAGGCGAGCGTATTGCAGAAAGTCTGATTGACTATTTTGAGGAACCAAAACACAGGGAGCAAATTGAGCATTTGCGAAGCTACGGACTACAATTTGAGTCGTTTCAAAAAAATACTGTATTAGAAAGTAATACATTCGAAGGCAAAACCTTCATAATCTCCGGAGTATTCGAAAAATACAGTCGCGATGAGTTAAAAGACATGATTGAGGCTAATGGAGGTAGGATATTGAGTAGTATCTCCCCAAAATTGAATTATTTGGTTGCGGGTGATAATATGGGTCCCGCGAAACTTGAAAAAGCATTAAAACTTCAAATCCCAATCATTTCTGATCAAGATTTAATCCAGATGTTGCAATAATTTGAAGAAAATATCAAAATATTTAAAAATTCCTCTTAATATTGGAGCATTCTCAAATAAATAATTTTTACGCATAATGAATAGATTTCATGGAACAGGAGTAGCCATCATCACTCCATTCAAAACGGATGGATCAATTGATCATGCTGCTCTAAAAACTGTAATAGATCACATTATTAATGGTGGTGCAGAGTATATTGTATCGCTAGGAACCACTGGAGAGTCGGCAGCATTGAGCAGCGATGAGAAAAAAGCGGTCTGGGAAACCACCATTTCTCACGTGGCTGGGCGTGTGAATCTTGTAGCTGGTGTTGGAGGAAATAATACTTTAGCTGTCTTGGAAGACTTGAAAAAATTTGACAGCAAAGGATTTGATGCAATACTATCTGTCTGTCCCTATTATAACAAACCCACCCAAGAAGGAATATATCAACATTATAAGGCCATAGCTGAAGAGAGCACCTTACCGATTATCCTATATAATGTTCCAGGTAGAACGGGAGTAAACATGACGGCAGATACTACGCTTCGTTTAGCACATGACTTTAAGAATATCATTGCTATGAAGGAGGCTTCGGGCAATTTTGATCAGTTCAATAAAATTATTAGAGATAAGCCAGAAGATTTCTTGTTTTTATCTGGGGATGATCCGATTACCTTACCATTAATTGCAATGGGTGCTGCTGGAGTTATATCCGTTATTGGAAATGCCCTTCCAGGGATATTCTCAACAATGGTTAGAATGTGCTTAGATGGCAAATTTATTGAGGCGCAGCCCTTGCATTACAGTCTGACAGAAATTATAACATTATGTTTTGCAGAAGGCAATCCCGGCGGAGTAAAATCGGCAATGAAGCAATTGGGCATTTGCGGTGACAATATGCGGCTTCCATTAGTTAATGTTAGTGAAAATATAGCGCAACAGATTCGAGCAGAACTGGAGCTCTTAAAATTGCTTTAAAACAAAGAAGGCCCGCTCATAAGAACGGGCCTTCTTTGTTAAGAAGAATTATTATTTCTTAGCTGCTTTCGCTGCTTCTTTATTCTTCATGTCCTGAACTTCAAGACGGATAGCTTGAGCTAGGTTTTTTAAATCTTGCATACCTTTTCTTACACGTGTACCCGCTGCGCTGTTCGCTTTGTTGTAAAATTTGTCAGCATCTGCCTCTAAAGACGCAATTAAATTTTTTGCTTCAGTGAATTTTTTCATGATTCTAATCTTTTTGTTTAGGGTTAGTAATGTTACTATATCCTAATTTAAAAGGTTTTTTTTAAATAAAGCAAAAAATAAAAAAAATAAAATTATATGTTTTTAGGGGGTTAAACGCACCTAATTCAGTAAATAACTAAAGAAAGTAAATAATTAAATACCTAACTGACTTAAAATCAAATACTTAATTAAAAAACGTAAAAAAAAATGCCCTCGGCACATCACTAAGGGCATTATTAATAATTTCAAATTTGAGTATAAATACTTATCTGTAATTTAAGCATTTGATACTGTTTTTTCCTTGTAGTGACCTTTTTTTAATTTCTCGGCCAATTCGCTATAAGCATCTAGTGTACGATTTACATCTTCAATAGTGTGTAGAGCGGTAGGAATCAAGCGAAGCATAATTAATCCCTTAGGAATAACCGGATAAACTACGATAGAACAAAATATACCATAGTTCTCTCTTAAATCCATTGTGATTGCTGTAGCTTCCTGTAATTCACCTTGAAGAAATACAGGTGTTACCATTGTATCTGTTACACCTATGTCGAAACCTCTTTCTTTAAGACCTGTTTGAAGGCTTTTGGCTATAAACCAAAGATTCTCTCTCATTTCAGGCTGACTTTTTAATAATTCCAATCTTTTCCGCAAGCCAACAACCATTGGCATAGGTAAAGATTTGGCAAATATTTGAGAGCGCATATTGTAACGAAGGAAATTAGTAATTTCTTCTGTGGCGGCTATAAAAGCACCAATTCCCGCCATTGATTTGGCGAAAGTTCCAAAATAAATATCTACGCCATCAATACAATTTTGAGCTTCATGCGTTCCAGCACCTGTAGCACCCATGGTGCCAAAACCGTGTGCATCATCTATTAGGAGACGGAAGCTAAACTTACTTTTAAAATCAACAACTTCTTTAATTTTACCTTGAGCACCCGACATGCCAAACACACCTTCGGTAATCACAAGAATTGCACCACCGGTATTTTCAACCCATCTGGTAGCTCTTTCTAATTGCTTTTCAAGGCTTTGCATATCATTGTGAGAATAAACAAAGCGTTTACCCTGGTGTAAACGAACACCATCAATGATACAAGCGTGAGATTCAGCATCGTAAACAATTACATCATGCCTATCTACTAAAGCATCAATTGCCGACATAATTCCCTGGTAACCAAAATTCAATAAAAATGCATCCTGCTTACCTACAAAGTCTGCAAGCTCTCTTTCTAAGGCCTCATGGTTATTGGAGTTTCCAGACATCATACGTGCTCCCATAGGGTAAGCAAGTCCATATTCAGTAGCTCCTTCGATATCTGCTTTACGAACTTCAGGATGATTTGCTAGTCCGAGGTAATTATTAAGACTCCAAACCAGGTGTTCTTTACCTCTGAACATCATATGTGGAGCTATTTCACCCTCTAATTTAGGAAAGGAAAAATAACCATGGGCCATTTTCTGGTGCTGTCCCAGAGGTCCCATATTTTTCGAAATTTTATCAAATAAATCCAATTGGTATAATTTTATTGTTAACGGATATTTGGCGCAAAGTTAAGATTTAGCAAGCTGATTATCAAAAGCTAATTTGGAATATGCGAATTAATAACTTTGTTTAAAAAAAAAGGCCTTTATTCTGAGAGAAAAGGCCTTTTTGTATGAATTAAATTCCGTTTAGTCTACATTATCATGTAGAAAGGAATTATTTGGTCTAATTTCAGTGATTCCCTCATCATTACTAAGCGTAAATCTAGACACTTCAGATTCAGAAGAATGTGGAACATCATGCAATGATAATTGCTTGCGTTTGTAAGCTGGTTCATTCTCCAGCTCTTGTAAGCCATTGCTTGTACGCAATTTCATACTAAGGTCTTTTAGGCGAAGAATTCTTTCCTTAGATTTACGTAATTGCTCTTCAATTGATTCATCCGTTTTATTTTCATCCGGATTTTCCCAAGCCATAAGTACTTCTTTAGCTTCTTCTTTAGCTTCCTCTTGAATTGAAACCTGAAACTCTTCCTGAATCAGTTGAATTTCCTGAATCTCTGGCTCTTCTTGAATCAATTGAATTTCTTGAATCTGTGGTTCTTCATAAACGAAATCTTCATTTTTAATTTCAAATTCGAAGCTAGGCTCTAAAACAGCCATTTCCACAGGCGAAATATCTTCATCCAATTCATGGCGAATAAGCTCCGGATTAGGAACTTTAATATCCTCAACTTTAGGAGCACTGTGGAAATAGCCTGCAAAAAGATCTACCTGACTATCTTGATTTGATTTAAGAACAGGCTCATTGATTCCTACTTTAATCTCTTCAGTTTTCTCTTGAATGAAAATATTTGATTGAACAGGCTTCACTAAAGGTGCTTGTTCAGGAGTTAGTAAAGAAACTTTACGTACTTGACTTTTTTCAACTTCGCGCTCCTCTTTTGTTTGGAAGCCAGTTGCGATGATGGTTACAGAGATTTTTTCTCCCAAACCTGGATCAATACAATTACCCCAAATTAAATCAGCAGCCAAACCGGCTTCCTGTTGGATAAAATCAGTGATTACAGAAACCTCATCCATTGTTACTTCTTTATCACCAGAACTGATATTTAGAAGGATATAACGAGCTCCTTCAATTTCATTGTCTTTCAATAATGGTGATGCTAATGCACCTTCAACAGCTCTTAACGCACGATTTTCTCCTTCTGCAGCAGAACTACCCATGATGGCTACTCCGCTTTCTTGCATAACGGTACGCACATCTTTAAAGTCGACGTTTATATAACCAGGAATGGTAATAATTTCCGCAATCCCTTTAGCTGCTGTGGTTAAAATATTATCTGCTTGTTCAAAAGCAGAACCAAGTGTTAAATTTCCAAATATTTCACGTAGGCGATCATTAGAGATCACCAAATAGGAATCAACATGTTTTTTAAATTCTTCTAAACCCTCTTCCGCCTGATTTTTTCTGCGCTTCCCTTCAAAAGAAAAGGGAGTGGTAATAATTCCCACAGTAAGAATACCCATTTCTTTGGCTGCTTTGGCAATTATCGGACTAGCACCTGTTCCGGTACCGCCACCCATTCCAGCAGTAATGAAAAGCATTTTGGTATTTGAACCCAACATTCTTTTGATGTCATCAATATTTTCAATGGCAGAGTTTTTTCCTACTTCAGGAATAGAGCCTGCACCCATTCCTTCGGTTAAGCTGGCACCTAATTGAACCTTGTTGGGTATCGGACTTAATTCAAGGGCTTGTGCATCAGTATTACAAATAATGAAATCAACACCGGTTATTCCTTGACGGTACATATGATTAACAGCATTACCACCGCCACCGCCAACACCAATAACCTTAATGATTGATGACTTTTCTTTTAACATTTCAAACTGCATATACTTAATTATCAGTTGATTAAAAATTAATTATTATCAAAAATTTGATACGTAATGATAGTAATTTACCCATCATTTTTTTTCACAATTGTTAAAATGTGGGAAACTCTACAATTGTGGATAATTAACGTACATAATCCTCGTCTTTTATATCATCCTTGATAAATTTAGCGCCTGATTGCAAAATCCAATCGAACATTCCAAGACCTTTCCTTTCCTTATCTGAAGATGAAACTTTTTCTGTTATAACAGTACCTGTTTCAACCACCTCTTTAACCATTTCGGCCTTTTGTATTCCCTTAATTAAAAGACCAATACCTGTTGCATACATCGGACTTTTCAATTCTTCGTAAACTGATTTCGGAAGCACCTCATTTTTAGCTAAGTGCTCGTTAGGATATCCAATACGGCTATCTAAACCTGTCACAAATTCAACTAGCTGGGGTAAATGCTTCAATTGAGCGCCACCACCGGTAATTACTACGCCTGCAATTAATTTCTTCTCATATCCTGAAGATTTAATTTCATAGTAAACATGCTCAATGATTTCTTCCATCCTAGCCTGAATAACGTAAGCTAGATTTTTTACTGAAATCTCTTTAGGATCTCTTCCTCTTAATCCAGGAACACAGATTATTTCATTTTCTTTGTTTTCATCTGCCAAGGCTGATCCAAAACGTGTTTTTAGCAATTCCGCTTGATTACGCATCACTGAACAACCTTCGCGGATATCTTCAGTTACACTATTACCACCAAAAGGAATCACAGCGGTATGGCGAATAATGCCTTCATGGAAAATAGCCACATCAGTAGTGCCTCCACCAATATCTACCAAAACAACGCCAGCTTCTTTCTCTTCATCACTTAAAACCGACTCGGAAGATGCCAAAGGCTCAAGAATAAGCTCTTGAGTTTCCAGATCAGCATTACTTACACATTTTAAAATATTTTTTACGGCGCTTACATGACCTGAGATAATGTGAAAATTAGCTTCCAAACGAACGCCAGCCATACCAATTGGATCTTTGATACCCGGCTCATTATCTACGGTAAATTCCTGAGGTAAAACATGAATAATCTCTTCCCCTGGAGGCATCAATAATTTGTACATATCTTCAATCAGCTTATCGATATCCTTACGCTGAATCTCTGTATTAAACTCCTTACGAGTTAATATACCGCGGTGTTGCAAACTCTTGATGTGTTGCCCAGCGATACCAACATTCACAATTTTAACGTCAACATTGGATTGAGCACTGGCTTCTTCAACTGCTTGCATAATTGCCTGAACAGTTTTTTGGATATTGGAGACCACACCACGAGTTACTCCGGCCGATTCGGCTTTGCCCATACCCAAAATTTCGATTTTACCATGTTCGCTTCTACGGCCTACGGTAACACAAATTTTTGTTGTACCGATATCTAATCCGACAACAATTGGTGAATTTTTAGCTGAAACTGAGTTAATTTGATCCATAGGTTTATATTTAATTTTTTGTTGATTCCTGATTTAAAACTGTTGTACTATCACTTACTGTCGTAACAGTATCAATAATTAATTTAGTGGCATTAAGGTTATTTTTATCACAAACCACCTGATTTGCATATTTTAGATTTATAGTTTTATAGGTATCCCAGCCCACTTTTGGCATCGCCTTTTTATAAAAAATAAGTAAATTTCTAAACTTGGTTTGCAAGGAGTCTGCATCGCCAAAAATAATTTTATGATCGCCTACCCGTGGGACCATCTCAATATCCCCCTTAGTGTCCACGTAAATTTGTTCAATTTGATTATCCCAGAGTGTATCTGCTTTAATGAATTGAGCCATACGATAAAGATCTTTAGCAAGCTTGGTATTAAGTGTTTCCACTTTACCTGAAAAATCCTCGTCAATAAGTCCGTTTGCCACCAACACATTTGCCGTAAAATTTTCTGAAAGAGGCATTTTTAAACCATTTTCATCTACATAGAACTGAACATTAGCCCTATTTATTATCCTTAAAATAGGTAATCTTTGTTTAATTTCAACGTGAACAATGCCATCCATATCCGCATAAACCTTTGCAAATTCAATAAATGGATTACTTTTTAAGGAATTTTCTAATGAATGAATATTTATATCTCTAAGGTCTCTACCAACAAGGGTACCGCTGGCCTCCATAAGAATTTTATCCACTTCGTTGCGCTCAATAAAATTATTTCGTCCCGGAAGGATTACTTTTAAATTCTTACACTTCTGGCTAGCCTTTTCCACTTCAATAAAACTCATCAGGAAGATAAGTCCCGAGAGACTTAAAAGCCAAACAAAAGCAGTTAAAATACCCTTCCAGTTAATTTTTTTAAGCATTTTGAAGTATTGTTTTTAAAGGTTGAATTAAAGTATCAATATCTCCTGCACCTACTGTAAGAAGCAATTCCGGTTTATTAGCACGTATATATTCAATTGCATCCTGCTTACTAAGAATCTGTTTATTAGGATTTTTTATCTTATCGAGAACCATAGCGGAATTTACCCCTTCAATTGGAAGTTCTCTAGCCGGATAAATATCTAGCATAATCAGATCGTCGATCATGCTAAGCACCTCAGCAAAGCCATCAGCAAAATCTCTGGTACGGGTAAATAAATGAGGCTGAAAAATAGCCGTTAACTTTTTACTTGGATACAAACTTTTCACAGCCTGAATACAAGCCCTTAATTCTTCTGGGTGATGTGCATAATCATCAATATAAATATGATTTTGCAATTTCACCACATATTCGAATCGACGTTTTACACCAAGGAAGTTTGCCAAGGCATGACGTATTTTATCGGGAGAAATACCCAAGTGTAGTGCTACTTCAATGGCTGCAACTGCATTTTCGATGTTATGCAATCCGGGTAAACCCAACTTAATATTTTCAATAACCCCATTGGCATTCTTAAAATCAAAGAAAAAGCTGCCCTCCTTAATACGGACATTTACTGCCTGAATATCAGCAACAACGCTGGCAGAATAAGTTTTGCCACCTATAAGATCTAGTCCCTCTCTATAAATCAACCTTCCACCCTCTTTAAGTTGAGAGGCAAATTGTTGAAAGGATTCAACGAGATTAGATTTATCACCATAGATATCGAGGTGATCAGCATCCATAGAAGTCACAATAGCGATATCCGGATGCAAGGTTAAGAAAGAGCGGTCATATTCATCCGCTTCCACCACCATGGTATTATTAGTGCCAAACAAAACATTTGAATCGTAATTTGTGGCTATTCCACCAAGAAAAGCAGAGCAATCATAACCCGAATCTTTGAGCACATGCGCGACTATGCTTGAAGTAGTTGTTTTACCATGAGTACCCGCAATGGCGATGGTAAACATGCCTTTGCTTATAATTCCGAGCACTTCGGAGCGTTTCTTCATGGTAAATCCACCATCTCTGAAGAAGTTCATAATATTGGAATCTGATGGAATGGCAGGGGTATAAATAATCAATGTATTGGGATCATTTTCTAGGAAGCTGACTTGTATACTATCTTCATCATCCATAAAAACAACAGGAATACCCTCATTCATGAGTGTTTCTGTAAGTGGTGTACCCGTTTTATCATACCCACAAACTACACAACCACGTTTTTTAAAATAACGTGCTAGTCCGCTCATTCCAATACCACCTATACCTATTAAAAAAACCCGCTGTATGTTCTCCAGTTCCATAGTCTCTTTTATTTAGCTAATTTGAATACTTCGTTTGCAATAATTTCATCAGAATGAGGCAATTCCATTTTCCCGATCTGATTTGCTAAGTCATTACATTTATCTTTATTGTCGATTAAAAGCAGCGCGATATCCATTAATTCAAGCTCTGCCATAGCATCTGTAACCAATAATGCAGCATTTTTCTCAAGAAGAGCCATTGCATTTTTTGTTTGGTGATCTTCTGCCACATTTGGTGAGGGAACTAAAATTACCGGCTTTTTAACCGCACATAATTCTGCTATTGTACCAGCGCCAGCTCTAGAAATTACTAAGTCGCATGCTGCATAAGCCAAATCCATACGATGGAAAAATTCAAGAACCTTCAGGTTAGGATGCTCCTTCCCTTTCAATTGTTCAAGTATTGATTGGAAATAATATTTTCCTGTTTGCCAGATTACTTGTACATCGGCAGCCTTAATTTTATCTAAGGCGGCTAGAACACTTTTATTTAATGTAGCTGAGCCGAGGCTACCTCCTGTGACAAGAATTGTTTTTTTATGTGGCGAGAGACTTAAAAGCTCAGCGGCCTCAAAACGCTTATTTTCGATATCTACGACTTCTTTCCGAATTGGATTTCCGGTCAGTAGAATCTTGTCTTTCGGGAAAAATTTCTCCATTCCATCAAAGGCCACACAAATTACAGATGCATTTTTGCCAAGCCATTTATTGGTAATTCCGGCA
>NZ_JBIILQ010000089.1:0-9686 GCF_044232565.1 Daejeonella sp. | reverse complement strand
CTCGCCCCAGCTTGAGCATTACCTGAATATTTTTACCGTAAAATGGAGCTTCAATGGATAGGCAATCTGGTTTATATTGGTCGATCAATAGAACTGTTTTCTCAAAAATCTGCTTTAGTTTTAGAGGGTGATCGTTTAGATGATCCATTTTTACCACGCCCATGCAAACTAAATCGACATTATTTTTCACCTCCTTAACTATTCCATAGCCCATTACGCTCGTTCCTGGGTCAATGCCAAGGATTATGCGTTCATTTGATTTTTCTTTTAACATGCTTAGCAATAATAAGAAATAACCTTCTTTTTTATGATTTTCATTAAATCATTTTCAAAATAAAATTTGCCTAGCTTTTTCTTAACATTGCATTAGCATGAAATCACAAACAAAAAAGATTTTGAGTGTTGCAATAAAGGTAAGCGTTATCGTAATGGCTTTCTTGTTCATCTTTAAAAAACTAAGTGATAATCAGAATATCAGCAACTTCAAGTCGTTGATGAGTTCAATTTCCTTGATTAGCACCAGTTTGGTGATGTTTAGTGTGTTTTCCTTGATGTTATTGAATTGGTTTTTGGAGTCTCTAAAATGGAAGTTTTTAGTAAGAGACATCGAGAAAATAAGTACCTGGAAGTCTGTCGAGTCTGTTTTTTGTGGTTTAACCTGGGCAGTATTCACCCCAAATCGTATTGGCGAATACGGTGGTAGGGTATTGTTTCTTTCTCCAAGAAAGCGGATAATGGGTGTTGTAGCTATGAGTGTGGGCTCAATCGGACAGTTAGTAGTGACCAATGTTTTGGGATCGCTGGCTCTATTATGGTTTTTCATCACTTTTACGGAACTCAACGCTATTTTAATTTTTGCACTAAGTATTTTGATTATACTTTTTTGTGTGTTTTTGCTTCTATTTTACTTTAATATTCAGTGGCTCTATGGTTTGCTGATGAAGATTAATTTTCTGAAGCGTTTCCAGCGATTTTTTATTATTTTCTCAAAGTACAAGCATGCCGATATTGTCCGGATTTTAATGTATTCTTCGTCGCGATACCTGATTTTTACGATACAATATTTTCTGGTTATTCATCTTCTTGTGCCTGATATTCAATTGTTTGAGATGATGATGATCCTTTTTATTTTTTATTTCATACAATCTGCCCTTCCTTCTCTCGATCTTTTAGATATTGGGGTTAGGGCAAGCGTTGCTACCTATTTTTTCGCTTTTGTTACCAATCAAGAGATTGCAATAATGGCGGCAATTGCGTGTGTTTGGTTAATTAATTTAATTGTTCCCGCTATATTAGGATCTGTTTTTGTACTTAAACTTAACTTCTTTGGTCGTTCTAATCGTTAGTCTTCTTGTAGCAATCCTTACTTTAATGTATGGGGGGGCATTGTTTTATTTAAAAAAGGGATGGGCAAAGCTGAGTCCGATTGATATTACTGAACAAACTTGTAATACCACTGTAAGCATTTTGATTGCCGCACGAAATGAAGAGGAGAAAATCAAGAATACAATTGAGGATGTGCTGGCGCAGGACTATCCTTCGCATTTAATGCAGCTCATTATTGTAGACGATCATTCAACAGATAAGACCTCCGAAATTGTGCGTTCATTTGCCGATCGCGGCGTGAAATTGATCGTTCTCAACGAAAAGGAAGCACTGAATTCATATAAGAAAAAGGCCATTTCTGAAGCAATTAATCAATCTGATGGGGAGTTAATCATCAGTACTGATGCCGACTGCAGAATGGGTTCGAAGTGGCTAAGAACTATTGTGTCCCTTTATGAATCAGGCGATTATAAGCTAATTTCTTCTCCTGTTGTTTATTTCGAGGAGCAAAATCTATTTGAGAAAATGCAGAGCCTCGAATTTTTATTTTTGATAAGTCTCGGGGCATCCGGAATTGGGAATGGTAAACCTACAACCTGCAATGGGGCAAATTTGGCTTATAAAAGAGATGTTTTTCTCGAGTTGAATGGTTTTCAGGGAATTGATAATTTGGCGTCAGGTGATGATGAGCTATTTATGCATAAAGTAGCCGCTGCCTATCCCCAAGGAATTGCTTTTTGTAAATCAAGGGATGCCTTTGTTTTTACCCATGCAAAAGCAAGTCTGGGCGAATTTGTTCAACAACGTAAGCGATGGGCTTCAAAGAGTACGAGTTATAAAAATAAATGGCTTTTAGGTTTAGGGATTATGATTTGGGTTTTCAATCTATCTATTTTTTTGAATGTAATTGCGGGCTTCATTAATCCTATTTTTTGGATGATTGCTGCAGCTAGTTTTGGCATCAAGGCGGTGTGCGAACTATTATTTATGATTCCTGTTTGCCAATTTGTTGGAAGGGCTAAATTGCTTTGGTATCAGCCATTTCTCTCTCTAATTCACATCCTTTATCTCATTTATATTGGTATTGCCGGTAATTCTGGGAAATATATGTGGAAAGGGAGAATGGTAAGGTAATTAGCCATCAAATATGTATTTTACGTATTTCTAGGGTTTTATTTTGCTAGGAGAGTAAATCATATTTGCTTATTAAAATGGAAAGATATAGAAACAAACAAGCTCATTTAATCGCTCGATAGATTTTTGTTATCGTATATTAATTACTAATTTAAATAGCGTTCTTAGACTGAAACATAAATTGTCGAATAAAATACACCCAATTAATGAGGATGAATTGAGTTAATTCAACTCTTCCTGAAGCGTCAGGCAGAATTGAACTCTATACTTGAAATTACGCAGGCCATTAATAAGAATAGTGCTCCTTCAGTGCTATTTGAAATTTTTGTTCTGATTTTAAATGAGCAATTAAAAATTGGCAAGATCCGTCTTTTAATACGCGAAGGAGAGCATTTTTACTGTGCAATACTCTTTGATGATGAATTTGAAGATGCAAAAATTTTACAAGAAACTTGGGAGGCTTTAAGTAATTACACGAAATAACTCCTTAAAAGCGAATGTAAATCAACTTCTAAATAATTACGAATATTTCGTGCCGGTTTTCCATAAAGATGAGTTTCTTGCTTTTGTTTTTTGTGTGCGGTTGGATTGCGCCAGCTGCCTAAGAGGAAAAAAAGTTTTTTGTTTCTTTTGGAATCAAAAGAAAGAGATTCATTTTATAATATTTAATTTTTAACGGCATGAATGTGTTGTAATTGACTTTCCCCGCTTATTGCCGCGGGGGCTAGTCCTTTTTCTTTAGGAAAAAAGTGACCAAAACCCCACCGCTGCGTCTGATGCTATGAATGTCAGTGGGTTGGCAAGGGTTGTCACTGCCGCACCAGCCAAGGCGGAAGATCGGTTGGTAAGGGTCTGTGAACGGACGATTTGTGGTGGGATTGAATTTGATTTTTTTAATCAAATTTTAATTAAACTGTCAAATGAACTGGGATTCAAGACAATGAAAATATAAAAACTGATTTTAACCAAAATGGAGTTTGCTTTTTATTATATAATTAAAAACATGTTATATTGCATAAAAATGGCTTTTTTATAAAAATTTTATTTTAGCCGCACAAGAGTGATTTCAATTATTCGAACATGCTATTACCCTATTTTCAGGATGAATTTATTGAAGCAGGCTGTGATGAAGCGGGTAGGGGTTGTCTCGCTGGACCAGTTTTTGCGGCTGCGGTGATTCTTCCTAAAAATTTCCAGCACGATCTTTTGAATGATTCTAAGCAGCTAAAGGAAGCCGACCGCTTTGCTTTGAGGCAAATTATTGAGAAAGAAGCTTTGGCCTTTGGGGTTTCTTTGGTTGACCATCAAGAAATCGACAGGATTAATATTTTAAATGCATCGATTAAGGCTATGCACTTGTCTGTCGATCAGTTAAGTATCCGGCCGAGTTTTATTATTATCGATGGCAATCGCTTTAAGCCTTACCAAGATATCCCACATCAATGTGTAATTAAGGGGGATGGAAAATATTTCTCTATTGCGGCAGCATCCATTTTGGCAAAAACCTATCGGGATGAGTTTATGCTTGATATAGCATCCGAATACCCAAAATATGATTGGGCAAATAATAAGGGATATCCCACAGTAAAACATCGTAAAGCGGTGATTGAATTTGGAATGACACCCTATCACCGTAAAAGCTTTAGAGTAAGCGACCCACAGCTTAGCCTTTCGATTTAAATGAAAAGAAGCAAAAATTGACCTTTCCTTTTAATCGTTTTTGACTACTTTTGCGGCAACCAATAAAAGATTTCAAAATGAAGATTGTTGCATTAAATGATACGCATATTGCCCTAGGAGCTAAGATGGTTCCTTTTGCAGGATTTAATATGCCAGTTCAATATAGTGGGATAAACATCGAACATGAAACCGTCCGTAAGGCGGTAGGTGTTTTTGATGTGAGTCACATGGGTGAATTTATTCTGAAAGGTGAAGGTGCGCTTGATTTAATTCAGCGTGTTTGCTCAAATGATGCTTCTAAGCTTTTTGATGGCAAAATTCAATACTCTTGCTTGCCAAATGAAACTGGCGGAATTGTAGATGATTTATTGGTTTATCGAATTGATGAAAAGACCTTTATGTTGGTGGTAAATGCCTCTAATATTGAAAAGGATTGGGATTGGATTTCAAAATACAATACTGGTGGAGTAGAAATGATTGATATTTCTGATCGTACATCTTTACTTGCGGTTCAAGGTCCTAAAGCTACTGAAGCACTTCAAAGTTTAACAGATGTGGATTTATCCTCCATGGAATATTATACTTTTAAAAAGGGCGTTTTTGCAGGAGTGGAAAATGTATTGATCTCAGCAACAGGCTATACCGGAGCTGGTGGTTTTGAATTATATTTTGAGAAAGAGCATTCGGAGCATATCTGGAATGAAGTATTTAAAGCGGGAGCAGATTTGGGTATTAAGCCTATCGGACTTGCAGCACGTGACACCTTAAGATTAGAAATGGGTTTCTGTTTGTATGGAAACGATATTGATGATACTACTTCTCCGATTGAAGCAGGACTTGGCTGGATTACAAAATTTACTAAGAACTTTGTGAACTCTGCTAATTTAGCTGCTCAAAAAGAAAGTGGTGTAACTCGTAAACTGGTTGGTTTTGAGATGATTGAGCGTGGTATTCCACGTCATGATTATGAAATTTTTGATGCTGCAGGGAATGTAATTGGTAAGGTAAGTTCTGGGACACAATCACCTACATTACAAAAAGCTATCGGAATGGGTTATGTGAAAACAGAATTTTCAAAAGAAGGAACTGATATTTTTATTGGTATCCGTGAAAATAAGATCTTGGCTAGGGTTGTAAAGTTTCCATTTAAATAGTGATTATTAATAGAATGGAAAAACGTAACCTTGAAGTCTGCCTAACACCCGCTCTACTGCATTTACACGATATTTCGAATAGTATTGTAGTGGTTATTGATATTTTTAGAGCCACTTCCTCCATTTGTTATGGGATAGAAAATGGCGCTACGTCAATTATTCCCGTAGCTACAGTTGAAGCTTGTGAATCGTATCGTGAATCTGAATTTTTATTGGCAGCAGAGCGAAATGGGGAGGTTGTAAAAGGTTTTGATTTCGGTAATTCACCGTTTTCCTATACTCAAGAGAAGGTGAATGGTAAGACAATTGTGTTAACCACTACCAATGGAACGCATGCCATCAATATGTCGCGAAGTGCTAGTAAGATTGTTATCGGTTCATTTCTAAACATTGCTTTTTTATGCAACTGGCTAAAATCACAATCTAACGATGTTTTGCTTCTGTGCTCTGGCTGGAAGGATAAAGTTAATTTGGAAGACACGCTTTTTGCCGGTGGGGTTGTTCATCATTTGAAAAATGAAGATTATATTTTGGATGATGCTGGCATCGCATCGGAAGATTTGTACAATTTGGCTAAAGATGATTTAGGACTTTACCTCAAAAAAACATCACATAGCGAACGTTTAAAAAAGCTTGGAATTGAAGAGGACATCGCTTTTTGCCTGAATTTGAATATCACCAATAGTATTCCAGTATTGGAAGGTGAGCGTTTGATAAGGATGGTTTAATTTTCCTGATGGGTGATTATGAGCTAATATCAGCCCTGTGGTAAGCGCTTTTTTGCGACAGATAATATTAATCTAACATCTGCAATATTTCCTTTATAGCATCGGACTTTTTTACAGAAAAAGACTATTTCTTTCAAGTCAATAAAATTGCTTAATTAATATAATTAAAGGCAATTTTATTTCAATTTATACAATTATTTTTTTTTCTGTGATTAATTTTTTTCAGTAAATTTTCTTTACGCTAATAAACCAAAGCCCTCCGCAAAGCTTTTATTTTTCCTATGTTAAACTTTTTTCAAAAAAAAATATAAAAAATTCTCCTGATAGGGTATTTGGACTTATTTTTTATAAATTATTTAATTTTCTCAGCATTGATGTCTTAATTTTTTCAATTATTAAAATTTGTTTGTATCCTTGTCAAGGTTAAATATAAATAAAACCTGTCGCCGAATTCATTAGCTAACAAATTGAAATCAATGAAAATCAAAATAGGTCTTTTAGTCCCAATCACCCTTTTACTATTGTGCTCTAAACTGTATGCACAGGTAGGCATCGGTACGAATACTCCGGCAGCTTCGGCGGCCTTAGAGGTAGCTTCTAGTACAAATAACAAAGGAATATTGATTCCCCGAATCACTGCTACGCAGAAAGATGCGATTAACAATCCTGCTGAAGGCTTAATGATTTATCAAACTTCAGCTCCGGCCGGATTTTATTATTATATGGGTTCTGCCTGGAAATTGATAATGACGCAAACGGATTTGGATACCAAATTATCAACGGTAGATGCAACTACATCTTTAAACACCAAGGTGGATAAGGTAGCAGGCAAGGAATTATCAAGTAATGATTATACCACAACTGAGAAAACAAAACTGGCAGCCATCACTGGAAGCAACACCGGTGACCAGGATTTAAGTGCCCTAGCCACAATTACTTCGGTAGCTTTAAAAGCCAACACCACGGATGTAGCTACAAGTCTGGCTTCAAAAGTGGATAAGGTAGCAGGCAAGGAATTATCAAGTAATGATTATTCCACGGCTGAAAAAACTAAACTAGCAGCCATTATTGGAAACAATACAGGTGATCAGGATTTAAGTTCCTTTGCAACTACAAATGCGCTTGCATTAAAGGCCAATACAACGGATGTAAGCAATAGCTTGACCAACAAAGTAGACAAAGTTAGTGGTAAGGAATTATCTACCAACGACTATACTTCTGCAGAAAAGACAAAACTGGCAGCCATCACTGGAAGCAACACCGGTGACCAGGATTTAAGTGCCCTAGCCACAATTACTTCGGTAGCTTTAAAAGCCAACACCACGGATGTAGCTACAAGTCTGGCTTCAAAAGTGGATAAGGTAACCGGCAAGGATTTATCAAGTAATGATTATACCACAACAGAGAAAACTAAGCTGGCAGCAATCACTGGAAGCAATACCGGCGACCAGAATTTAAGTGCACTTGCCACAATTGCTTCGGTAGCTTTAAAAGCCAACACCACGGATGTAAACACAAGTTTGGACTCAAAAGTGGATAAGGTAACAGGTAAAGAATTATCAAGCAACGATTATACCACAGTTGAGAAAACTAAACTGGCAGCCATCACTGGAAGCAATACTGGAGATCAGGATTTAAGTACGCTTGCAACAACTGCATCGGTAGCTTTAAAAGCAAACATAACGGATGTAAACACAGATTTGGCACTGAAGGCGAATACTGCTGAGCTAACTAATTCCTTGGCTTTAAAAGCACCACTAGCTTCCCCAAACTTGGTCACTCCCAATATAGGGGTTGCCACAGGAACTAGTTTAAGTGTTTCGGGACAATTAACTTCAACCATTGCACCAGGAGCAGCTCCCTTAGTAGTGAGCTCTACCACTCCAGTTGCTAATTTAAGCATCGGTGGTAATGCAGCCACAGCAACACTTGCCTCAACGGTTACCACTAATGCTGACTTAACAGGCGATGTGACTAGTAGCGGAAGTAATGTAACAACGATAGGCGCTTCGAAAGTAACAAATGCCATGTTGGCTGGAAGTATTGATTTGACCAGTAAAGTAATAGGTATTTTGCCATCATCGAATGGAGGCACCGGAAATGGTTTTACCAATATTACAGGACCTACAACTTCTGTTAAAACGTTTACTTTACCAGATGCCAGTGCTACAATTCTTACCTCTAATGCTACGGTGTCCGTTGCACAGGGCGGTACAGGTGCTAGCACACTAACTGCTAACAATGTTTTATTAGGAAATGGAGCAGATGCTCTACAAGCAGTTGCTCCAGGAACGAACGGCAATGTATTAACCTCTAACGGGACCACTTGGGCCTCTACTGCCCCAAGCGGAGGACTGCCAACCACGGGAAATATGAGTGGTGATATGCTCTATTGGAATGGAACTGCCTGGGTTAAAGTAGCGCCTTCACAATATGAAGGTGCTTATTTACAATCAAAAAGTGGGGTACCTACTTGGTTAGTATCGTCAGGAGTAACTACTGCTGTAGTGGATGTTACCAATCCAACCACCGGCAAAATATGGATGGACCGCAACCTAGGTGCAACTCGAGTTGCCAACGACTTCTATGATCATCTCTCTTATGGTGATTTATACCAATGGGGAAGAGGAAGGGATGGACATCAAAATGTAGTTTGGACATCTTCAACTGCAAGTGATGGGGCAGAACAAAATAAAGAAACCATCACACTATCATCAACTGACGTACCTGGGAATGGTAACTTTATTTTAGCACCAAATTCACCTTACGATTGGCGCAGTGGCCAAAACGTTAATTTATGGCAAGGTGTAATCGGTATTAACAACCCTTGCCCAAGTGGTTATCGTTTGCCAACAGAACCTGAATGGGAAGCTGAGCGCGTAAGTTGGACAAGCCAAAATAATGTAGGAGCTTTTGCTTCTCCGCTTAAATTGCCCGTGGCGGGCTACCGCTACAGCGGCGATGGTTCGTTCTTCGGTGCTGGGTCTTATGGCTTCTATTGGAGCAGTACGGTTAGTGGCACCGTATCACGCGGCCTCCTCTTCGGCCCCCCCTCTTTTTTTGGTGGAAGCAATGCCAGTATGATCGCCGACTTCCGAGCAATCGGATTCTCTGTGCGTTGCCTCAAGGATTGACACTTTGATTCATTTGACACTTAACTATGCCATTCCGCTTTTTCAGCGGATGGTATAGTTTTATAACTGCGAAGCGGTCGATTTTTTTTTAAAATTCGGCAATAAATAAGATGTTACCTTTAGTAAATCGGGGTTTTGCTTGAATATTGCCGAGTTACGACACAAAAACATGAAAGTAATTTTTTTGAGACCAATAAATGATGACTCTTTTAGAAAAAACTAAAAATAGTGAAGATAACAAGATATTAACTCTAAGAAATCTTTAGGGTTACTTCAACTTCTCATTATTCTTATGCCTATCGGCATCCCGGATATTTTTCTTTTCTAGGTTTTTTTGAAGTGCTTCCGTGAGGTTTGTGCCTGTTTGGTTGGCTAAACATATTAATACAAAGAGTACGTCGGCAAGCTCATCGCCAAGATCATGGCCTTCATCAGATTTTTTAAAGGACTGTTCACCGTAAGTTCTAGCCATAATTCGAGCAACTTCACCCACTTCTTCCATGAGGATAGCGGTATTGGTTAATTCATTA
>NZ_JBIILQ010000004.1:0-34427 GCF_044232565.1 Daejeonella sp. | reverse complement strand
TTAGAAATTATTAAGAAAAAATGCGATTCGATTGGATTTAAATATAATGGACATAAAGTTCTTAATGCATGGGTGTCCGCTAAATTCGTTTTTTCTAATAAGTAATTATACTTATTCTAGTCCAATAACCATGGTTTTTATCTTTTTAATCTATAATGTTGCAAAGTAATTAAATTATTTTTCGGTAATTTTAAGTCTTTAGTTGCTTTTTTAAATACAATAGAAATTCATTTTATCTTTTGAGCTTATTGAATTTTATATACAGTTAGTTTGAAAAAAAAAAATTAGTTTTTGGAGCTTTAAAATTTAATTCCATTAATGATTCTGAGCTAATTATTAATTAATTTTTTAAGGGGAATTAAAAACAATGTAATTGTATCCTTGTTATTGAATTAGAAAGAAATAAAGTTTCAATTTGTAATTAATAAATCACAGCTGAATTATTGAAATAGTAAACAAAAAACCATTCTACCAAGAAAAAACAAACAAATGAAAACATTAGGAAAAAAAATTCGCTTATTAAGACATCAAAAAAGCTGGAGCCAAGAGGATGTTGCTAAACAATTAGAAATTTCAATCCCAGCTTTTTCGAAAATCGAAACTGGTATCACTGATATTAATTTATCAAGACTTGAGCAAATTTCTAAGTTGTTCGAAATGTCTGTTGTTCAGCTTCTTACATTTAATGATCAAGAAGGTTTAGAGAGCTATAATACTGAAGTAGAAAACCTTAGTCAAAAGCTTCATGAGCGAGAGGCTGAGCTTATTGATCTTCAAAAGAAGATGATTGAGTTGTATGAAGAACTTCGTTCCTTAAAAAAGTAATAGAAATTGTTGTTTGATGGGTAAATTTATGTTTCTTAAATTAAGCATAAAATTTACCTATTAAATAAAATCATTATTAAATCACCTGAATTCTTCAGATTTGGTTTTTTTTATAGGTTTCCACTTTAGATATCGTTTTTTTGTCCAAAAAGCATCTCTGTTTTTTACTGTAATAGCTAGTTATATTATTACATGGAAATTTCTTGATAGTTCAAATCGAAAAATAGTATTTCTTTTAAATATCGTAGACTAAATTTTTTTTTAAGGATTTATTTCATCTTTCAGGGGATTATTATAAACCCTAGTTTTGACAATTGTTTTTCATTTTTTTTTATTAGCAATCTAGTATTAAAACACTCTTCTCAATGTAGCGTGCTTTTTACCGAATACTGCTCCTGTTGCTTCGTGAATTGATAACATTTTATCATTAAAATCACCTACCCAAGATAATTCTAGTTCTTCATATTGGTTTTTGGGGATTACATACTCCTTCAGTTTTATAAATAGTGCTGATTCTAATCCCAGTTTCTGATGTGCTTTTTTTGTACCCATAACAACCGCACGCATTCTTTTCACCCCTTTCCAACGGTAGTACAAAAATTTTAATTTCTCTATAATTCCGAGTTTTCCATTAAAACTTTTAATCATTTGGTTGGCATCTGGAATCATTACTATTACTGAGGCTGGTTCTCCATTAATATAGGCGAACCAAATAAGCTTCTCATCCATGACAGTTTTCATCTTGTTAAAACTTTCAAGAATGCCCTTTGTTTCTAAAGGAACAAAATTTTCGAAATTCTGCCAAGCATCATTGTAAATCTCTGCAAAATCTCTTGCGTAGGCCTCAAGCTTGTTCACTTCTAAATGTTTAAAAGTATATCCAGGTTTGTTGGCAACCCATTGTGCAATTTTAGTAAAACGTTCTGGGAATGGTTTTTTTATTTCAAGATGATTGGTAATCTGTTCATACAAAACTTTAAAACCGTAATCAGCAAATAGTTTTTGGTAGTAGGAGTGATGATAGTTCATCCCATATGAAGGTGTAGTGAATCCTTCAATTAATAATCCCCAAAAGCTGTCATTCTCTCCAAAATTAATTGGGCCATCCATTGCTTTCATTCCTCTTTCAGAAAGCCAGTTTTTAGCGGCTTCAAAAAGCAAATTAGCAGCTTCTTTATCGTTAATGCATTCAAAAAAGCCTATTCCTCCGGTTGCTTGTGCTGATTGATAAGCCTTATTTTCATTAATAAATGCTGCAATACGGCCGATAAGTTTTCCGTCGATTGATTTTAAAACCCATCTTGTACAGCTTCCATGTGAATGAAAATTATTTTTTTTTGGGTCAAATACAGCCTGAATATCTTTATCTAGTGGACAAACCCAAAACGGATCATTTTTATAAAGTTCACGTGCAACATTTAGTAATTCGGCCGATAGAGTGGAATTATCAACTTCTTTTAAAATCATTTTGTTATGGAATTAATTAAAAAAAGCATCCAGAAAACTGAATGCCTAATAGTTAAAGAGGTCTTTTTATTTAAAAGTCGTCGTCCTCATCATCAAAATTGTCGAAATCCTGTATGTCATCATCTAATGGGATGTCAAATTCATCATCCTCATCAAGAGTAGGTCGATTTAATTCTTTAGGATCTGTCAATTTGTTTTGCTCCTTCACTGGACCTTTCCCTGCTTTTTTAATTGGCCCTTCACTTTTTGTTGTTTTTTTTGGCGACTTCATCTTTGGAAATTTACACTTTATTCTCGATTTATTATTGATATAAAATTAAGAAGTTTTTGAATTTCAAAGCTGTTTTTTTTAAATTTTTATTTGAAATGGAATTTTCATTCTGTTTGTTCTCCAATTGTATTTGTTTCAGATTTTAAATCATTAATTTGTGGAAGGTCTTTTGTTGAATTTATCCCAAAATAATCCATAAAGATATTACTAGTGCTGTATAAAAGTGGTTTACCTACAGTATCTGCTTTTCCAGTTATGCTAATTAATTCTTTTTCGAGTAGTTTCTGGACTGTATAATCACAATTTACTCCTCTAATTTGTTCGAGCTCAAGCTTAGTAATAGGTTGCTTATAGGCAATGATTGATAGAGTTTCGAGTGCTGCCTGACTTAGTTTTTTCCTAGATCTTTGTATTTGTAAGTGGTTAATTACTAGGTGGTAATTTTTCTTGGTCAGAAATTGATAACCACTATTTAAGTGAACCAATTCTATAGCAAGATCTAATTCTTTATACTTAAAACCTATGCCTTCAATTTGTTCTCTAATTTCTTCAATTTTTAATGGCTCATCCATTATTTCGGATAAAACCTGAAAAATTTCCTCTTCAGTAATGCTTTTATCTGATGCGAAAATTAATGCTTCAATAAAATTCTGGATCTTGTCAAAATGCATAGACAAACATAACACAATGATTATTATTCAAAAAGATGTTTTTTAAAAATAAATTACATCAGATAATTTTTTTATGTTCCAATATAATACTTTATCATTTTTCCCGTTAAATGTACTAATCTGTAAGAATTATTATTTGAGATTTCATTAGATCTCGATGTTATACATGGATTTGGAAATTTTTTGGTTTAGTTTTGGTTTATAAAAGAGGGAGCAAATTGCTCCCTCTTTTATATAGGTATTATAATTAGAATTTCTGTTCCTGAATTGCCAGTTTGGATTTTAGAAATACTGATCTTTTTCCCACTAAGCTTATTCAAAAGTTTTACTCTTTCCTGAATTAACTCCAAACCTCTACTAATATGACTGCTTGATTTGTTAATTTTGGAATTTGAAATTCCAATTCCATCATCTATTATTTTAATCTGAAGTTCATCGTTCTGAAGCGTAAAATCGAGTTTTACCAATCCTTTATTGTCTTTTGGGATGATGCCATGCCAAATCGCATTCTCTATAAATGGTTGAATTAGCATTGGGGGTAAAGTGATTTCTTCTGGATCGATATTGTCACGAACATTAATCTCGTAATCCATTTTTTCATAAAACCTGATTTTCTCAAGTGCAAGATACAGTGAGAGGTATTCAATTTCTTCAGCGAGTGTAATGGAGCTTTTTAAACAGATTTCAAGGTGTTTGCGCATCAATCTTGCAAAGATGGTGAGTATTTTATTGGCTTCTTTAGAATCCTCTTGATTAATGAAATATTGGATAGTACTTAGAATATTAAAGATAAAATGAGGGTTCATCATTCCTTGAAGTGTTTTTTGTTCAAGTAGAGTAATCCTATTTTCTAATTGGATGTCTTTTCTTCTTCTAATTTTTTGGAACACGAAATAAGTACCAAGTCCAATTAAAATGGAAACTAATACCAGCAGAAAAATAATTGTGAGCGTCCACCAATAAAATGTTTCTTTGTATTTTGATTCCTCTATTACCAATTCATTTTCTTGGATTTTTAATTGTTGAAGACGGTTTCGCTTGGTCTTTCCAATATTTTCACTTTGATTCTTTGATGAGAGTAAGCTATCATATTTATGGATTTGAATTAAGTATTTTAAAGCTTTTTCATAATTCATTCTTTTAAATTCAAGCTGATATGCAGCATGAAGCAAATCATATTCAAAGCGCTTATTTTCATTTATATTTGAATATTTTAATCCTGCATTTATATTTTTTTCAGTTGCTTTAAATTTACCTTGTTCATAATTTATCTTAGCAAGGCATGTGTAAGAGTCTATGAGTGTTGGATATAATTTCCTTTTTAAAGAACCATCAATAGCCTTTTTAATTCGTAATTCTGCCTCTTTATAGTTTTTTAGTTGATAATAAACAGTCCCAGTAAAAAGACAATTTATAATCATGTTCATTGTATCTCTTTTTGCTTCAAATATTGTATTGCTACGGTTGTAATTGAAAAGCGCTTCTTTAAATCTAGACTTGGCTTGATAAATTGATGCAATGCTAAAATATAAACCTGCATTTAATTCTTCGTCTCCCAACTTGCTTGAGATTTCTAATGATTTTTTAAAGTATTCTAATGATTTACTATAGTCATGAGCTCCATAAAGTTTTCCGATATTGTTGTAAACCCATGCCTGTTTTTTTAAGTCATTAATTATGGTGAAATCGTTTAATGCTAGTAGGTAGTTTTTGATTGCCTTTTCATTATCATTTAAATAAAAACTTCCTATTCCTTTTAGTCTATGCGCCTCTCCAATACCTTGAGTATAATTTAATGAGCTTGCTAATTTTAACGCACTATCTGCTAGGATAATGGTTTTTGATGGATCAATGAGCCTTAAATCAAAAGCAGTATTATTTAGGTTATTAATGTTTAGCGTATCTTTTCTATTAATACCTGCTGAAGATTCGCAAAATATTTTCTTAATAGAGATAGTAAATGGGCTTTCAAGCCTGAAAGAATAGAATAAAAAAAAGAAAGTTGCCAATAAGATGGTTATCAAATAGGCAGAAATAAATACTTTATTTTTCAATTCAATCAGATTTTAATTTACTTAGATTAAAAATAAAAAAATTCATAATTGTTCCTTTTTAGATGTAATAAAGGCGGTGAAGCGCCCCAAACGCTCCAGCCGCCTTTTTTAATATCAACGTTAAAATTGCCTTGTGATAAATAATTGCATCGTTCAAGATTTTAATATTAAATATATTTGATGAATATGATTCTATTTAAATTCACTCTAAAAAATTAATGAGTATGTGGTGCATTTTAATTAGTAAACGGCAATTATTATAAAAAACCAAATTATGTTTATCGCCTAAAATAATGTCTTACTGTATCCAAGAATTCAGAGGAACGTCGTCTTGAGACTACGTGCTCAGAATTGTCTGATAATTTAACAATCAAGCCATTTTTGTTGGTATAATCACTCAGGTGCTTTAAATTAATTATGGTTGATTTATGAATCCTGCTAAATCCGGATTTTTCAAGAAGTTCTTGATACTCCTTCAAGTGTCTAGATACCATGATACTTTCCTTGTTTACAAGGTAAAAAACGGAGTAATTGCTATCTGCCAAAACATAAACAATCTGATTTACATTTAGTATTTGGAATCCATTTGAGTTTGGGAGATTGATTTTATTTATTTTTTTGAGATCATCCAAGTTCTCCTCAAGGTTTTGCAATTGGGTATTCTTATTTTCGTTGTTTGTTTGATTGTTTATAATTAGTTCTCTTAAATAAACTGCCTTATTTACTGACTGCTTTAATTCCTCGATATCGATAGGCTTTAAAATATAATCAATAGCATTTGCTTTCATAGCCTTTAAGCTGTATTGATCATAAGCTGTTGTAAAAATAACCGATGAATTTGTCTTTTGAAGATCAGGTAGTAAATTGAAACCATCTTCAATTGGCATGGCAATGTCGAGGAAAACCAAATCAATATTACCAGTTACAAGCATTTTTTTTGCTTCGGCAACTGATTTGGCGATGCCTTTAATTTTTACATTTGGGCAATGTGCATCCAATAGGAAGTACAATGATTTGCGAGAATATTCTTCATCGTCAACGATAAGCGCATTTATTGTCATATTTCATAAATTACGTACACTACCTAAAGTATTGGTAATAAACTCAATAATACAATAAAAATTAGTAAACGGTATGTTTTTTTGAGTATTAGTACTCAATTACTTGTTGCTCGGTCATTTCAGGTAGCTCTCTGAACTCATATTGCTGGGTTCTTAGTTGTGCTTCAAAACCTGCTTCTTTAATCGAATCTTGTATTCCTTGCGAAGTAAATCGATGTGGAGCGCCCGCTGCAGATACCACATTCTCCTCAATCATTATGGATCCAAAGTCATTAGCGCCAGCATGCAAGCATATCTGCGCAACTTGTTTACCCACTGTTAACCAAGAGGCCTGAATATTTTTCACATTAGGAAGCATGATACGACTTAATGCAATCATTCTGATATATTCGTCTGCACTAACCTGATTAGTTATTCCTCTAACTTTCTTTAAAAGAGTACCATCATCCTGAAAAGGCCATGGAATAAAGGCGATAAATCCTTTGGAATTTACTGGTTTTTCAGACTGAACTTCACGCAGCCATACTAAATGCTCAAAACGTTCCTCCAGTGTTTCTATATGTCCGAACATCATAGTTGCAGATGTGGTTAAGCCCAATTGATGGGCAGCACGCATTACATCCAGCCATTCTTGGCCTCCGCATTTGCCTTTTGAAATTAATCTTCTTACTCTGTCATTTAGTATTTCAGCACCTGCTCCAGGAAGAGAATCTAAACCTGCCTCCATTAAAGCTTTTAAAACTTCTGTGTGGCTTAGTCCCTCAAGTTTGGCAATGTGGGCAATTTCCGGCGGACCTAAAGAGTGTAATTTGAGGCTAGGGTATAATTCTTTGAGTTGTTTAAATAAATCGACATAAAATTGTAAACCAAGGTCTGGATGATGCCCACCCTGTAATAAAAGCTGATCTCCACCAAAACGAAAAGTTTCTTCAATTTTAACCTTATAGGTCTCAATATCGGTAATATAGCTTTCATCGTGACCGGGTCTTCTGAAGAAATTGCAGAATTTGCAATTGGCAATACAAACATTGGTTGTATTTACATTTCGGTCGATAATCCAGGTGACTTTATTATGCGGTACTTGCTTTTTTCGAAGCTCATTTGCCGTGTACATCAAATCTGATGTGCTTGCATTTTTAAAAAGAAACAATCCCTCGTCAGCAGTGAGGAATTCAAAGTTTAGTGCCCGAATTAGCAGTTCAGAAGTATTCATAGGCAAATATAAGATAGATTTTATAAAGGTATGAAATAGTCAATTGGCAAATGATAGAATATGACAATCAGTAAATTATTTTAATTTTGATAATCTTCAGCTAAGCTATTGGCTATTAATTGGGCATGATAATCAGTCAAAATCTCTAAAAATTCCGTAAATTTGCTATTCTAATTTGTATCTAATTTATGGTTTCTTTCGAACGTTTTACCCTTTTAAATGGTCTTAAAGTACTGGTTCATGAAGATCCAACTACTCCCATGGCGGTTGTTAATATTTTGTATGATGTAGGTGCACGCGACGAGCATCCGGATCAAACTGGTTTTGCCCACCTATTTGAGCATTTAATGTTTGGTGGCTCAGTCAATATTCCTTCTTATGATGAGCCTTTACAACGTGTTGGCGGCGAAAACAATGCCTTCACAAGTAATGATATTACCAATTACTATATCACGCTTCCTTCGGTAAATCTAGAAACTGCTTTTTGGTTGGAAAGTGATAGGATGTTGAGCCTCGCATTTTCTGAAAAAAGTTTGGAAGTGCAAAGAAATGTTGTTTGCGAAGAGTTTAAACAACGCTACCTCAATCAGCCTTATGGAGATGTTTGGCTTAAGTTGAGACCAATGGCTTATAAGGAACACCCTTATCAATGGGCAACCATTGGAAAGTCGCTTGACCACATAGAAAACGCCAATATTGATGATGTAAAAGCATTTTTTAGTCGCCACTATAATCCTTCAAACGCCATAATGGTTGTTGGCGGTGATGTGAAAGTGGAAGAGGTAAAGCGTTTAGCGGAGAAGTGGTTCGGAAATATTCCATCTGGAGAGAAATTACCAAGATTATTACCTGTAGAAGACGATCAAACAGAGGAGCGTAAGGAAACTGTTCATGCTAATGTGCCTTTAAATGCTATTTATAAGGTTTTTCATATGCCAGCAAGAACTGAAGCAGGTTATTATGCTGCAGACTTGGTTTCTGATATCTTATCAAGAGGAAACTCTTCAAGATTATTCCGTAACTTACTGAAAGATAGGAAGTTATTTAGCGATATTAATGCCTATTTAACTGGTAGTCTGGATGCAGGTTTATTTGTTGTTGAGGGTAAACCTTTACCTGGCGTTTCAATGGAGCTTGCAGAGGCTGCAATCTGGGAAGAATTAAACCGGATTAGTACCGAATTGGTTCCGGAAGCTGAACTTACAAAAGTCAAAAACAAAATGGAATCCACCATGGAATTCTCTGAAATGAGTTTATTAGACAAGGCCATGAATCTTGCTTATTTTGAATTACTTGGAGATGCAAATGAACTGAATGTGGAAACACAAAAGTATCTGAATGTTAGTGCTGAGGATATTCGAGATCAGGCAAAACATATCTTCCGAAAAGAAAATTCATCAACTTTATACTATTTAGCGAATTAAAATGATAGAAAGAGCAATTGCACCGGCATTTCGGGAGGTTGAAAATATAGATTTAATTAGAGCCAAGCCTATTATTTTAGCAAACGGCCTAAAAGTATTCAGTATTGATGGGGGAGAACAGGATCTTGTTCGTATCGAATTTATTTTTTCAAATATAAATTATGATTCCGAAAAGCCCTTGCAAACATTCGCAACTAATACGATGCTGAATGATGGGACTTCAGAGCTAAGTTCAACTGAAATAGCGGATAAAATTGATTATTATGGTGCATTTCTTCAAACGGAATATGCTAATGATCATTCTACAGTAACGCTTTTTACCCTAAACAAGCATTTGGCAAATACCTTACCTATCGTGAAGGCAATTATTTCTGATTCTAATTTCCCACAGGTTGAATTAGATACTTTGATAAGAAATCAGAAACAAAAGTTGAGTGTGAGCCTCGAAAAGAATGACTTTTTGAGTCGTAAAACCTTTAGTAAGGTCTTATTTGGAGATACACTTTATGGCTATGATGTTTCAGCTAGTGACTATGATCAATTGGATAGGGAGCAATTACTGAGCTATTTTAAACAGGCCTATCAAGCCCGGAATTGCACTGTAATAGTCTCAGGGAAGGTGAAAGAAAATACAATTTCGCTGATCGACAACTATTTTGGTAAAGATTGGGATAGTGCATTAGATGTTCAAGAAAATAAATTCAATTTTGAAGTGGGAGCAGGTGCCATGCATTATCTTGAACGGGAGGATGCTTTGCAATCGGCGATACGTATCGGACAAATTTCAATTAACAGAATACATCCGGATTTTCCTGCTTTACAGGTTGTTAATACTATTTTGGGAGGGTATTTTGGTTCCAGATTGATGGCTAATATTCGCGAGGATAAAGGTTTTACTTATGGTATTGGATCTGCATTGGTATCTTTGAAAAATACAGGTTATTTCTTTATCGCCTCTGAAGTTGGAGCTGATGTTTGTAGCGCCGCCCTTACCGAAATTGAAAAGGAAATTACGATTTTAAAAGAACAGCTTGTTACTGAAGATGAATTGTCATTAGTTAAGAATTATATGCTTGGTTCCATGTTGGGAAGCCTCGAAAACTCACTATCGCATGCCGATAAATTCAAAAATATTTACTTTTCTGGACTCGATTACGATTATTATTCAAGATATATTCATACCCTAAGAAATATTAACATCCAAGAAGTTCAGGCAATAGCTAATAAATACTTAAGCTTCAATTCCTTAGAAAAGGTAATTGTAGGTAAAAAATAGTTCGAAATGTCTGGTTTGCTTCCTTTTATTAAGGCATTCAAATCAGACATTTTGTATAGGCTTTTCTAAGACGATTTCGCATTTTCATTATTTTTGTCTATTTTTGTCTGGCAAATAATAACCCTCAATTATTTGCTATGCACTTAGATCCAGAAAAATTCGTTTCCGAAGGACTTACCTACGACGACGTCCTATTAATTCCAGCTTATTCAGAAGTTTTACCACGTGATGTAGATACTAGTACGTATTTTACGCGCAAAATAAAATTGAACGTTCCAATTGTTTCGGCAGCAATGGATACTGTTACGGAGTCGGGTCTTGCCATTGCTATTGCACAGGCCGGAGGAATAGGTATGCTTCATAAAAACATGAGCATTGCTCAGCAGGCAGATGAGGTACGAAAAGTTAAGCGCTCAGAGAGTGGGATTATTCAAGATCCAGTTACGCTGGATGAAGATGCACTAGTTTCGGATGCGTTTTTAATCATGAAGGATTATAAGATTGGTGGCATTCCGGTAATTTCTACGGATCGAAAATTGGTAGGAATTATTACAAACCGCGACCTTCGCTTTCAGAAAGACATGAAACGTCCTGTTCGGGATGTGATGACCAAGGAAAACTTAATTACCGCTCCGTCAGGTACCACATTGAAGCAGGCAGAAGAAATTCTTCAAGATTATAAAATTGAGAAACTTCCCGTTGTTGATAAGAATGGGTTTTTAACTGGATTGATTACGTTCAAAGACATACAGAAATTCAAAAATTTTCCAAATGCATGTAAAGATGAACATGGCCGCCTAAGGGTAGGCGCTGCAGTAGGCGTAACAGCCGATACAATTGAGCGTGTTGATGCACTAGTTAAGGCTGGTGTAGATGTGATAACCATTGATACGGCTCACGGTCATTCAAAGGGTGTAATTCTAAAATTAAAAGAAGTTAAAGCGAAATATCCTGATCTTCAGGTGGTTGTTGGCAACATTGCTACAGGTGAGGCAGCAATTGCGCTTGCAGATGCGGGCGCAGATGCGGTTAAGGTGGGTATCGGACCAGGTTCAATTTGTACAACTCGAATTATTGCAGGTGTTGGTGTTCCGCAATTATATGCTGTTTATGAGTGCGCTAAGGCACTTAAAGGTCGCGGTGTGCCAGTTATCGCTGATGGTGGTATCAAGCAGACTGGTGATATCGCTAAGGCAATTGCGGCAGGTGCAAGTACCATTATGGCAGGTTCTCTATTTGCTGGAGTGGAAGAATCACCGGGTGAGACTATTATTTATGAAAGCAGAAAGTTTAAATCTTATCGCGGAATGGGCTCAATTGAGGCTATGGAGCAGGGATCGAAAGATCGTTATTTCCAAGATGTGGAAGATGATATAAAGAAATTAGTCCCAGAAGGTATCGTTGGCCGAGTACCATTTAAAGGAACACTAGCGGAAGTGATGTATCAATTAATTGGCGGGTTGAGAGCAAGTATGGGCTATTGTGGTTCAGCAACAATTAGCGACCTTCAAGATGCTAGATTTGTAAAAATTACTGCAGCAGGAATGCGCGAAAGTCACCCGCATGATATTACGATAACTAAGGAAGCACCGAATTATAGTAGGTAGTTAGTAGGAATCAGTTTTCGGTTGTCGGTTGGCCGTTGTCAGGCTGGGCGGATATTTACTTTCCTGATTAGAGTTGTTAGGTGGCTGAGGTTTTCTCGAAGCCAGGCTATGGAGATGTGAGCTAGTAATTTGCTGGTTAGTAGGAATCAGTTGTCGGTTGTCCGTTGTCGGGCTGGGCGGATATTCACTTTCCTGATTAGAGTTGTTAGGTGGCTGAGGTTTTCTCGAAGCCAGGCTATGGAGATGTGAGCTAGTAATTTGCTGGTTAGTAGGAATCAGTTGTCGGTTGGCCGTTGTCAGGCTGGGCGGATATTCACTTTCCTGATTAGAGTTGTTAGGTGGCTGAGGTTTTCTCGAAGCCAGGCTATGGAGATGTGAGCTAGTAATTTGCCTGATGATAAAACTACCCATTACACTTCCCTTTTATCAATTTTACCCTGTCCAAACTGATCTAAAACAAATCCCAGATGTCGCTTGCCATACCTCATACCTCATACCTCCGACACCCCTCTCGCCATTATTTTCCACTTTCCAACCTGCCATTTTCCATCTTAATATGTAGCTTTGGTTTTTATTTAAAAACATTATTCATAATATCTCATAAAAAATGAAATCAATTTCTGTATTCTGCGGCGCAAACTTTAGTGGTGATCCTTTGTTACTTAAGGCAATACATGATTTGGCGGATGTATTTGCTGAAAAGGAAATAACTTTAGTTTTTGGTGGTGGTAGAGTAGGGGTAATGGGATTGATTGCTGATGCAGTTTTAGAGCGTGGAGGGAAGGCAATTGGAGTAATTCCTCAGTTTTTAATGGACAAGGAGGTTGGGCATACAGGATTGACAGAATTGATCATAACAGAGAATATGCATCAAAGAAAGCAGAAAATGGCCGATATTACGGATGGCATCATTACTTTGCCGGGTGGTTTTGGAACTATGGAAGAGTTTTTCGAAGTTCTTACTTGGTTACAACTCGGATTGCATAATAATCCTATCGGAATTTTAAATGTGGGAGGGTTTTATGATCCATTGCTTTTGCAAATGGATATGATGGTGGATAAGAAATTTTTAAAGCCAATTAACCGAGATTTAGTATTGTCGCATGAAAATCCTGCAAAGCTCGTTTCTTTGATGGAACAGTTTGATTCAAAGCCAGATGATGTTTGGTTTAGAGATAGAAATTTGACTTAATTAGATATTTATTTTCAACTCACTTCTAATTATTCAATTATTATTCCTGAAATCAATTAAATGGAATGATTTTTGTGGTTTAAAAATAAGCATAAAATATTGCTAAATCCTTAAAAATCAGCTAATTTTTAATAAAAAAAAATCGCGATGGTCGCGGATTTTATTTAGATTTGCGGACTTTCATAAAGAGTATTTATTCATAAATGAGACAACTCAAAATAACCCAATCGATTACCAATCGTGAATCGCAGTCATTAGACAAGTATTTACACGAAATTGGTAAGGTAGACTTAATAACAGCCGAAGAAGAAGTAATTCTAGCTCAAAAAATTAGAGAGGGCGATCAGGCAGCCTTAGAACGTTTAACAAAAACAAATTTGCGTTTTGTGGTTTCTGTTGCTAAGCAATATCAAAACCAAGGACTTACTTTGGGTGATTTGATTAATGAGGGAAACCTTGGTTTAATTAAAGCAGCAAAACGTTTTGATGAAACCAAAGGTTTCAAGTTTATTTCCTATGCTGTTTGGTGGATCCGTCAATCAATTTTACAGGCTATTGCAGAACAATCCCGTATTGTTCGTTTGCCTTTGAATCAGGTTGGTTCACTAAGTAAAATAAGTAAAGCTTTTTCTAGATTGGAGCAGGAATTTGAGCGTGAGCCCTCTCCTGAAGAATTGGCTGAGAACCTTGAAACTACAGTTGAAAAGATTTCTGATACCTTGAGTAACTCTGGTCGCCATGTTTCTATGGATGCACCATTTGTTCAAGGGGAAGAAAATACTTTGCTTGATGTTCTTGAGAACAGTGATCCTAATACAGATAGCAATCTGATTAATGAATCTTTATCTGAAGAGATTAAGCGTTCATTGTCTACACTTACTGAAAGAGAACGAGAAATTATTGTTTTATTCTTCGGACTAAGTACTAATCATCCGCTATCTCTTGAAGAGATCGGAGAAAAATTTAACCTTACCCGCGAACGTGTTCGTCAGATCAAAGACAAAGCATTACAGCGTTTACGTCATACTTCAAGAAGTAAGATTTTGAAATCTTACCTAGGATAATCAAATACTAATTTCATTAAAAAAGATTGGGCCATGGCCCAATCTTTTTTTTTATAATATCTTTTCTTTTAGGATTAGATTTTTTGGTCCTTAAAATTTTCTGTTGCCATCTTATATTTAGGTTTTTAAGCGATATTTAATAAATAAATAATTCCAATGCTCACTATCCCCATTTTTCAGGTTGATGCTTTTACAAATAAGTTATTTGGTGGTAACCCCGCAGCAATTTGCCCGCTAAAAGAATGGTTACCAACCCCTATGATGCAAAAAATAGCAGCAGAAAACAATCTGGCTGAAACTGCTTTTTTTATTCACCAGGGCCATGACTTCGAATTAAGGTGGTTTACGCCTCAGTCAGAAGTAGATCTTTGTGGACATGCCACTTTAGCGACTGCTCATGTGTTGTTTACTCAATTAAACTATAATTCTGACATTATACATTTTCATACATTGAAAGCAGGAACGCTAACAGTAAGAAAGGATAATGATCTTTACACATTAGATTTTCCCGCAAGAATCCCTTTGGCTTGTGAAGTACCCGAAGGATTGATTGAAGCTCTTGGGGGAATTCAACCTATTGAAATTCTTCGTTCCAGAGATTATTTTATTGTTTACGAAAGCGAAGAAATTATCAAATCGTTAAAGCCTAATTTTAATATACTAAAGGAAATAGATTCCTTGGGTTTTGTTGTTACTGCCCCTGGAACTAACAGCGATTTTGTATCGCGGTTTTTTGCACCGGCCGTGGGTATTGATGAAGATCCAGTTACCGGCTCTGCCCATTGTAATTTAATTCCTTATTGGGCTTCTCGTTTAGGCAAAGATAAATTACATGCTTTTCAAGTATCGGCTCGAATTGGGGAGTTATGGTGCGAAAGTAGAGGTGATCGTGTACTAATTTCGGGGAAGGCTGTGACTTACCTCAAGGGAGAAATATATATTAACGACTAAAAATAGTAAGCATGAAAATAAAGATTTAAATTTTCATTTTCATGCTTATCAATTTCATTTAAAAATTTGGTTTTAAAACATACTTATCATAAAATCTGAAGATATGTTCAGTAGCTTCCTCTGCGGTATCAACCAAACGATATAAATTAAGATCATCTTCTTTGATATTGTTCTCTACGTTAAGCATGGTATTTTTTACCCAGTCCATCAATCCCGACCAATATTCTTTACCTACAAGGACTATTGGAAAGCGTGCTACTTTTCCAGTTTGGATAAGGGTGAGCGCCTCAAATAGTTCATCCATTGTCCCAAAGCCTCCGGGGAGTACAATAAAGCCCTGCGAGTACTTCATGAACATTACCTTCCGAACAAAGAAATAGTCGAATTCTAGGATTTTATCGCGATCAATGTATTTATTATGAAATTGTTCAAATGGAAGATCGATGTTCAAACCTACCGATTTACCTCCTGCTTCAAATGCTCCTTTGTTAGCTGCCTCCATAATTCCAGGTCCGCCGCCAGAAATTACACCATAACCACGCTCTGTTAACATGCGAGAACAATCTTCAGCAATTTTATAATATTTATTTTCAGATGCTGTTCTGGCAGAACCAAAAATAGATACACAAGGGCCAATTTTAGCGAGTTTTTCAAAGCCATCGACAAATTCTGCCATGATTTTGAATATTTGCCAAGAGTCGGTTACCTTTATTTCTTGCCAATTTTTATTTTCAAACGCATTTCTTAGCTTTTCATCCATACTCATATTCTTTTGTAGCTGAATTAAAATTGTGTATTTCCAGTTTTAGGCTTGCTGATTATCATCAATCCGAAAAATGTGATTAATCCATTGACTAGAATTAGTTCATTATCAAAAACATATCCACCCATCAAAGATGCTGAATTTGCATTCAGTAAATAACAAACAGCTGGCGAAATTAGGCAGATGAATGGTACTAATTTATCTCTAACTCCTCTGCTTTTTACGAATAAACCAAATCCATAAAGCCCTAGTAAGGGTCCGTAGGTATAAGATGCAACGATGAAAATTGCGCTTACCACAGCTGCATTGTTTACTGCATTGAAGAGTACTACTACCAAAAACATGAATAATGAAAACCCAATATGAACAAGGTGTCTATTTCTAATTGACGCTTTTGAATTGATGTCTTCCTTTTTTGAGAAGCCTAGGAAATCAACACAAAATGACGTCGTTAAAGCAGTTAAGGCAGAGTCTGTTGTAGCAAAAGTTGCTGCTGTTAATCCCAACATAAATACGATTGCCGGTATTGCACTCAAGTGATTTAGGGCAATTTCAGGGAAAAGGAAGTCGGTACGTGGTTTTCCAGTAATACTATCCAAAGGGATAGCAATTCCGTACTTTGTAGCGTAAACATAAAGTAAGGCACCCACACTTAAAAAGAAAATATTGATCACCACAAATACTGCAGTGAAGGTAAACATGTTTTTTTGTGCTTCACCAATATTCTTGCAGCTCAGGTTTTTCTGCATCATATCTTGGTCTAGGCCAGTCATTGCAATGGTAACAAATATCCCACCTAACAATTGCTTACTCACGTGAAACTTGCTGGTAATAAAATCTTCATAAAAGAATACTTTTGAATATCCGCTATTCTTGATTGTTTCAAATGCTTCGAAAAGATTTAGATCTAGGCTATCGCAAATAAAATAGATGGTTAATATGACCGACAAAACCAAAAAAATCGTTTGTAGCATGTCTGTAATAATGATTGTTTTTAATCCGCCTTTATAAGTATAAGACCAAATTAAGCCGAGGGAAATTAATACAGTAGCCCAAAACGGAATACCATAGGAGTCGAAAATGAATCTCTGTAGAACGATTACAACTAAATAGAGTCTGAAAGATGAACCAATAGTTCTGCTTAAAAGAAAGATACTAGCTGCTGTTTTATAGCTGTAGGTTCCCAGGCGTTCTTCAATATAAGTATAAATTGAAGTTAGGTTCATACGATAGTAAAGGGGCAGTAGTACGGTGGCAATTAGAATAAAACCAATGGCATTACCTAAAACAAATTGAAAATACTTAAATTCATTTCCTGCGGGGTTTCCTACTTCTCCCGGCACTGATACAAAGGTTACGCCAGATAATGCGGTTCCAATCATTCCAAAAGCAACTAAATACCATTTAGAATTTTTGTTTGCTGTAAAAAAGGTGGAGTTGTCGGATGATTTTTTTGAGGTAAAGTATGAAATACCGAGTAGGATAATAAAATATCCTATTAAAAAGCTTAGTAAAATGCCAGGAGCCATAATTATTTCTTATAATGTAATTGTCTAAATTAACAATTATTTCATATTTAGCTTCAATCTTTTGTGACTAGGGATAATTTTCTGATTTAAAAGTGCATAATAAATTAACCCTCAAGCATGTGCGGAAATCATTATTTTTAAATTTAAATTTGCAGTATGAATTTTTCTTCTAAACTATTGGAAAATGCGGTCAATGAATTTTCTGCTTTACCAGGAATTGGCCAGAAAACCGCTTTGCGTTTGGTTTTACATTTGTTAAATCAACCGGTTACTGAAGTAGAAAAATTTAGCAATGCCCTCACAACCTTAAAAAGAGACATTCGCTTTTGCGATCTTTGCTTTAATATTTCTGATCATTCTATTTGTCAGATTTGCAGCTCAACAAAACGTGACAAGTCGCTGGTTTGTGTAGTTGAAGATACGCGCGATGTGATGGCTATTGAGAATACGGGTACCTATCAGGGTATCTATCATGTTTTGGGTGGATTGATTTCGCCGATGGATGGTGTTGGACCATCAGATTTAACAATTGAAAAACTAGTAGAACGGGTAAAAAATGGCGATATTAAAGAGGTTATTCTTGCAATAAGTGCCACAATGGAAGGGGATACTACTATTTTCTATCTGTACAAAAAACTAAAGGATTCTGGCGTTCAAATTAGCACAATCGCTCGTGGTATTGCCTTTGGCGGTGAATTGGAATATGTGGATGAAATTACTTTGGGAAGATCCATAGCAACACGTGTTCCATATGAAAATTCTCTTACGAGGTAATTAGACCTTAGTTAAAAGTATGTTAATACAAACTAATCTTTATCAATGAATTTTAAAAATAAAACGGTTATAATTACGGGTGCCTCATCAGGAATAGGTAAGTCTTGTGCAGAGCAATTTGCTAAAAAAGGAGCTAATTTAGTGCTGGGTGCAAGGCAGTATGTAACACTTTGTGAGCTAGCTCAAGATCTTGAGAATCGTTATGGGATAAGGGCTATTGCGGTGCAGTGTGATGTTTCTATTGAAGCTGATTGTAAAGCTTTGATTGATCAGGCCAACAATTCATTCCAGCGTATTGATGTTCTTGTAAATAATGCAGGCATATCTATGAGGGCTTTGTTTAAGGATTTAGATTTGTTAGTCTTACGCAATTTAATGGATGTTAATTTTTGGGGTGCTGTTTATTGTACCAAATATGCATTGCCTGAATTGCTTAAAAATCAAGGCTCTGTTGTTGGGGTTTCTTCAATTGCTGGGTACCGCGGACTTCCAGGGAGGACCGGCTATTCGGCGTCCAAATTTGCATTGAATGGGTTCTTGGAGTCGTTAAGGGTCGAAAATCTAAAAACTGGCTTGCATGTAATGGTTGCTTCACCCGGTTTTACGGCGTCAAATATTAGAAATGTGGCACTTGCGAAGGATGGTACCTCACAAGGCGAAACTAGCATGGATGAAGCAAAGATGATGAGTTCAGATCAAGTGGCTGAAATTATTGTTAGGGGTGTTGAATTGCGTAAACGTTCTTTAATTATGACCGCTCAAGGTAAATTAACCGTTTTCCTGAATAAAGTTTTGCCCGCCTATTTAGATAGCTTAGTTTACAATCACTTTACCAAAGAAAAAGATCCTCTTATAAAATGAAAACCTACACACTAATTATGTTTTTTTTGCTCTCTGGAATTTCCCTAGCATTTGCAGGAATTGGTATTAAACGAGATATCTCATACCGAGGCCAAACGCTGAATGTTAGAAATCAGTTGGATGTTTATTATCCCAAGAATACGAAGACTCCTAAAGATGTTTTAGTCTTTATTCATGGTGGCTCTTGGGACAGCGGTAAAAAAGAAACGTATTGGTGGCTTGGTAAAAACTTGGCGCGCAAAAATGTAATCTCCGTCATCATTAATTATAGTTTAAGTCCCAAAGCCCAATACGAAGAAATGGCTTTTGATTGTTCAGAAGCAATAAAGTGGGTTAAAGATAGTATTGCTCAATTTGGTGGTAGTGCGGATAGGATTTTTGTGATGGGACACTCTGCAGGCGGCCACCTAGCGGCTTTAATTAATAATGATCCCCGGTTTTTTAAACAAGCAGGCATTTCTAATCCAATTCGTGCGGTTATTTTAAATGATGGCTTCGGAATGGATATGTTTGAGTACTTGAATGCGGCCAAGAAAAATAAACAAACAGAGAGTTTTATGAATACTTTTTCAAGAGATGCTAATCTATGGAAGACTGGTTCTCCGATATTTTATCTCGAAAACGTACAAAATCCATATTTAATTTTTGTTGGGGAAGATACCTATCCTGCAATTAAGCTACAGTCTGATCGCCTTTACAATCAACTCATCATTACAAATAAGAAAAGTGAGATTAACATCATTAAGCGGAAAAAGCATATTGGTATGATTTCACAAATGATCTTTAGTAGTAACAAGATGTATGATATGATTTTGAGCTTTATGGATCGAAATCGTTGATTAGGCAAATGATTTCTTTTAAGGATTTAATTCAGTTGATTTTTTATTCTAGACAACTATATTTTTTTAATCACTGTTAAGATAAATTTATGTTTAAAACTCCACTCGATCGTTTCCGATTTATTGCCTTTATTGAGGGATGTTCCTTTTTACTAATTGGGCTCACCATGATTTTAAAATATAGGTATGATATGCCAGGTCCCAATTATGTAGTTGGAATGGTACATGGTGTGCTATTTATAGTTTACGTTATATTATTGATGCAGGTAACTTATCTCTATAAATGGTCTTTTTGGAAATTTAGTCTAGGTTTTATTGCTTCATTAATTCCATTTGGCACGTTCTATGCCGATAAGAATTTATTCTCCAAGAATATTAGATAATCTCCTCAAAAACTTGAGTAGATTATCTAATTAAATCTTCTTTTGGATTTTCTTGATTGCTGCTTCAATTGATTTCTCAGGTTCAATAATATTATATTCGCCCCAAAATTCGACATCAGTAAAGTTCGATACCTTATCAATCATGATTACATTTCGTTTAAGAATCACACTTGGTTTTTTAGGGTCAATAAAACTTTCCCCAAAATTAGTAACAGCCAATTCGATAGTAGAATCATAATTGCTGTTAAAAAGTTTTTTAGTCCAATTCACCTTGAAGCTAATATCGCCACGTGAATAAGCGAAAAGCCATTTCCCATTTGATTCACGGTAGTTAATTTGATAACTTGCTATAGTTGGATATACCTCAGAGCCACTTGGCTTTTTCTGGGTGAAAAAGCTACTTGCTGCTTTTCTGTTCTCGACATTTAAATTAAAGGTGGCACTAATTACCGCTAAACTTTCCATATCAATATATAATTTGCCAAAATAAAGTGGCTCACTAATCTGTGGTTTTTGTTTAAAAGACAATACATACACCTTATCATCTCCAATTTGTGTGTTATTTTCTAAGGTAAAGTTGTAATATGTTAATGGATCATCCGTAAATATAATTTCTGGATACTTCATGATGTCTAAATGAATACAAGTATATGGGCCACCCTGTAACTTAAAACTTAAGGTATCTAACTTAGTATAATCGGTATATTTTCGGCCTTTAAACAATTGTATAATGTCTTCTGCACTATTGTTATAAGCCTGCTTCTCAATCTCAACTACTGATTCTGTTAGCGATAAATAGGTTTTTCGCTTTTTGATGGTTTCACGGTAAAAGCCAGTCATGAGGTTTTGATCTGTACCGTAATTTTGCTCAATTTTACTTAATACCTGCTTTAATAATTGCTCTGCATTGTTTGTAGATACAATTACTTCCCCTAGTGCAATGTTATATGGCTCTAATAAAATTGTATTATTTTCTGCTTTGAGCTCATTGAGCTTAATTATTTTATTTTTATAACCAATAAAACTAATTAATAAACGGCTTTCTATTTTATGATTTGGGACTTTCAGGGAAAAATCGCCCTCACTATTTGTAACCGTCGAAATATTGTCGCCAATCAAGGATAATGTAGCAAAGCTTAATCCACTTTTAGTACGGCTATCGCTAACTTTTCCCTTAAATTGCGAGAAATTAGTGGAGTCGTTTATTGGTGATTGATTACCAAATGTAAGGGCTGCTGCCGAAAGCGGGTTTGAAATTAAAAGGAATAGAGCTATAATCTTAATTTCTCTATTGAGCGATTTGATTATTGTTTTCATGATATTATTTTTAGCTTGAAATCGGTTAAAGCTTTAGAACAAATTGATACTACAAATTTACAGAGTGGGGGTCCGTAATTTTATCTATTTCATGTAAATTTCTGATATACAATTTACGAAAAAATATTCATTCCATAGTTTTAACCTTATACCGTCGATCCAACATAAATTTTTACATTCCTTTGTTTTTATTATCAAATCAATACATTTATAATTCAGATATTTGAGTGATTTATTTCTATCCTTATGTCTGAAATTAAAACAATGGATTCGCCTAAAAATAATCGCCAGGTAGTTATTTGGCTATTTATTGGTTTGGGCATGATTATGATCCAGGTTATTATAGGGGGTATTACTCGATTAACCGGATCAGGTTTATCCATCACAGAATGGAAACCTCTAATTGGTGCTTTTCCCCCAATGAATGAACAAGCCTGGCAGGAGGCTTTCAATAAATACAAGGAGATTGCCCAGTTTAAGCACCTTAATAGCCATTTTTCATTAGCGGATTTTAAATTTATTTTCTTTTGGGAATGGCTTCATCGGGATTGGGCGAGGCTCATGGGACTTGTATTTATTTTTCCGTTTATTTATTTTCTGATCAAAAAGAAAATCCAGAAAAATATGGTCACTCCTTTGATTGTATTATTTCTTTTGGGTGCTTTGCAGGGGGCTATTGGATGGATTATGGTTCAAAGTGGACTTAATGATCAAGATTTATATGTAAGTCACATTCGTTTAGCCGTTCACTTTATGTCGGCACTTATTTTATTGTGTTATGTGCTCTGGTTCGCCTTGAAATTGAGTATTGCTAAAAATCAAATACAATATGTTCCAACATTGAGAAAGATTAATTTGTGGTTATTGGCTATGTTATTTTTTCAATTAATTTATGGGGCATTCATGGCTGGTTTACATGCTGCCTTGGCTGCAAGAACTTGGCCCGACATTAATGGAAGGCTATGGCCAGTTGGAATGCTCACTGAGGGTGGATTTTTGTCAGATATCACCCATAACTTAATAACCGTGCAGTTTATACATCGTGGGTTAGCCTACCTTATTTGTATTCCCGTTTTAATGTGGCTCTGGAAATCTAGAGATTTAGCACAAAATACGCTATTGTCAAAATTCCGATTTATACCTATATTTTTAGTATTCATTCAAATACTTTTAGGAGTGCTGACGGTATTAAATACTACGGGACAAATTCCACTATCTTATGGTATTCTGCATCAGTTCGTGGGAATGTTATTTTTGCTTTCGGTGGTGTTTACCTTGTTTTTAAGTAGGGGCGAAGCGGCAAAGTAACCCTAGAAATCATCCTGTTTTTGCGATTATTGTAATAATTCATAAAACATTTGCAACTAATAAAATTTTATCCATATTTGCTTGAGTAATGAAAACAAAACAAATCTATACAATCTGGTGGTGGCAAGTGTCTAAACATTTGGCAATTACTTAGTTGTGTATTTTTTTTGTATAAAGAAATTTTACTAAGGGTTGCTCAGAGAGCAGCCCTTTTTTATTTTATAATATTTTGAAATTATTACTTGCATTAAATTGGATTATCAAAAGACAGAAAATAGGTCTTAATTTAACATGAGCATGAAAAAAATCTTAAATCATCTGTTTGAGCATAAAACATTTTCTAAGGAGGAATCGAAGGAGATTCTAACTAATATCACCCAAGGAATGTATAATCCTTCGCAGATGGCTGCATTTATGGCGGCTTTTTGTATGCGAAGCATAACTGTTGAAGAGCTCGAAGGCTTTAGAGATGGGATGCTAGACATTTGTGTTAAGCCTGATTTGAAGGACTACAATTTGATTGACCTCTGTGGCACGGGTGGTGATGGGAAGGATACATTTAATATATCCACTTTAGCTTCCTTTGTGGTATCAGGCGCCGGCTATAAGGTGTCAAAGCATGGTAATTATGGTGTTTCTTCGGGATGTGGCTCGTCAAATGTGATGGAATACCTTGGTTATACTTTTTCGAATGATACAGAGCATCTTAAGAAAACCTTAGATGAGGCTGGAATTTGTTTCCTTCACGCTCCATTATTTCATCCAGCTATGAAAACAGTAGCTCCAATTAGAAGAGAGTTAGGAGTGAAAACTTTTTTTAATATGTTAGGGCCTTTGGTAAATCCGGCGCGACCAAAACATCAAATGGTTGGGGTATTTAGTCTTGAATTGGCCCGTTTATACGCTTATCTATACCAAAAAGATCAAATAAAATATACCATTGTTCATGCTTTAGAGGGTTACGATGAGATTTCTTTGACTTGTGATTTTAAAACTTTTTCTAGCTCTGGAGAGCATATTCATTCGATTGCACAACTAGGATTTGAAAAAATTGATCCTAAAGCAATTGGTGGAGGAAGCACCGTTAAAGAATCTGCCGAAATTTTTAAGTCAGTATTAGAAGGGAATGGTACTAAAGAACAAAACAATGTTGTTGTTTGTAATGCAGCCGTAGCCATCCGAACTATTAGTCCCGAACAATCTTTTGCCGATTGTTTTTATGAAGCGGAAGAGGCACTGCAAAGTAAAAAAGCACTAAATAGTTTCAAGAAAATGCTATCATGAAGATAAAAGTATGTGGTATGCGAGATCCAGAAAATATAGTCCAGCTGGCTAAATTAAATCCTGATTATTTGGGCTTGATTTTTTATCGCCCATCTAAGCGCTTTGTTAGCAATCCCGATAAAGATGTGCTGAACTCTTTGCCTAAATCAATTAAGTTAGTAGGGGTATTTGTGGATGAAGAAATTGGAGAAGTGCTCAATAAGGTCAAGGAATATGATTTAAGTGCCGTACAGCTTCATGGTTCTGAGTCTCCAATATATTGTCAGCAATTGAAAAAGGAACTTTCAATCAGAATGTCTTTTAAAAAAATTGATTTGTTAAAGGCTTTCGGACTTTCTACAAGTTTTGATTTCGCAGTTCTCAAGCCTTTTGCTGATGCGGTAGATTATTTTTTGTTTGACACGAAAACTACAGAACATGGAGGTTCTGGACTTACCTTCGACTGGCAGATACTTAGAGCTTATACAGAAGAAAAACCCTTTTTTTTAAGCGGAGGGCTAGCTCCTGAAAATATAAAAGAGATTCATGACTTGGCTTTTGATCAATTATATGGCCTAGACTTAAATAGTAGGTTTGAATCTGCCCCTGGATTGAAAGATATTGAAAGTCTTCAATCTACATTTGAATTTATAAGAAAATAAAATGAACCTTTTTGGGTGAAAAAAATAAAAATATGAACAGAGAATTTATTGAAAGTTCCTTTAAATGGGGCGTAAATCCCAAAGGCTATTTTGGCGATTTTGGTGGCGCATATATTCCTGAAATGTTATATCCAAATGTGGAGCACCTGCGCCAGCAATATTTGGATATTATCTATGAACCTGCCTTTCAGGAAGAGTTTCACCAATTACTAAAGGATTATGTAGGCAGGCCTTCCCCATTATTTCATGCAGAACGATTATCTGCTAGATATGGTACTACAATTTATCTTAAGCGTGAGGACCTTAATCATACTGGTGCACATAAAATTAATAATACTGTTGGTCAAATTTTACTAGCTGCGCGCCTTGGTAAGAAGCGAATTATTGCAGAGACGGGTGCAGGACAACATGGTGTTGCAACGGCTACAGTATGTGCTTTAAAGGGTCTGGAATGCATTATTTATATGGGGGAGGTTGATATTGAACGCCAAGCACCCAATGTGGCAAGAATGAAAATGATGGGAGCAAAGGTTGTTCCAGCCATTTCTGGGAGTAAAACCTTGAAAGATGCAACAAATGAAGCTATGCGCGACTGGATTAATAATCCCACAGACACGCATTACATCATTGGCTCTGTGGTGGGGCCTCATCCATATCCAGATATGGTCGCAAGGTTTCAATCGATTATCTCGGAAGAGACTAAAAAGCAGCTTCTTGAAAAGACAGGCTCTGAAAACCCGGACATTGTAATGGCTTGTGTTGGTGGTGGAAGTAATGCCATGGGGATGTTTTATCATTTTTTGGATGAGGAAAATGTGAAACTTATTGCCGTAGAAGCTGCAGGATTAGGTGTGAATAGCGGTGAATCTGCTGCGACTACAAGCTTGGGTAAGGAAGGAGTTTTACATGGGAGTCGCTCTCTTTTAATGCAAAGTGAAGATGGTCAGGTAATTGAGCCCTATTCTATCTCCGCCGGACTAGATTATCCTGGTATTGGTCCGCAGCATGCTCATTTATTCAAACAGCATCGTGCAGAGTATGTAAGCATTACTGATGATGAAGCGATGCAAGCAGGTAGATTATGCTCCGAATTAGAGGGAATTATTCCGGCAATTGAAACAGCACATGCCCTGGCACATCTCGAAAAAATGGTGTTTACAGGTAAAGAATCTGTGGTGATTTGTTTATCGGGTCGCGGCGATAAAGACCTTGATACTTATATGAAATACTTTAAACTTTAATATTAAATTGTTAATAATCAATACTTTAGAATTGATAATACTATAAAATGAACAGACTCAACGAATTATTTCAAAATAAAAAAGACTCTCTTTTATCTATTTATTTTACTGCAGGTTACCCAAATTTAACGAGCACTTTAGATATTGCTGAAGCAATTGAAAAGGCTGGTGCCGATTTCATAGAAATTGGTTTCCCATATTCCGACCCTTTAGCTGATGGCCCTGTTATACAAAATAGCTCTTTAAAAGCACTTCAAAATGGAATGAATCTAAAGATTCTTTTTGAGCAACTCAAAGAACTCCGTCAGCGTGTTTCTATACCCGTATTGTTAATGGGATATGTAAATCCTGTTTTGCAATATGGAGTTAAGAGTTTTTGTGAATCTTGTGCCGCAGTAGGAGTAGATGGAGTGATTGTTCCAGATCTTCCTATGGTTGAATATGAGGAGTTTTATAAGGATAACTTTATAAATAATAATATCAGCAATATTTTTCTGGTTACCCCTCATACTTCAGAGGAACGTATTCGTAAAATAGATGAATTAAGTAATGGATTTATCTATTTGCTTTCATCTTCTTCTACAACCGGAAAAAATCTTACTGTTTCAAATGAAGCAGATGCCTATTTCTCCAGAATTCGAGCAATGAATCTTAAAAATCCTACGATGATTGGATTTGGTATTTCAGATCAAAAAAGCTTTAATAAAGCCGCTGAATTTACTCGTGGAGCAATTGTTGGAAGTGCCTTTGTTAAATTTTTAGATACAGAAAATGCATTGCAGCGAATTCCTGAATTTATAAAATCAATACGTCCCTAAACTTCCTTTAACTTTTTTTGGTCTCTTTATTATTTAGCGAATTTAGAAAAACATAACCTGCAATTCCCGAGAGCATGGATGCAATTAGAATTGCGAATTTAGCTTCTACCTTATAATCAGGATTGCTGAACGATAATAATGCAATAAAAATTGACATGGTGAAGCCAATTCCGGCAAGTAAACTGAGACCGAAAATGTGTTTCCAGTTGGCTCTATTTGGCAATTTTGCGAATCCTAATTTTACAGACAACCAAGAGAATAGAGTAACTCCAATTGGTTTCCCCAAAGCTAATCCGAAAATTATTCCAAGGCCTAGCGGACTATTCAAGCCTTCGATCATTTTGTTTTCAAACTGAATATTTGTATTAGCCAATGCAAAAATTGGCATGATAAGGAAGTTTACTGGCCAAATTATGATGTGCTCTAATTTCTCTAGAGGCGAAGTATCTTTTACCGGATTCGTTGGAATTGTAAAGGCCAATAAAACACCCGCAATGGTAGCATGGATGCCTGAATGGTGGATAAAATACCATAAAAATATACCTGGAATGATGTAGAAGAATAGTTTTTTTACACCAAATCGGTTCATGGTAATCAATAAAGCTAAGATCCCAGCAGAATATAAAAGCTGTATCCAGTGTAGTTCTTCGGTATAAAAAATGGCAATAACTAAAATGGCGCCAAGATCATCTGCTATGGCTAGTGCAGCTAGAAATATTTTTAAAGATGCCGGAACACGTTTTCCTAATAGTGATATTACTCCCAATGCAAAGGCAATGTCAGTAGCCATTGGAATACCCCATCCGTGTACCGTTGGGGTGCCTGCATTAAATAAAGCGTAAACACTTGCAGGTAGAAGCATTCCGCCAATTGCAGCAAAAATTGGCATGGCGGCCTTTTTAGGGCTTGATAATTCACCCTCAATAATTTCTCTTTTAATTTCTAATCCCACTAAAAGGAAAAATATTGCCATTAGGCCATCATTTATCCAAAGTGATATGGAATAGTTTAACTGGACATTTTGGTTACTGAATCCAATCTGGGTATTTAGAAAAGTCTCAAATGCTTCTCCTAAATTAGAGTTTGCGATTGTTAAAGAAATAATGACGCAAAAGATAAGAATGATACCGCCAATTTGTTCGGATCTAAGGAAATCTCTAAAGGGTTTTAAGTTTATTTCTTTTACCATAATGACCAAAATACAAAAATAATTTAGACGAGGGGTTTTTGAATATTGGATATTAATTTTTGATTCTTCAAAATTGTTGTATTCCGCATATTCCTTTTTTAAATTAAAATTTGTTACAAGTATTGGCTTAAATCGCCTTTCCCTTGACGTATAATTTCAAAATCTCCCATACTGCAATCCACAATTGTAGAAGGCTGATTATCCCCATAGCCGCCATCAATTACTAAGTCGACAAGGTTTTCGTATTTTTCATGAATCAACTCAGGGTCAGTTGAATATTCAATAATTTCATCCTCATCATGAATGGAAGTAGAGATTATTGGGTTTCCTAATAATTGAACAATTGAGCGCGCAATAGAATTGTCTGGAACCCGTATTCCCACTGTTTTTTTATTGGAGCTTAACAGTTTCGGGACATTTTTACTCGCATTGAAAATAAATGTAAATGCGCCGGGAAGTGCTTTTTTTAAAATTCTATAGGTCTCATTATCAATAGGTTTTGTATAATCGGAGATATGTCTAAGGTCATAGCAAATAAATGAAAAATTCGCTTTTTCAGGTTTTATACCCTTTATTTTGCAGATACGCTCAATGGCTTTGGGGTTTGTAATGTCGCAGCCCATGCCATAAACTGTATCGGTAGGATAGATTATTATTCCACCTTTTTTCAGTACATCAACAACTTGTTGGATTGCCTTTTCGTTGGGGTTTTCTGGGTAGATTTTAATGAGCATAATAGTTATTTTAAATAAATCTCAAAACAAATGCTTACAAAATCACACCTAGTGAAAAACTAGATTTAACCAGTCTAATGATTAAAATTCAGCATTTTTTGGAGTTCTTGGAAAGGGTATCACATCTCTGATATTGGTCATTCCTGTAACGAAAAGCACCAAACGTTCAAATCCTAAGCCAAATCCGGCATGCGGGGCCGATCCAAAACGTCGTGTATCTAAGTACCATGACATCTCTTCTGTTGGAATGTGCATTTCTGCCATTCGCTGCTCCAATTTCTCTAATCGTTCCTCGCGTTGAGATCCGCCAACAATTTCACCAATGCCCGGGAACAGAATATCCATTGCACGTACAGTGGTCCTTCCTTCGGCATCAGGCTCATTCATTCGCATGTAAAACGATTTGATATCGGCAGGGTAATCTGTTAATATAACAGGTTTTTGGAAGTGCTTTTCTACCAAATAACGCTCGTGCTCCGATTGTAAATCTGAGCCCCATCCTTCAATTAAATATTTGAATTGTTTCTTTTGATTTGGCTTCGAATTTCTAAGGATTGATACTGCTTCAGTATAAGTAATTCTTTCAAAATCATTATCCAAGCAGAAATTTAACTTAGTCAATAGGTCATACTCAGACCGATCTGCCTGCGGTTTTTGCTTATCTTCTTCTAAGAGTCTATTTTTCAAAAACTCGAGTTCATCAGCACAATTTTCTATTGCATAGCGAATTACATATTTTAGCAATTCTTCAGCCAAATCCATATTGTCTGTCAGATCATAAAAAGCCATCTCAGGCTCAATCATCCAAAATTCGGCTAAATGACGGGTTGTATTTGAGTTTTCTGCCCTAAATGTCGGTCCGAAGGTGTAAATATCGCCAAAGGCCATTGCAGCTAATTCGCCTTCCAACTGACCAGACACTGTTAAATTGGTTGCTTTTCCGAAGAAATCTTCCTTGTAATTTACTGATCCATCTTCATTTCTTGGAATATGATCTGGATCGAAGGTAGAAACACGAAACATTTCACCAGCACCCTCTGCATCAGAAGCGGTAATAATTGGCGTATGCATGTAAACAAATCCCTTATCGTTAAAAAATTTATGTACAGCAAAGGCCAATGCATGTCTGATTTTGAAAACGGCATTAAAGGTATTGGTACGAAATCTTAAATGAGCAATTTCACGTAAAAATTCAAGGCTATGCTTTTTAGGTTGTAATGGGAATTTCTCCGCATCGCTATCACCGAGTATTTCAATTGTATTTACTTTAATTTCAATTTTCTGGCCTTTCCCTAAAGATTCAACTAATTCTCCTTGGATCGATACAGCTGCTCCTGTAGTAATTCTTTTTAAGAGACTTTCAGCTACAGTATTAAAATCTACAACTGCCTGAATATTATTTATTGTTGAGCCATCATTTAAAGCAATAAATTGATTATTTCTAAATGTTCTAACCCATCCCATTACGGAAACCTGTTTCCCGAAATCATTAGAAATTAATAAATCTTTAATTTTTGTACGCTTAGCCATCTTTTTTGTCTGAATTGCAAAAATACAAATCGTTCTGTTAACCACAAGCTTAAGCTTATATCTTCAGAATTATTATTTGCATTTGGTGAGGTTACTTGTAACAGTTTCGGTATCAAAGAAGCCCTGTTTATTGCCAAAACTATTCGTTATGTAAACAATTACTTGTGCAATGTCTATGTCGGCTAAAGTTTCATTTCCCGGCATAATCCCATCGTAGGATATATTATTTATTGTTATTTCACCTTGCTGACCATTTTTTATTAAGCAGGCCAACTGGCTTCTATTTAATCGTAAATAGGTCGTATCGGTTAAGGGTGGATACAAAGTGCCGAGTCCTTTTCCATCGGCACCATGACAGCTTTGGCAATTCTTCTCATAAATGCTTTTGCCATTAACATAGTAGCGTTTATAGTTTATGCTCGTTTCATTTTGGCAGGATTGGATAATAGTGGCTAAAGCCAGAATTGAAAAAACGAGGTAAACAAGCTTATTTTGCATCTCCAAACTCTTCCTTCAGCAAAATATCCATATCGAGCATCAATTGTTTAACCTGATCTTCTTTCGTGCCATCATAAGCACCTCTAATCTGCTTTTTAGTGTCAACAAGTATAAACCAACCTTGGTGCACTAGCCCTTGGGGGTCAGTATTATCTTCATAGGCAGCAACTAAATAGCTTTTTGCAGCAATATTGAAAATGGAATCACGGCTGCCGTGCACAAACTCCCACTGATTTCCTTCAATACCCAATTTAGTAGCATATTTTTTCAATCTCGATGGTAGATCGTATTTGATATCAATGGTATGAGATAGGAATTTAACTTTTTGATCGCCTTTGTATTTATTATATACGTTGAGCATGTTGCGGTGCATTATCGGACAAATAGTATTACAAGATGTGAAGAAAAAATCAGTGACATAAATTTTATTGTCAAAGTCTTTATCACTTATAAGTATGCTATCCTGATTGAAATAAGTAAAGGGGGGAATCGTTTGGTAAAGGGTATCAATTATAACTTTTCCATTCACTGTTTTTTCAATTGGCTCACGTTCCCCTAAAATGGGAAGTTTTTTTAGGGATGTATCTGAACAAGAATTAAAAAACAAGCTCAAAAGAACAAAAAACAGTACTTTTTTCATGTCACAAATATAATCGTTTTTTTATGTAGATCATGTAAAATCCGCGTTTTTCACTCTTTTAGCTCAATAAGCTCAGGGAGTTTAAACAGCTAAATCTTTCATGATATGATTGATTTTTTCATCTAGTAATTTATCCTTCACACTAAACTCATTCTTATTTGGAAGTTCAGTTTTTACGCTGCAATAAAATTTAATTTTTGGTTCAGTGCCCGATGGCCTTGCCGAAATAATGCTGCCATCAGCAGTAATAAACTGTAAAACATCGGATTTTGGATAGTCTAGATTTTTTTCAGAACCTGTGATCAGGTCGGTTTCTGTTCCTAATTCATAATCCTTCAAGCTTACCACCTTTGAACCACCAAGGGATGACGGCGTATTGGTTCTAAAGCGTTCCATAAGGGCCTTAATTTCTTCTGCACCCGTCTTGCCTTTTTTAGTTATTGAAACTAATTTTTCCTTATAAAAGCCATATTCTTGATACATATCAAGCATTGCCTCGTACAAACTGCTGCCTTGATCCTTGTAAAAGGCAGTCATTTCGGCGATAAAAGCACACGATATTACAGCATCCTTATCTCTTACAAGATCACCAACCAGATATCCATAGCTTTCTTCTCCTCCGGCAATAAAGGTTTTTTTGCCATCTAACTCAGTAATTAATGCGCCTATCCACTTAAATCCGGTTAAGGTTTCATAAAAACTTACTTTCTTCGCTTTGGCAATATCTTCAACCAATTTAGTAGTTACCACCGTTGAAACCACATATTCATTGCCTGTTAGCTTACCTTTTTGTTCCCAGGCCGTCAATAAATAGTTAATTAATAAGCTACCGGTTTGGTTTCCATTGAGTAAAATAAACTCACCTTCTTTGTTTTTAACCGCAATTCCTACACGGTCGGCATCCGGGTCAGTAGCTAAAACTAGGTCTGCGTCAATTTCTTTTGCTTTTGCTAATGCCAGCGTTAAGGCTTCTTTTTCTTCTGGATTTGGATAAATAACGGTAGGGAAATTTCCATCAGGTGTGGATTGCTCTTCTACTAGGTGTACATTTGTAAAACCAAAGTGTTTTAAAGCAGCCGGGACTAGCGTAATACCCGTTCCATGGATAGGAGAATATACTATTTTTAAGTCCTTCTGCCGCGATATAGCATCTTGCGAAACAGAAAGCTCTTTTATTTTTTCTAAGTATAATTGGTCTAATTTTTCGTCAATTAGTTCAATATTAGCGTCAATACGAGCAAATTTCACTAAATCTACTGTGCTAATTTTCGAAACTTCGTCCATAACCAGTTGATCGTCTGGGGAAGTAAATTGTCCCCCATCATTTCCATAAGCCTTATATCCATTGTATTCTTTCGGGTTATGGGAAGCCGTAATCATTACACCACTCTTGCAACCTAAGTGCCTGATAGCGAATGATAGTTCGGGGGTTGGCCTTAGCTCTTTAAAAAAATATACCTTGATTCCATTTGCAGAAAATACGTCGGCGGTAATTTTAGCGAAATAGTCGGAGTTATTTCTGCTATCATGCGCAATGGCAACACTGATTTTCTCTTCAGGATATTTTTTTAGTAGGAAATTGCTCAGCCCTTGAGTTGCAGAACCAATGGTGTACTTATTTATTCGGTTAGTACCAGGCCCCATCGTGCCTCGTAAACCTCCAGTACCAAACTCAAGATCTCTATAAAAAGAATCAGTAAGCTCAGATGTGGAGCCCGAATCTATTAAAGATTTAATTTTATTTTTCGTCTCTAAATCATAGTTTCCATTAAGCCAAACATTGATTTTATCTAAAATTGAGGTTTCCAATTCTTGCATATCGCTAATTTTATATCTGTATTCTAATTTGATCGAAAATGATCATGGTTAAACACACCAAATTTAATTTTGTTTGGTGTGAAAAATAGAATGGTTTTTTCTATTTTTAACAACTCATTCCACAAGTATAAAAATCATTTGTGGCAATTTAAAATTCTAGATTAAATGAAGGTATTAAAGTTTGGAGGAACGTCGGTTGGGAGTCCCGATCGGATGAAGAATTTATTGGATATTATTAAGCCTAAAAACAAACAGATTGTTGTTCTTTCTGCCGTTTCAGGCACTACTAATAGTCTTTTGGAGATTTCGCAGGCTTATCTTACTGGAGATAAAGGGAAGGCATCCGACTTAATTTCTGTGCTAAAGGGGAAGTATGAACTATTCATAAAAGAACTTTTTTCTACCGACGAGGGTTTAGAGAATGGGAAGAATTTAATTGACTACCATTTTCATTTATTATCATCTTTTGCGAATGAGCTCTTCACGTCTATAGAAGAAAAAGTTATTCTAGCTCAGGGCGAACTTATTTCGACTACGCTTTATCACATATATTTAACACAAATAGGCGTTAAATCGGTGCTTTTACCGGCACTCAATTTCATGAAAATTGATGAGGATAATGAGCCTGTCATCCCTTTTATTTCGGAACATATAAAGTCTTTGCTCGATCAAAATCCTGACGATATTCTGTTCATTACGCAAGGCTATATTTGCCGTAATTCTTTTGGTGAGATAGATAATTTACGCCGCGGCGGAAGTGACTATACTGCTTCTTTAATTGGTGCTGCAATTGCTGCTGAAGAAGTTCAAATATGGACGGATATCGACGGGATGCATAATAATGATCCAAGAATTGTTAAAGGAACGAAGCCAATTGCTATTTTATCTTTTGATGAGGCTGCCGAGCTTGCTTATTTTGGGGCTAAGATTCTTCACCCACAGAGCGTTTTTCCTGCACAAAAATATAAAGTTCCAGTTCGTTTACTCAATACCATGGAGCCTGATGCCCCTGGAACTCTAATTACCAATGAAAGTGAACGTGGGAAGATTAAATCTATTGCCGCAAAAGACGGCATTACTGCCATTAAAATCCAGTCAAGCAGAATGCTTCTGGCTTATGGCTTTTTGAGAAGAGTTTTTGAGGTTTTTGAGCGCTATAAAACACCAATTGACATGATTACGAC
>NZ_JBIILQ010000298.1:0-2913 GCF_044232565.1 Daejeonella sp. | reverse complement strand
CCATTGCTGATATTTACAGGAATAATTTTAGGAGCGATTGTGTCAAGGGTCACATAAAAACTATCAAAGGTTTTAAGTTCAGCTTTCACATAACCATTTTCATAATTCCCACCCATAGCACTTTTACGTGTGTTAACAAGTAAAGTCTTGCTTTTTAAGTGCATAGGAAGGTTATCATCTACTTTTATAGATAATTGGTATGAACCATTTAGAGGAGTTAATCTATTGTGAATGTGATGAATAGGGGAGTATGCGCCCATAGGCTTTGCGGATGTGCTATAAACAAAATCAAGGTTGCTAAACAAAGTCTTTAAAGGCATGTTTAGACTTAGTCCCGTAGTATCAAATTTGTTAATTTGGTTAAAAGCAAATTTTTTGCCGAGAGCCTGTTTTTCTATTCTTGTCTGACTTGGATCGAATTTGAGTTTGAAATTCAATTCACTTTCATTTCCTGCGATATCCCGAACAATATATTTTCCAGTATGGATGTTTTGATCGCTAATGTTCAATAAACCGGAGTTAATTAATGATTTATAAATCGTTAAATTATTTCCGGGCTCGACAAAGCTTTTTTGTATTTTTTTTCCAGTTAACATTAATTCCCGATAATCGATATGAGAATTAATGCCACGAGAATGTTCAAAAGAGAATTTTTCCCATACAGAGGAGTATATTAATTGTTCATCAACGTAAAGGTCAATTGAATATGGGCCATTTATATTGTCTGAGGCTGAGTTTTTATCGGATGTGACAATTCCAAATCCGGATTCACCACCCATTTTGATGATGCTTTGTGATGCTAGTTGATATTTCCCTCCTGATCCACTCACCGGATAAAATTGCTTTGCTGTGTGTTCACTGAATGGTTTCTCATTCGTGTGATAGAGGTAAATACCCGAAATAGAAGGTTTAAGTTTATCGGGAATTCGTAAACCGAATAATTGAGGATTAATTGTTTCTTCAGTTTGGGTATTGCGGAGCTCAAAATGGAGGTGCGGACCGCCAGAGCTTCCTGTATTTCCAGTGTAGGCAATTATTTCACCTTTTTTAACTGGGATTTCTTGTGCTAGCAGCGGAAAATCGACATCGAATTTCTCGTTTTTATATTGGTGTGATTTTAAAACTTGGCTTATGCCTTCGTTAAAATTTCGTAGATGCATAAAAACAGAAGTGAAGCCATTAGGATGGTTTACATATAGCGCATTTCCACCACCACCAATCTGCACTCTAATCCTTGATATAAATCCATCGGCAACAGCGTAAACGGGGTATCCTTCCCTTTGATTTGTTTTAAAATCTAATCCCGAGTGAAAATGATTCGATCGTATTTCTCCAAAATTCCCCGAAATGATTAGAGGGAGATCAATTGGCTTAATAAAATAATTTTCAGGGTATTTATTTTGATCAATCTGACCGATAGCAAAATTGGAGATGAATAAAAATAGAATGCTTAGACTTAGTTTAATCATCTTTTATATTATCGGATGTCAAAATCCAACAATTTTTCATTTTCCAAATAGCCTGCCAAATGATCACCAATAGTAACTTTACCAACACCTTGTGGGGTCCCTGTAAATATGAGGTCTCCTTTTTTCAGGGTGATGTATTTAGAAACAAAGGCTATGATATATTCATAAGAAAAAAGCAAATCCTTTGTATTTCCACTTTGCACGGTCTTTCCATTGAGGTCGAGCCTGATATTTAATGAGTTTAAGTCTTTGAAATTTGATTTTGGTATAAATTTGCTGATGGGTGCGGAGTTGTCGAATGCTTTTGCCAATTCCCAAGGAAGTCCTTTTTCTTTATGCTTTTGTTGAATATCTCGAGCAGTAAAGTCAATGCCTAAACCAATTTCTTCAAAATAATTTCCTGCAAATTTTTCAGCGATGTGTTTTCCCTCTTTTGATATCTTAAGTACGAGCTCTATTTCATGATGAATATCACTTGAAAACTCAGGATGGTAAAAAGGTTTGTTATCCTTTAAGATTGCCGTGTCGGGTTTCATGAAGATCACGGGCACGCTTGGTACAGGATTGTTTAATTCTTTGGCATGTTCGGCGTAGTTACGGCCAATAGCAATTATTTTCATACTGCGAATATAAAAATACGCAACAAAAAGAAGATGAAATATTAATTAAAGTACAGATATTCTTTTTGTGATCACTTCAGAGCCAACACTTACACGAATAAAGTAGAAACCACTGGTTATTCTAGAAGCAATTTGAAAAGGTTTATTTTGGTCGCCGGCGGCAATACGTTCGGATAAAAGAGTAGTAATCTCATTCCCAAGTACATCCATGATTTTTACCGTAACTGTAGACTCTTTGTTAACAGTAAAGCTCAAGTTTAATTGATCAGAAATTGGATTAGGGTAAACTTTAACATTATTTAGAACCTTATCATTGAAAGATGCTTTTGAGGCTCCCATTATTTTTGTGTTTCCAAAGAAACTATCTTTAACTGGGTTGAATGGAATAAAATTAACTTTTACACCATTTTTTAGATAGGCTGGTTTATTTAGCCTTGTATCAGTAATTTTAGTAGATACCTTTTGCTTTGCTTTGGTAGAATCCGGTCTTGGAACAAGAGAAAATTTGTATGCATAGCTATTTGACCCAACCAACAAGGTTAAGACAATAGATACAACAAAAGTTCGCAAGTAGACGTTTATCATACGCAAGATTATTCTAAATTATAAAGGTAATCCAATTTTAGCTTTTTAACGAGTAATTAGCCCTTTTTTAACAAAATTTAACTTATTTATTTTTGTTTTTTCTAAATAAATTACTGCACATTAAAATTATAAAAAAAATGATTGAAAATCAATGTATTATTCATACAGTTGTAAAATTATTTTTTAGCTGTACTTTTGTACTAAAATTGAATTAAAGTGTCGAATACTAAAAATCTCCA
>NZ_JBIILQ010000088.1:0-9737 GCF_044232565.1 Daejeonella sp. | reverse complement strand
GGTTATATGATCTTCTTACCCGTAATACCGACACAGAAACATTGCGCTATCCAATTATTCACCTCATAGGTGAAGATATTGAGGTGGCCATGACCCATGGACAGCAGTATGGTGAAGAATATTATTCTTTTGTAAATGGACAACATACCACGCAGGGAGGAACACATCAAGCAGCTTTTAGAGAGGCAGTGGTTAAAACCATTCGTGAATTTTATAAAAAGGAGTTCGATGCCTCGGATGTTAGGGCCTCAATTGTCTCCGCAATATCTATTAGGGTACAGGAACCTGTCTTTGAATCACAAACTAAAACCAAGCTTGGTTCCCAGAATATAGCTCCTGATGGTCCCTCGGTACGTAGCTTTATTAATGATTTTATTAAGAAGGCCCTAGATGATTATTTGCATAAACACCCTTCAGATGCAGATGCACTTTTAAAACGTATTCTTCAATCGGAGCGTGAACGTAAAGATATTGCCGGTATTAAGAAATTGGCCAATGAACGAGCGAAAAAGGCTTCGTTACACAATAAAAAATTAAGAGACTGTAAAATTCATTTTGAAGATAGTCACGAGCGTAAGCAAGAAACCACTTTGTTTATAACGGAGGGTGACTCAGCGAGTGGTTCTATCACTAAATCGCGCGATGTAATGACGCAGGCAGTATTTAGCTTGAAAGGTAAACCACTTAATTGTTATGGACTAACCAAGAAGGTAGTGTATGAAAATGAGGAATTTAACCTTTTGCAGCATGCCCTAAATATTGAAGACGGACTAGATAATCTACGCTATAATAATATTGTGATTGCTACGGATGCGGATGTAGATGGAATGCATATTCGCTTGTTGCTGATGACGTTCTTTCTGCAGTTTTTCCCTGATTTGGTAAAAGCTGGACATGTTTCTATTCTTCAAACGCCGCTTTTTAGGGTTAGAAATAAAAAGGAAACCATATATTGTTATAGCGATGAAGAGCGACAGAGGGCCATTATGAAATTGGGTAATAAGCCTGAAATAACTCGTTTCAAGGGCTTGGGGGAAATTTCTCCTAGTGAATTTGAGTTATTTATCGGTAAGGATATTCGCTTGGATCCGGTTATTTTGACTAAAGAGCAGGGAATCAAGAACTTACTTGAATATTATATGGGTAAAAATACACCCGATAGGCAGCAGCATATCATTAGAAATTTGCGAGTGGAAGTTGATTTTATTGGCGAGGAGCAGGCTAAAGAAGAAGTTGAGGTCGAATTGTTGAGCTAGTGAATTATGAAAAAAAAAACCATCTCTATAACTTTTGATGAGTATTCATCACTTGAGGAATTAAATAGTCAGGATCAGAAACTCTGCCTTGAAGCTAAGAAAGCGATGGCTAACTCGCATTCGCCCTATTCGGGCTTCCGTGTGGGTGTAGCTGTGCAGCTTGAAAGTGGGCGGATTGTTTATGGTAGTAATCAAGAAAATGTGGCTTATCCCTCTGGGTTATGTGCTGAGCGTGTTGCGCTATTCATGATTGGTACTACCTATCCAGATGATAAAATTCTGAGTATGGCTATTACTGCTCAAACTGATCAGTTTTTGATTAAAGAACCAGTGACCTCCTGTGGTGCTTGTCTTCAAGTAATGGCAGAATATGAAAAAAAACAAGCGCAGCCTATAAATGTGATGTTTTACTGCTTAAATGGTGCAATTATCCGTACCAGCGGAATTAAAAGTTTGCTGCCCTTTGCTTTTGAAGAAACAAGATTGGAAAAATAGCTTGGCTATAATTGAATAAATTGAGTCTGAAAATTTGTTGATTTAGGCTTAAAATAAATGATAACTCGATAGTACATCATTAATAAGGATGAGTGAAGAAATAGAAAATACAGAAGGCGAAAGCATAAAGAATGAAGGTTTGCATAATGTTATATCGCTTTCGGGTTTATACGAAAATTGGTTTTTAGATTATGCATCTTATGTGATTCTTGATCGTGCAGTTCCTCATATTCATGATGGACTAAAGCCTGTACAGCGGCGTATTTTACATTCTCTAAAGGAGCTGGATGATGGACGTTTTAACAAAGCGGCCAATGTAATTGGAAATACCATGAAGTATCATCCGCATGGAGATGCTTCCATTGGTGATGCCATGGTACAAATAGGGCAAAAGAATTTACTGATTGATACACAGGGTAACTGGGGTGATCCAATTACCGGTGATTCGGCCGCAGCGCCCCGTTATATTGAGGCTAGATTATCGAAATTTGCGATTGAAGTGGTCTTTAATCCCGATACGACCGAATGGCAGAGCAGTTACGATGGCAGAAATAAAGAACCAGTTACACTTCCAGTTAAATTTCCGCTTTTGCTCGCTCAGGGTGCCGACGGAATTGCTGTGGGCTTGGCTACCAAAATTATGCCGCATAATTTTGTCGAGTTAATAGATTCCTCCATTGAAGTATTGAAGGGTAACCGTCCTGATTTGCTTCCCGATTTCCAAATGGGCGGGATGGCTGATTTTAGCAATTATAATGAGGGGATGCGTGGCGGAAAAATCCGAGTGCGTGCTAAGATTGTGGAGCGGGATAAAAAAACGCTTGCTATCACGGAGATACCTTATACAACAACTACCGGCGGACTTATAGACAGTGTTATTGCTGCCAATGATAAGGGTAAGATCAAGATTAAGAAAATTGAGGATAATACCGCCAAAAATGTCGAGATTATCATTCATCTCGCTCCGGGGATATCTCCGGATGTGACTATTGATGCACTTTACGCTTTTACAGACTGCGAAGTTTCTATATCTCCAAATACTTGTATCATTAAAGGTGATAAGCCTTATTTTATGAATGTGAATGATATTCTCGTAGAGAGTACACATCATACTAAAGGTCTGCTGAAGCAGGAACTTGAAATCAGATTGGCCGAATTAAGGGAAAAGATTTTTTTTAGCTCCTTACTGAAGATTTTCATTCAAGAGGGAATGTATAAGAATGCTGATTATGAAAGTTCTGGCAATTTTGATACCGTAGTAGACGTTTTAAATAAGTTATTTGCGCCTTTCTTTCCGCAGTTTTATCGTGAAATACTTCCTGAAGATTATAAAAAACTGATCGATAAGCCTATGAGTAGCATTACGCGCTTCGACCTTAAAAAATCGGATGAGCAGTTGCTAACGCTTGAAGCTGAAATTAAGGAAGTGAATAAGCAACTCAAGCATCTAACAGATTATGCCATTGCCTGGTTTGAAAAGCTGAAAGCTAAATATGGCGCTGGTCGTGAACGTAAAACCGAAATCAGGGCATTTGATAAGGTTGAAGCATCAAAAGTTGCTTTAGCCAATGTGAAGCTCTACATGAACCGCGAAGATGGCTTTATTGGTACAGGATTGCGTAAAGATGAATTTATTTGTGATTGTTCGGATTTGGATGAAATTATCGTCTTTAAGGAAGATGGTAAGTTCAACGTTTCGAAAGTTGCCGAAAAAACCTTTGTGGGTAAGGGCATTTTACACGCTCAAGTATTTAAGAAGAATGATGAGCGTACCGTTTACAATCTGATCTATAAGGATGGTGAAAGTGGTATTTCCTACATTAAACGTTTTTCCGTTTTAGGTGTTACTCGAGAAAAAGAGTATGATCTAACTAAGGGGTCCAAGGGCTCAAAAGCATTGTATTTTAGTGCCAACCCTAATGGAGAGGCCGAAATTATCAATATCCAATTAAAACCACATTCCAAGCTTAAAAAGTTGCAGTTCGACATTGATTTTGCAGATCATGTAATCAAGGGCCGTAGCTCAATGGGGAATATTGTTACTAAGTATCCTGTTAAGAAGGTTATTCTGAAGAGCAAGGGAGTTTCAACATTGTCTGGACGGAAAATCTGGTATGATGACATTTTGAAGCGACTTAACGTAGATGGAAGAGGCAAATATCTGGGTGAGTTTGATGGCGACGACAGGATTCTGACTATGGATCAACAAGGGATTTATGAGCTGAGCAGCTTTGAACTTAGCAACCATTTTGATGATCGTTTACTGTTGATTGAGAAGTATAATCCTGAAAAGGTATTCTCAGTTATCTATCTGGAGGGTAAATCAGGAAGCCATTATTTGAAGCGATTTATGTTTGAAAACAGCTCTATCGGTAAAAAAACCAGTGTGATTAGCGAAGAGCCCGGTTCAAAGTTGATTTTTATTTCAGGGCATGCAAAACCAAAGATCAAGCTTGAGCTATTAAAAGGTAAAACCAAAATTCTTGAAACTTCGGAGATCGACCTCGCTGATGCAATTGAGGTAAAGGGAATGAAGGCCATGGGTAACAGGCTTAGTCCGCATGAAGTAAAAAGCATTGAAATTCTTCAATCGCCAGTGGAAGTGGGGGAGGATGAAGTTATCGTAGATCCTAATATTATTAATGATTCAGGTTCCGATGTTCCTGGATTGCATCAAGCCACCCCAATATCAAAACTTGCCCGTGATATCGAGGAATCGGATAATGAAACAGAAGTGAATGAAGAGCCAGCGGTAGATGAGGTAATAGAAAGCCCTAGCAAAGACTTAGAAAAGGCCTCGAAAAATGTTATACCGGAAGTGCAGCTCGATAGCTCAAAAGAACCAGAATCGGTTCTAGATAGTCAAATGGATGAGAAAGATAGCATTCCTGAAATTGTTCCCGAAGTTCAGATAGAAAGTTCTAAAGAACCAGAAAAACCTATCAAAAAGGTTGGTTTTGAAATTACCAATCTCGATGATTTAGATATTGATGATAAAGGTCAATTGGGATTATTTTAATTAAGCATCCACATGGACAGGTTGCGATTTGTCCTCAAATAAATATTATTGTTTTTCATAGGACAGGTCTCGACCTGTCCCTACGATAATTTCTCCCAAAAATCACGTGTGAATTTGGCAAGCTTCGGCTGAATAACGTGCACACAATACGCGCGATTGGCATTATTGTTAAAATAGTTCTGGTGATAATCTTCAGCTTCATAGAACTTTGAAATTGGAGTCACCTCAGTAACTATGGAATTTTCAAAAACCAGTTCTTTCTCAAGTTGATCAATCATGTTTTCTGTAGCAATCTTCTGCTCTTGGTTTTCATAAAAAACTACCGAACGATATTGTGTTCCCGCATCATTTCCCTGTCTATTTAGAGTTGTGGGATTATGGGTTTTAAAAAATACCAGTAAAAGATCCTCAAATGATATTTCTGACGGATCATAATCCATGCGGATTATTTCGGCATGGCCGGTATTGCCCTCACATATATCTTCATAGGTGGGGTCCAGCTTATGGCCTCCCATATACCCTGATACTACCTTAGTAACACCTTTTAAATTCTGAAAGACTGCTTCTGTACACCAAAAACAGCCTCCTCCAAATGTTGCCTGCTCCATGTTAATTAGTTTTAGTATTTAGGCCTGCAGTCGGAGGTTTCACTGTACCGCCTCTGTTGCCATTTCCCTGTGGTCGGTGTCCTGTGGTCGGTGTTGTCACCGTACCACCCCTAACCCGTACCACCTCTAACCAGTATCACTTTACCACCCCTGCCGTCAAAAACCTTTACTGATACTGTATATAACTCGGACGAGGTTTGAGTTTCATTAGTTCTTCCGGTGTCATTAAACGGTTAGGAGCCTTTTTTAAGTCGTTTTTATAAAAGATCTTGAATCCTGTAAATTGTACTGGCTCAGAGTAAATGAAATGTCGGTGTGTTCCTTTTTTAAGTTCGGGCTCACCCCATCCATCCATATGCATAACCACCTGTACTTCAGGTCTTAGCTTGATATTTTGATAATTGGTAACCATCTTTTTTGTAAAGCGATGGATCACGAAAATTTTAGGAGCTAAGTTGTTCGCCTTAACTAGTTTTGCTAGATAGTCAGAAACATAATTTATTTCTGAAGCATCATAAGTTCCAATTTTTCTACCTGGCAACACTCCGCCTTTCATTGAAAATTCGGGGTCTATTCCAAGATGCACATTTGGCATTTTAAGGTATTTTTCAAGACGTGGAAGTTCTTCTTTGATAGTGCTTAGTGCAACCTGAATGTCAAGGAAAACGATCATGTCTTTTTTCATCTTTGCAATGGTTAATACGGAGTCGATCTGCTTATCAGGCATTCTATTTCTGTATTTTCCATCCTTGCCAGGATCTCCTGCCGCTACCACAGCAATATAATGTAATGCCGGCTGAACCGGTGTTTTCGGGTCAATTTTCTCCCATTTTTTCACTTCAGCATATAGCATGTTTAGCATTTCTTTAGGAGCATATTCCCCTAAGGCACCCATTCTCTTGGAATAAAGGTTACCATAATAGGTAACTACTCTTTTATATGGTAAAATTGCCCCTGGAAGTGGATATGGTTGCTTTTTTACCGGCCATTTACCGGTAGTATCACCATTGGCAAGCTCCTTGATTTTTTGATTATATATTGCTGTATCAATGGGTTCTAACGATGATGAAGTATTTTCTGTATCACTATTTCCAGTAGTTTGTTCAGCGTTTATTCCTGATTTATTTTCAGTTTTGCTATTAGATTCTGAACAGCTGGTGAAAATGCTTGAAAAAGCAAGGATTGCAATGCTTTTTATTAAAAAATTGGTCTTTATCATTTGATTTAATGTTTTTCTTTTTTTGCATGAATTTAATCTCATGCGTCTATATTATTTTAATAATTATTTCAATTAAAGCTTACAGAATTTACCAAATACACCCAATGGTAATTTGCATCCTGAACTTGCTTGTAGGTAGAGCTCACCACTTTCAAGGTTTTGCACTTCCGGGAAAGAGGAGCGAATTAAATTCTCAACGATAACGGAAGAAAAACCAAGTGAGTATGTATTCAATATAAGAAAATGTTCGTCATCATCTAGTAATTTTACCACATCTTCCATCATTTCCTTGATGTTGTCCTCTAGTTTCCACTTTTCGCCGTTTGGTCCGTGGCCAAACGCTGGTGGATCAAGAATAATTCCATTGTATTTGCGCCCTCTTTTGACCTCCCGTTTCACAAATTTCAAGGCATCCTCAACGGTCCACCGAATATTTTCTAATCCTGATAATGTCTGGTTTTCATTTGCCCAGCTAACTACCTGTTTAATCGAATCAACGTGTGTAGTTTCTGCGCCGGCTGCACAAGCAGCTAATGATGCGCCACCTGTATAGGCAAATAAGTTTAATACTTTTGGCTGTTTTGTTTTAAAGCTTTTGATACAGTTAATGCTGTAATCCCAGTTTACAGCTTGCTCAGGAAAAATCCCCAAATGCTTGAAAGAGGTGAGGGCAAGCCTGAATTGCAAAGTGATATTTTCGTTTTTATAGCTAATATGCCATCTGTCTGGAGTTTTCTGATCTTTCTTGATCCATTCCCCTGATGTTGCTGATCGCCCCTTAAATCGTATGTGATGCAATTTTGTCCATTCGCTTTCTGGCATTCCTTTGCCCCAAACAGCTTGTGGCTCTGGCCGAATAAGAATTATATTTCCAAATCGTTCCAGTTTCTCAAAATCACCACAGTCAATTAGTTCGTAATCTTTCCAGTGTTGAGGTGTTAACAGTTGAATCATTTATTGTTTTTTTGAATTGCTTTAATGGATTATTATCCGATATTTTGTTTTTTTAAGGCTTGCATGAATTTACTAGCAAAAACAAATTCGTTAAGCTCCGTATTGTCAGCTTCTGTTATTTCTTTATTTGAACCTTCCCACCATTTTTTACCCTGATGTAAGAAAATAATATTCTCACCAATGCCCATCACTGAATTCATATCATGTGTTACTACCACAGTTGTAGTTTTGAATTCTTCTGTTATTTCTTTTATAAGCTCATCAATTACGATAGCTGTTTTTGGATCGAGGCCCGAATTAGGCTCATCCACAAAAAGATATTTGGGATTCATGGCAATAGCACGCGCTATTCCTACTCTTTTCTTCATGCCTCCAGAAAGCTCCGCTGGGAATAATTTATTTTGTCCCGACAGATTAACACGTTCCAAGCAAAAATTAGCACGCTCCAGCTTTTCCTTGTGATTCTGATTGGTGAACATATTTATTGGGAACATGATATTATCTTCCACATTCATCGAGTCAAAAAGGGCAGAACCTTGAAAAAGCATGCCAATTTCGGTGCGGATTTCAATCCTTGATTGGAAGTTCATGCGGGTAAAATCTCTGCCATCGTAAATCACAGATCCCTCTTCTGGCTCATGTAATCCGACCATGCATTTCAAAAGCGTTGTTTTCCCCGATCCAGATCCTCCAATAATTAGGTTGCACATGCCTTCCTTAAATTCCGCTGAAATGCCTTTTAATACATGGTTTTCACCAAAAGTTTTATGTATGTTCTTTACCTCTATCATAGCAGTAATTGGGCAATTAAATAATCGGTAAACAGTATGGCAATACAGCTAATAACTACTGCTTTAGTACTTGATCTGCCTACTTCAAGTGCTCCACCACTGGTATAAAAACCTTGATAGGCAGAAACTGAAGTGATTATAAATGCAAAAACAACAGATTTGACCATTGACACAGTTATAGTAAAGGGTATAAAATCTGAAGTGATACCCACCATGAAATCTTCTGAACTAACCGCTCCTGATGCTGTTCCAGCAATGTATCCGCCAAAAATAGTTAAGCCGATGGAAATTATAACTAGAAGAGGGATCATGGTTACGGCACCAATAATTTTGGGTAGAATTAAATACCCGGGACTATTGATTCCCATAATTTCTAAGGCATCGATTTGCTCAGTTACACGCATAGTGCCAATTTGAGAGGCAATACTTGAACCAACTTTTCCTGCTAGAACGATGGCGGAGATCGTCGGACTTAGCTCTAAAATTGCTGAGTCTCGCACAATCATTCCAATTACCGACTTCGGTATAAAATCACTAACTAGTTGAAAGGCAGTCTGTACCGTGGTAACAGCTCCTAAAAACAAGGAAATTATTGCAATAATTCCCAATGAGCCAACACCAATATATACCATTTCATGAAATATTTCTCTACGGTAGATGTTCCATTTTTCGGGTCTGCGAAAAACAGCTTTTAACAATAAAATATATTTACCTAAGGGGTGAAATATCATCTTAAATCGCTTTTTTTACTTGTTATTTAATGTAAATATAAAATTATCATCTCTTTTAAAATGAGAAAATATTTTACAAAGGTAATCAATTGATGGTATGCCTTAAATTAAATAGGTAGGCACCATTGATTTTCTTAATTTTAGCTTATGAATGCAATTGTAACAGGAGCAACTAAAGGTATCGGGCGGGCTATTGTAGCACATCTCGCTGCAGCTAATTATAATGTAGCCTTTTGTGCTAGAAATCAAGAGGAAATTGAAAAGTTTCTTGAAGAACTCAAACAATCTTATCCAAGTTCAAGTTTTTATGGTATGAAGGCCGACATGGAAAATATGTCCGAACTGAAGGACTTCGCCGATTTCGCACTTAAAAGTCTCGGCTCTGTTGAGGTTTTAGTAAATAATGCGGGCTTGTATATCCCATCTGCTCTCTTTGATGAAGGTGAAGATGATTTGGAAAGGCAATTGAAAGTTAATGTTCATGCACCACATTATTTGAGTAAATTTTTTGCTCAATCAATGAAGATTAATTCGGCAGGTCATATTATTAATATTTGTTCTATTGCTAGCCTTAAACCTGTTCCAAGCGCTGCTTCTTATAGCATTAGCAAAGCAGCATTGATAAGTTTGACAAGAGCATTGAGAGATTCATTGATGCCTTTTG
>NZ_JBIILQ010000297.1:0-2915 GCF_044232565.1 Daejeonella sp. | reverse complement strand
TGGTTTACACCTCTTCTTCGGTATTGGGATGTTTCATTTCAGCATCCTTATTATTTGCTGTAATGGCTATTGCAGGTTATAAGACCGAACAAGACCTAACAAAGTTTGGTCCCATTTTAATGATGGCTCTTGTAGGTATCGTTATAGCTAGCATTGTCAATTTCTTTTTAGGAAGTAGTCAGCTAGATTATATCATCAGCTTTATTGGAGTAGCCTTATTTGTAGGTCTAACCGCCTATGATATGCAACGATTAAAGCGCATCGCTGCCGGAATTGAATATGGCGATGCATCCGCAAATAAAATGGTAATCATGGGCGCATTAACCCTTTACCTTGATTTTATCAATCTTTTTTTGATGCTTCTTCGTTTATTTGGAGGTAGAAAATAAAAATATAGGGCTATATTTATTGGGATATTTATATGTAATTCAATAAAATATAGCCCTATTCTTTTATCACAAATATCAATCTAAATGTCATAAATAGCATTTCTCCTCACAAATTTGCTTTTCAGCAAATTATCTTGCACTTTTGCGTTGCTTATTCAGAAAGACGGAGGGATTAGACCCTACGAAGTCTTAGCAACCTGTGCTTACAAGGTGCTACATTCTATCTCGCATAGTCGGGAAAAGATAAGTTAAAGTCATTGATTACCGACTTTTTGAAGATAGGCCATTTATAGATATGAGACATTAGATCTGAGATATTAGACTTATTTGGTGCTTAAATTATTGCATTTCATCAGTTTTATCACACATCTCACATCTCATTTCTAATATCTTAAAAAGACAAATGAGTATCAGAGAAGAACTTAAAAAACGAATATTAGTTATTGATGGTGCGATGGGCACCATGATTCAACGCTACCAATTAACGGAAGAAGATTTTAGAGGTGAACGGTTTAAAAATCACCCTTGCGATGTAAGAGGTAATAATGACTTGTTAAATATTACCCGCCCAGATATCATAAAGGCAATACATGCCGAATACCTAGAGGCTGGAGCCGATATTATTGAGACCAATACTTTCAGTACTCAACGTATCTCCATGGCTGATTATCAGATGGAAGAGCTCTCTTATGAGATGAGTTTTGAAGGCGCACGCATTGCTAAAGAAATTGCACAAGAATATACACTCAAAAATCCTAATAAACCTCGCTTCGTTGCCGGTGCTTTAGGTCCCACAACAAAAATGGCTTCTATGTCGCCAGATGTGAACGACCCAGGATATCGTGCCGTTACATTCGATGACCTTGTTGATGCCTACTACGAACAAGTTAAAGGCTTAATTGAAGGTGGTGCCGATGTACTTTTATTCGAAACCATTACCGATACCTTAATCACCAAAGCCGCCCTTTTTGCTGCAAAAAACTACGAAAACGAAAGTGGCAAAAAGATCGAAATCATGATTTCGGGCACCATAACTGATGCTAGTGGAAGAACTTTATCGGGACAGACCGTTGAAGCCTTTTTGAATTCTTTGAGTCATGCCAATCTGCTGAGCATCGGACTGAATTGCGCTTTAGGTGCAAAAGACATGCGCCCGCATATTGAAGAACTTTCTAAAAAAGCGTCTTGTTTTATCTCGGCTTACCCAAATGCAGGCTTACCCAATGAATTTGGCGCATACGATGAACTGCCACATGAAACTGCCCACCTTGTGGAAGATTTTATGGCAAATGGGTTTGTTAATATTGTTGGTGGATGCTGCGGAACCACACCAGAACATATAAAATGTATTGCTGAGAAGGCCGCAAAATTTACACCGAGAATGCCCCCCGTGCCGGAGCCATTTATGCGCCTGAGTGGATTAGAACCCGTTACTTTAACACCTGAAACGAATTTTGTTAATATTGGGGAACGCACAAACATCACGGGATCTCCCAAATTCTCTAAACTTATTTTAAGTGGGAATTACGATGAGGCTTTATCTGTAGCACGCCAACAAGTAGAGGGTGGAGCACAAATTATCGATGTAAATATGGACGAAGGTATGCTTGACTCGGAAGCAGCCATGGTCAAATTCCTTAATTTAATCGCCTCAGAACCAGATATTTCTAAATTGCCAATCATGGTCGACTCCTCTAAATGGTCGGTTATCGAAGCGGGATTAAAATGTCTTCAAGGAAAAGGGATTGTTAATTCTATTTCCCTAAAAGAAGGGGAAGAAGCCTTTAAAAACTATGCTACGAAAATCCGTCAATATGGTGCTGCTGTTGTGGTTATGGCATTTGATGAATCGGGGCAAGCAGATTCGCTACAAAGACGTATAGAAATCTGTCGTAGATCATACGATATTTTAGTAAATGAGGTCAATTTCCCAGCTCAGGATATTATTTTCGATCCTAATATTCTTACCGTCGCCACGGGATTGGAGGAACATAATAATTATGCGGTAGATTTTATTGAAGCTACACGCTGGATTAAACAAAACCTTCCCTTAGCGAAAGTTAGCGGCGGAGTAAGTAATATTTCATTCTCCTTTAGAGGAAATAATACCGTACGTGAAGCGATGCATTCCGCATTTTTATATCATGCAATTAAGGCGGGCCTCGACATGGGTATTGTCAATGCCGGAATGCTTGAGGTTTATGAGGAAATCCCAAAAGATCTTCTTGAATTGGTTGAAGATGTTTTACTCAACCGCAGGACAGATGCAACAGAACGACTGGTTGATTTTGCTGAAACTATCAAAACGAAGGGTAAAGTAATCGTTAAAGATGAAGAATGGCGTAAAAATAGCGTAGAATCAAGGCTCTCACATTCTCTCATTAAAGGAATCATCGATTACCTGGATGAAGACGTGGAGGAAGCAAGACAAAAATATGCGAAGCCACTGGAAGTAATCGAAGGCCCGCTAATGGATGGAATGGGTATTGTTGGTGATCTATTTGGCCAAGGTAAGATGTTTCTTCC
>NZ_JBIILQ010000324.1:0-2923 GCF_044232565.1 Daejeonella sp. | reverse complement strand
TACAAGAACTCAAAATGCTAACTCAAAAAGAATGTTAAACTACATTTTTGGGCAAAAATCATTAAATTGCACGATTCATTAAAACTTATCAAGGTGTCTCATAAAATAAATATCTCCATCACAAAAACTGCTAAATCACGCTTAGCGGATACAGATTTTGAAAATTTACCCTTCGGAAAGACTTTCTCTGACCATATGTTTATGGCAGATTATAGCGATGGAGAATGGAAAAACTTTCAGATTCTTCCTTTTGGAGAAATTGGTATTAGTCCGGCGATTTCTGCCCTCCACTACGGTCAAGCATTTTTTGAAGGTATTAAAGCCTATAAACATGCCAATGGTGAAGTTTCAATCTTCCGTCCCGATAAAAATGGAGAGCGTTTTAACCGATCTGCAGAGCGCTTATGCATGCCTGAGCTATCTTTAGAGATTTTTCTAGAGAGCCTTACTACTTTGGTTAATTTAGATAGAGACTGGGTTCCAGCAAAAGAAAATCACTCTTTATACATCAGGCCATTCATGTTTGCTACCGATCCATTTTTGGGTGTTACACCATCGGCAAGCTATAAATACATCGTAATTACTGGTCCGGTGGGACCCTATTTTTCAAAAAACCTAAAAGTAAAGATTGAGACCAATTATTCAAGAGCCTGCGACGGAGGATTTGGTTTTGCAAAAGCTGCCGGCAATTATGGTGGATCAATGCTACCCAATTTAAAAGCAAGTCAAGAAGGTTTTGATCAATTAATCTGGACAGATTCACGTGAGCATGCTTACATTGAAGAATTAGGCGCTGCCAACGTGATGTTTTTGATGGATGGAACGTTAATAACCCCTTCTACAAGAGATACGATATTAAAAGGTGTTACCCGCGATACGGTATTGACGCTCGCAAAAAAATGGGGTGTCACTATTGAAGAACGCAGAATTTCTGTTGAGGAGATTCTTCAAGGCATTAAAGAAGGTTGTATAAGCGACGCATTTGGAGTTGGAACAGCAGCAACAATTGCGCATATCGCCGAAATAGGTCATAATGGTGAACTCTATACCCTTCCAGATCCTGCAACACGCGTATTTTCAAATAAGGTGTTAAGCGCCCTTAACGATATTCGTTATGGCCGAACGAGCGATGAATTTGGATGGAACCATTTGGTTAATCACTAATAACACGATTTAAAATATAGGTTGCTTAGTAATATGCAGCCTATATTGCTTTATTACCTGTTGGTTAGACTAAAAATAACTAGGTAGCATCAGTCCTATTATTTCGCCGAATATCCCTTTTCTTCAATCGATCCTCCCTTCGTTCATCTCGCTCAATGCGATCAGATTCAAGTTTCCTCAATCGAGATTTAATTTCCCTTTGCGTAGGAGCATCAAAACCGATGGTCTCTAATAAAGCACTGGCAAATCCTTTCCAAATCATGTTAAAAAAGGAGGAATACAGTGGTCGTCTATATGAAAAATTAGCACTTCTCACGGGGGTGCCTGGCAATGGATTATCATCCTTAATTATTAGAATATTAGCATATATAGAGGCAATTCCTATTCTCTTTAACCTGGAGCTTTGATCACTCATCTCCAATAATTTAATTTTTAAATCTTTGTAGTAGCAAGTAAGCTGCCCACTCACACCTTTCAAACTACCACGACCAGAAAAGATCATTTTTTCTATAAATCCAGAATTGATTTCAATTAACGAAAGTGGCCTAATAGCGGAATTAAGAATATTGGCATCGATATTTCCTAAAGAACCAGAGTAGTCAAAGCTGGCATAGGGATCAGTTAAATTCAATCTCATCGCTACATCAAATCGCCCACGATCCATGAGCAAAGAGGTTAATTTTACATCACTAAATTTATTTTTAACCAAGCTCAGCGAATCATTCGTCACATTTAAAATACTTCCATTTATCTGACTAAAAGTAAGGGTGCCTTTGCGGCGAGAAGCTGGATTATACTCCGAATAATCAACTCGTGAATCATTCAAGAGAAGTGTATCAATTTTCGTGTTAAGCAGAAATCGCTGCAAGGCTAGTTGCGGAAAATTAAGCCCTTTGTTGCGAATAGAATCAGGCAATTCTCGATTTAAAAAAATAGAAAAATTTGCTTTTTTTAAAACTAAGGATGATGCCGAAAGTCGCCTTTCCCTATTTAATAGATCAAAATCAAGATTATTCAGCTGAACATCTTCCAAATTCATGGCTATACGATCCTTCTGAAATTTAAACCTTTTAGAAAACTCCATTTCTCTAAACCGCGGAATAATTTTAAGTCCACTTAAACGAGCATATCCCCCCGCAGTAGAAGCCCGAAATTCTTTAATTTGAATGGAATAATTTTTATCAATGGTCATTGCATGATGTCCAAAGAGCTCAGCATAAATATCCTTCGTATAATATAAGCGAGACCTATCGTATTGTGAAGCGGAGTCGATTAACAGATCAGAAATTTTAATGTAGAGACCCTTTAATACCACAGGTTTTTTGGTTTTAGAACTATGATCAATGTATTTTAAGTCGGAATTTTTAAAAATAATATTAGCAATTTTAACAGAATTAAGATAGGGTGCTAAGCGCTGATAAGCGGATCGCTGATCCTCCAAATGAGTTTTAGTGTTTTTTAAATCTGTAAAACTTAGCTCCAGACTAGCATGTTCAATCTCGAGGGAATTCATTTCCAAATTTCTATCCAAGTAGATTTTCCATGGCTGAATTCTCTTTAGAACAAGCTCTGCAATTGCAACCTTATATAAGTGTTTAGGTGCTGTTCCAAGCAACTTCATTTTATTATAGACAAGCGTATCAGGAGCAAAGCGGATATTCTTTATAGTCATCCTTCCGCTGATAAAATTTACACGAACATGGTCAAAATCAATAAGATACAAGCCCTCTGTAGAAGTATAAATAGTTTCTTTAATGCG
>NZ_JBIILQ010000310.1:0-2925 GCF_044232565.1 Daejeonella sp. | reverse complement strand
GCACCATTGAAATTAAATTTAGAGACGTATGCTCTTGAATTTATCGGACGATTGCCAAGCAAGATGGTTTCTTGCCCATCGGTAATGTTTTCCCAAACCGACTTTTCTGCATCTAGGTCGTCATGCATTTGATCTACATAACCAAGAGCAACTGTGGGTCCGACTCTAAATGAACCAGCATCAGGAATTTCTTGTCCAGTTATTAAGCGAAATAACGTTGTTTTACCCGCTCCATTTGGTCCGATGATACCAACAATCCCAGCTGGAGGCAGTGAAAAACTTAGGTTTTCAAACAATAATTTATCGCCATAGGCTTTCGTAACATTCTGTGCTTCAATTACCAGGTTTCCTAGTCTTGGCCCTGGCGGGATGAACAATTCTAGCTTATCTTCCCTTTCCTTGGTATCTTCAGAGGCAAGCTTCTCATAGTTTGATAAACGAGCCTTCGACTTAGCATGACGGGCTTTGGGTGCCATCCGAACCCATTCGAGTTCTCTTTCTAATGTTTTCTGACGCTTGCTTTCAGTCTTTTCTTCAGAAGCTAACCTTTTTGCTTTTTGGTCAAGCCAAGAAGAGTAGTTCCCTTTCCATGGAATACCCTCACCTCGATCAAGTTCTAAAATCCATCCGGCAACATTGTCTAAGAAATACCTATCGTGTGTTACGGCAATTACCGTCCCTTTATATTGTTTTAAGTGTTGTTCTAACCAATCTATACTTTCAGCATCGAGGTGGTTTGTAGGTTCGTCGAGCAATAAAACATCAGGTTCCTGAAGCAGTAGGCGACATAATGCTACTCTTCTACGTTCCCCTCCTGACAAAGTGGCAATTTTTGTGTCTGGCTCCGGACAACGTAGTGCATCCATGGCTCTTTCCAGTTTGCTATCAAGCTCCCAAGCCCCACAAGCATCGATTTGGTCTTGTAATTCTCCTTGTCGTGCCAGTAGTTTGTCCATCTCATCTGCATTCTCATATACCTCCGGCAGACCAAACTTTTCGTTGATGTCTTCGTATTCTTTTAAGATAGCAGTTGTGGAAGCGACTCCCTCCTCAACGACTTCACGTACTGTTTTTTGGACATCTAGGAGGGGTTCCTGCGCTAGATAACCAACAGTATATCCAGGAGAAAAAACAACTTCCCCTTGATATGCTTTATCTAATCCCGCTATGATTTTTAATACCGATGACTTTCCCGAGCCATTTAATCCGATAACACCTATCTTGGCACCATAGAAAAATGACAAATAAATATTCTTAAGTACCTGTTTCTGTGGAGGATAAATCTTATTTACCCCGGCCATAGAAAAAATTATTTTTTCGTCTGACATTTGTATTTATTATTGAACTCCAAATATCGTATTTTAGTCAGAGACATGTCAACTTTATTATCTAATATGTCTAGAAATGCGTTTTTTTTTAAATGGCTTAATTGTTGATAAATGTTCTACGATCGTCAGGTTTATTAACCTAATAATTTAATACATTAGGGCGTTAATTCTAATAGAAAGGTAATATAATGGAAGCTAAATTTTCACCACGCGTCAAAGACGTCATTTCATATAGCAGAGAGGAAGCCCTGCGATTGGGTCATGATTACATTGGAACTGAGCATTTACTGCTGGGTCTCATAAGGGAGGGTGATGGCATGGCTATAAAAATATTGAAAAATGCGGGTGTTGATACTGCCAAATTGCGCAAATCGGTAGAAGATTCAGTCAAAGGCACGTCAAGTACAACAGTCAATCTTGGTAATATTCCTCTAACCAAACAAGCTGAAAAAGTTTTAAAAATCACGTATCTCGAAGCTAAGATATTTAAAAGTGATGTTATCGGGACAGAGCACTTGTTGTTATCAATTCTTCGCGATGAAGATAATATAGCTTCTCAAATCCTTCAGCAATACAATGTTAACTATGATATATTTAAGTCTGAAATAGAGAATAATAAAGAAGGTTTCCGCGATGAAGCTCCAGGAGGTTCTCCTGCTGGGGATGATGAATTTAGAGAAGAGGAGAGTTTTAGTCAGCCGAAGAAAGTATCTGACATCAAATCAAAAACTCCCGTACTCGATAATTTCGGTCGGGATTTAACCCGTGCGGCTGAAGATGGCAAATTAGATCCAATTGTTGGTCGTGAGAAAGAAATTGAGCGGGTTTCTCAGATCTTATCACGTCGTAAAAAGAACAATCCAATTCTTATTGGTGAGCCAGGTGTTGGTAAATCTGCCATTGCAGAGGGACTTGCCCTAAGAATAGTTCAGCGTAAAGTTTCTCGTGTTCTTTTTAATAAGAGAGTAGTTACACTTGATCTAGCTTCATTGGTTGCCGGTACAAAATATCGCGGGCAATTTGAAGAGCGGATGAAAGCGGTTATGAATGAGTTGGAGAAATCGCCGGATGTTATTCTTTTTATTGACGAAATACATACTATTGTAGGTGCAGGCGGTGCTTCAGGGTCTCTGGATGCATCAAATATGTTTAAACCGGCATTAGCGCGTGGAGAAATTCAATGTATTGGAGCTACCACTCTGGATGAATACCGTCAGTTCATTGAAAAAGATGGCGCGCTCGACCGTCGTTTCCAGAAAGTGATGATTGAGCCGGCAACACCAACTGAAACCATTGAAATTCTGAACAGAATTAAAGAGAAATATGAAGAGCATCATGGTGTGACTTATACGGATGAAGCTATTAATGCTTGTGTAAGCTTAACTTCAAGGTATATCACAGATCGCTTCCTTCCTGATAAGGCTATTGATGCCCTTGATGAGTCGGGATCTCGTGTTCACCTAACCAATATTCATGTTCCACAAAATATTATTGATGTAGAACAGAAAATTGAGGAGATTAAAATAGAAAAAAATAAAGTTGTTCGTAGTCAGAAGTATGAAGAAGCTGCAAAACTTCGTGATACTGAAAAAAACCT
>NZ_JBIILQ010000087.1:0-9776 GCF_044232565.1 Daejeonella sp. | reverse complement strand
AAACTACCTGTGCAAGGATCCTCGCCAAAACAATAAACTGTGAGAATATAAGTCCCGAAGCCGAAGCCTGCGGAACCTGCCACTCTTGTATTTCGTTCCAAAATGGCAACTCTTTTAGTATTCATGAGCTAGATGCTGCTTCTAACAACTCAGTTGAGGATATTAGAAGCTTAATTGAGCAGGTTCGAATCCCTCCTCAATCTGGCAAGTACAAAATCTATATTATTGATGAAGTTCACATGCTTTCACAACAGGCCTTTAATGCCTTTCTGAAAACTTTAGAGGAACCACCAAATTATGCCATATTTATTCTGGCAACCACAGAAAAGCATAAAATATTACCAACGATTTTATCAAGATGTCAGATTTTTGATTTCAACCGCATTAAAGTTGAAGACATTGCAATACACCTGGCAGAAATTGCACAAAAGGAAGGTATTGCCTACGATGAAGACGGATTGCATCTAATTGCTCAAAAAGCTGATGGTGGACTCCGAGATGCATTGTCGATGTTCGATCAAATCGTGAGCTTCTCGAGCAAGAATGTCAATTATAAATCAGTAATTGATAATCTTAATATTCTGGATTATGATTACTATTTTAAGTTAACAGATGCCATTCTTTCTGAAGATGTAGCCAATTCGCTACTTATTTTCGATGAAATTTTAGGAAATGGATTTGATGGCAATCATTTCATTACTGGATTGGCCTCTCATTTCAGAAATTTACTAGTTTGTAAGGACGCGTCAACCTTAAAATTACTTGAGGTGAGCGAAGGAATCCGCCAAAAGTATAATAGTCAGTCGCAAGCTGCCTCCCTCTCCTTTTTAATTTCAGCACTGAACATCAGTAATCAATGCGACCTTAATTATAAAACAAGTAAAAATCAAAGGCTTCAAGTTGAGCTTACACTCATCAAACTGTGCCACATTGCCGCTGCCATTAATCTTTCAGCAGCAGGAATTCCGGCCATGCAGGACGGTCAAATAAAAAAAAAACTTAAATCAGTAGAAGAAGTTCCAGTTTCAATTCCTGATTCACCTGTCAAGGTTGTAGAAAGCACCATTTCAGCTGTTCCTCTAAATAATCTCGAGCCTGAAAAACCAATACAAGTTATTAAACATGAGGCAATTGACCCAATTCAACAAGCTCCAAAAGTTGAAGCTCCAAAAATAGCTGTCATTCCAAAACTTTCTATAGGGTTAAACAGCAGCTTGATTCCAAATTTAAATGATTTAGGGGCAAATTATTCCAAGAAAGAGGAAGTTGAAGTAGAATATTTGAGCGGCGATAGCAAAATTGATTTTACTGCCGACATGATGCTTAATTTCTGGAATGCCTATGCAGAAAAGGTTAAAAAAGAAGGTAAAATAAACATTTTCACCATCATTACAGCTTATGCTCCTGTTTTACTCGACAATTACATCATTGAGCTACCCATTGAAAATAAAATACAAGAAGAATTGTTGAGCTCAGAAAAAGTTGATCTATTAAACTTTTTACGCGTTCAGCTAAGAAACTTCAGTATCGACCTACAAACCAAGCAAATGGAGCAAACGCAAAAAAAGCGTCTCTATACCTCATCCGAAAAGTATGAACACATGCTTCAGAAAAACCCAAATCTGGACGAATTTAAGCGCAGATTTAATCTAGATTTAGATTATTAAATAATTCGCAAAGTCAAACTACTTTTTCCTGTCATTTTTAGGATAACCCTCCCGATCGAGGTCATCACGATTATCCTCTGGAGTTTCAGAAAAACTTTCTTCATCAGCCATGCTATCTTCTTCAGTTTGAATATGCATAGCCAAAATATCCAAATCGGACTCTAAGCTGGCATTTTTATCGTATTCCTTTAGGGCCGTCGGATTCGCTTCATCAAAATCAGAAAGCGCATCCCTCCCGTTTTCAACAGCCGTATCATAAGGATTGTGATGAATATAGTCCGGATCATCCGCAATTACATCCAATTCATAACTATTTTTATCCGGATCAAAGGCTAAATCATCCACATTAATTTCCATGTGTAAATCTTCCTTTAAGGCCTCATCTCTATCTGTTCGATCCGGCTTAAGCCCCTTCACCTTTTTACGTTTAATTTCCATCACTAAGCTTTTAAATCTTTATTATGGAACAAATCTGGTATCGAATAGTTTTAAATTAAGAATTAAAAAAAATCATAGCCTTCAAATTTTCAGGTGTATTCAAAATTCCTATCTTTGGGCAAATTCCAAAAACCTTATTATTATAATATGTCAGTTCAAAAAATTAAAGTTGCAAATCCGATAGTCGAATTAGATGGTGATGAAATGACCAGAATAATCTGGAAGTTTATTAAGGATAAACTTATCACTCCATATCTTGAGCTAGATATTAAATACTACGACCTTGGAATGGAATATCGGGATGAAACGAACGATCAGGTAACCATTGATGCAGCGAATGCAATAAAACAATATGGTGTTGGTATTAAATGTGCTACCATAACTCCTGATGAAGCTCGTGTTCAAGAATTCAAGCTAAAGCAAATGTGGAAGTCGCCGAATGGTACAATCAGAAACATTCTAGATGGTACGGTTTTCCGTGAGCCAATTGTAATGAGTAATGTACCTCGCTTAGTTCCAAACTGGACAGCTCCAATTTGTATTGGACGTCATGCTTTTGGTGATCAATACCGTGCGACTGATTTTTTAACCAAGGGCAAAGGCAAATTAACCATTACATTTAGTCCTGAAGATGGTAGCGAAGTTCAATCCTTTGAAGTTTATAATTTCAAAAGCGATGGTGTAGCACTTGCTATGTACAACACAGATGAAAGCATCTTCGGTTTTGCTCGTGCCTGTTTTAATCAAGCATTATCAAAAAAATGGCCACTTTATCTTTCTACAAAAAATACAATTCTTAAAAAATATGATGGTCGCTTTAAAGATATTTTTGAAGAGGTTTATCAAAATGAATTTAAAAACAAATTTGAAGCAGCAGGAATTACTTATGAGCATCGTTTGATCGATGATATGGTTGCTTCTGCATTAAAATGGAATGGAAATTTCGTTTGGGCTTGTAAGAATTATGACGGTGATGTTCAGTCGGATACCGTAGCGCAAGGATTTGGTTCTTTGGGACTTATGACTTCAGTTTTAATCACTCCTGATGGAGGAACGATGGAAGCAGAAGCAGCACATGGTACCGTTACGCGTCACTACCGTGATCATCAGGCGGGAAAGCCAACTTCAACCAATCCAATTGCATCAATTTTTGCGTGGACTAGAGGTTTAGAGTTTCGTGGTAAATTAGATAATAACCAAGAATTAATTAATTTCTGCCATGCTTTGGAGCAGGTATGTATTGAGACTGTTGAAAGTGGAAAAATGACTAAAGATCTTGCTGTTTGTATTCACGGCAATAAAGTAAGTCATGGAGATCACTACTTATATACTGAAGAGTTCCTTGATGCAATTGATCAAAACTTAAAAACAAAATTAGCTTAAATATTTAATAGCTAAATATACAAATAGCCGCCATATTCAATATGGCGGCTATTTTTTTGTCTTTTCAGGATATCATTTCGACTATTTCAAGGTTTTGATTTAAATACTTGAATATTGCGATTCGAAAACATTCGAAAATTGAGTAAAGCTCTTAATAAGACTCAAAAATGATAAAGTATACCTAATAATTAAGCTAACGATTCAAAACGTTCCCAGAAGCCATCCTGGGGCAAGGGTGCAAAAATAGTTATCGGCTCTAGCTTAACGGGATGCATAAATTGTAATTTTCGGGCGTGTAAACAAATACTTTTCTTCAGACTCCCACGAGGATAACCATATTTATTATCACCTACAATTGGGCAATTAAGCGTTGCTAATTGCACCCTAATTTGATGCGGGCGACCAGTAATTGGATCTACTTCAATCAAATAATAACCACCTAGCTCACCGATTAATTTATAATTTAATTCGGCACGCTGACTCCCAGGTACTTCCTTTTCATAGGCCTTGGTTACATTTTTTTGAGGATTTTTAACAAGCCAATGAATAAGGGTGCCCGACTCAATAGCTGGTCGGTTACGAACCACCGCCCAATAGGTCTTGTGCATATCCCTACTTTTGAACATTTTATTGATGCGCTCAAGCGATTTACTAGTTTTGGCGAATAAAATAACCCCACTAACTGGTCGGTCGAGGCGATGAACTACTCCTAGAAATGCTCCGTTTGGCTTATTATATTTTTTAGCAATGTAGCGTTTTACTTTCTCATCTAAAGATTCATCACCAGTATCGTCCACCTGAACAATATCACCTGCACGCTTGTTTACAGCAATCAGATGATTGTCTTCAAACAAGATATCCCTATCAGTGATATCAAGCGAAAGCACAGGGAATTTAGATTTTTGATTTGCAGGAATAGCCATTCAATATCAACCTTAATATTGTTCCTTTTCATTCGGAAAATCACCAGCTTTTACATCTTTTACATAAGATTGAACAGCACCGTTTATCTCCTCAAAAAGGTTTAAATATTGTCTTAAAAATCGTGGCTTGAAGCCTTTCGTCAGACCAATCATATCATTTATAACCAATACCTGTCCGTCACAATTAGCTCCTGCTCCAATTCCAATAGTAGGAATTTTTACCGTTTTAGTCACTTCCATAGCCAACTTAGCTGGTATTTTTTCAAGAACAACTGAAAAGCATCCCGCTTCTTGAAGCACTAAAATATCACTCTTCAACTTTGCAGCCTCAGCTTCTTCCTTAGCACGAACAGTATAGGTACCAAATTTATATATCGATTGAGGTGTTAAGCCCAAGTGACCCATAACTGGTATCCCGGCGGCAATAATTCGCTCTACCGACTCGCGTATTTCCAAACCGCCCTCAAGCTTTACTGCGTGAGCACCAGATTCCTTCATTATGCGGATTGCCGAATTTAGAGCTTCTTTCGAATTACCCTGATAAGAACCAAAAGGAAGATCAACTACCACTAGGGCCCTCTTTACAGCCCTTACAACCGATGCTGCATGATAAATCATTTGATCGAGAGTAATAGGTAAAGTAGTTTCATGCCCCGCCATCACGTTTGAAGCTGAGTCGCCTACCAAAATAACATCAATACCACCTTCGTCAACGATGGTAGCCATAGAATAATCATAAGAAGTCAACATGGCGATTTTTTCGCCCTTTTGCTTCATTTCAAGGATCGTATTTGTGGTGATCCGCTTTACCTCTTTATGTACAGACATGTAGCAGGGTTTTAATAAGATTCAAAGTTAGGATTAATAGAAACAATACACAGTCAAAATCTTCTTAATTGATGTATGAAAAACAAATTTATAATTCCTTCATCAAACACTTTCAGATTTACTAATAATTACCTAAATTCGCATTTGTGAAATATGAAGTAAAAAACTTCCCTCTACACTGCGGAAATTCTTCCGAAATCATTGCTTTTCAATCGATTTTTAAATCTCTTTTCAAAATTATTAAATGAATACTTACATCAAATTGCCGGCAGTTTTGCTTCTGGAAGATGGGACAATATACCATGGAAAAGCAGCAGGGAAAATTGGTACCACTACAGGTGAAATTTGTTTTAACACCGGAATGACAGGATATCAGGAGATTTTTACAGATCCTTCGTATTTCGGGCAGATCATGGTCACAACCAATTCACATATTGGAAATTATGGAATCCACAAGGAAGAGGTGGAATCAGACAATATCAAGATCGCCGGACTAGTTTGTAAAAACTTCAATATTACTTACAGCAGGAAACAAGCCGACGCTTCCATTCAAGATTATTTTCAGGATGAACATATTGTAGGCATTTCGGATGTTGACACCCGCTCCTTAGTACGTCATATTCGTGATAAGGGAGCAATGAACGCAATTATTTCATCCGAAATTCTAGATATTGAAGAATTGAAGAAGAAATTAGCCGCCGTTCCTTCTATGGATGGATTGGAATTATCATCCCAAGTATCAACGAAAGAAGCTTACGAATTTGGGAATAAAGATGCAGCAAAGCGAGTAGCGGTTCTTGACTTAGGTGTGAAGAAAAACATCCTCAGAAATTTCGATAGTAGAGGTGTTTTATCAAAAGTATTTCCAGCAAAAACAACATTTGCTGAGATGGAAAAGTGGAATCCAGATGGATATTTCATTTCAAATGGTCCCGGCGACCCATCAGCAATGCCATACGCCATAGAGACAGTAAAAGCAATTCTAGCAGCAGAAAAACCCTTATTTGGTATTTGTCTTGGTCATCAGCTTTTAGCTCTTGCCAATGATATTCGCACCATTAAGATGTTTAATGGCCATAGAGGATTAAATCATCCTGTGAAAAACGTGATTATCAATCATTGTGAAGTCACGTCACAAAACCATGGTTTCGGAGTAATTCCTGAAGATGTACACCAATCTGAAAAAGTTGAAATTACCCACATTAACCTAAACGACCAATCTATCGAAGGCATCCGTGTAAAAGGTAAAAAGGCTTTTTCTGTGCAATATCATCCAGAATCTTCACCGGGACCACATGATTCAAGATATCTTTTTGACGATTTTGTGGCAATGCTGAATTAATTAGTGTACTTTGTACACTTAGATAAAAAAAATAGTATCAATCAGAACAAAAATAAGATGAGTATAATCCTCGACGTACACGCAAGACAAATTCTGGATTCACGCGGAAATCCAACAATTGAAGTAGATGTAACCACAGAAAATGGCATTATTGGCCGTGCAGCGGTACCATCAGGCGCTTCTACAGGTATACATGAGGCTGTTGAGCTTCGTGATAATGATAAGTCTGTTTACCTAGGCAAGGGAGTTCTAAAGGCTGTTGCCAATGTAAACGAAAAAATCGCTCAGGAATTAGTAGGAATTGATGTATTTGAACAAAATAGCATTGATCAATTGCTTCTTGAGATTGATGGAACTGAAAACAAAGGAAATTTAGGTGCAAATGCAATTCTAGGTGTTTCATTAGCTGTTGCAAAAGCAGCCGCTCAGGAAAGTCGCCAGCCATTATACCGCTATATTGGAGGCGTAAATGCCAACACTTTACCAATTCCAATGATGAATATTGTAAATGGTGGTTCGCACTCTGATGCTCCCATTGCATTCCAAGAATTCATGATCATGCCTGCTGGCGCTTCTTCATTTTCTGAAGCACTCCGTTGGGGAACAGAGGTATTCCATACCTTGAAAAAGATTTTACATGACCGCGGATTATCAACTGCTGTTGGCGACGAAGGTGGTTTTGCTCCTAAATTTGAAGGTACAGAAGATGGTGTGGAGACCATTCTTCAGGCGATTGAAAAGGCAGGTTATACCGCTGGAAAAGATATTTATTTAGCGTTCGACTGTGCTGCATCTGAGTTTTACAAAGATGGAAAATACGATTATACTAAATTTGAAGGCGAAAAAGGTGCAATCAGAACAAGTGCTGAACAAGCTGAATACTTGGCGCAATTAGCTGCCAAATACCCAATCATTTCGATTGAAGATGGTATGGCTGAGGATGATTGGGCTGGCTGGAAATTATTAACTGAAAAAATTGGATCTAAAGTTCAATTGGTAGGTGATGATTTGTTCGTTACCAATGTAAAGAGGTTACAACAAGGTATTGATAGTGATACAGCTAATTCAATCCTAGTAAAAGTAAATCAGATTGGCACACTTACTGAAACTATCAACGCAGTTTCATTAGCTCAAAACAATGGTTATACCTCTGTTATGAGTCACCGTTCTGGCGAGACTGAAGATTATACAATTGCTGATCTTGCTGTGGCATTAAACTGCGGACAAATTAAAACTGGTTCTGCATCACGTTCAGACAGAATAGCAAAATACAATCAATTGCTCCGTATCGAAGAAGAATTGGGCAGCAGTGCACGCTTTTTAGGTAAGAGCTTTAAATACATTAAATAAAATTAGTTATTTTAGAATAATCATTAATAAAAACATCCTAAGATTATAAATCTTAGGATGTTTTTATTTTATATTTGTATTGATGACCAGACTTTTAAATATAATTCGAAACAAGTATTTGATTGCAAGCATTGCATTTCTTACTTGGATGTTATTTTTTGATCGTAATGATCTAATGTCGCAATATGAATACCGTACATCTTTAAATAAACTGGAGGCAGAAAAGGAATTCTACACCAAAGAATCTGCTAAAGTGGTAAAAGACTTAAACGAACTTACCACCAACCAAGGTAAGCTTGAAAAATTTGCACGCGAAAAATACCTCATGAAAAAAGAGAATGAAGATGTCTTCGTGATTATTGAGGAAGCAGCAAAAGTAGAGGAAAAGAGTTCCTTCTTTGGGAATTAAGGTGGGAAAAATAATCCCAAATAGACAAGCCGCGACCTGCCCCTACGTGGTAAAACACCAACTACGCTGATACCCCTCATTTATCCTTGATAGCGTATAGAGGCAATCTCCAATGTGCTAAAAAACTATTGTTTCGCCGTGTCTTCTAGCAAAGAAAATCTGACGATTTTAGGAATGATGGACAGAAAAATGTAAAGACTGTACATTAGTTTGAATAACAAGAAACGAACATTCAAGCAACCCAAAACCACTCATGATTTAAAAAATAATATAATTAATTTTCCCTAGTCTACTAAAGAATTGATCCAGCTATTTAGATCGATGTCTTTATTTAAATTTAACTTTTTAAGAATCCTATATTTTTTGGTAAAAACACTATCTGTTGTGATGCGCAAAATGGAGGATATCTCTTTGCTAGATAAATTCATCCGAATCAGTGAACAAAACTCGATGTCATTCTTGCTTAATTGAGTATAATCTTGATTAAGCTTGTTAATAAATTGCGGGTGCAATAGCTTGAACTTCTTTATCATTTCATCCCAAGGATTCTGTTTTTGGTTGATCATTTTTATTTTTTGATCCATCCCATCAATATGCTCCTCCTCTATTCTTTTTAATAAAGTATTCAAATGCTCTTTTAGCACCAAGCTATTCATAGTCTGCTCCATAATCTCTCTTTCATGCAAGATTAAGATTTCTTGCTTTTGAAGATTCGAGACATCAGCTGCCAAAAGCTTAATTTTCGATTTTGCATATTTGTTTTTGAACCATTGAACTATAGCAAGCAAAAGGAATATTCCGGCCAATAAGAGCGCTATAAAATACTGCTGGGTCAGCTTCTCTTTCAAAAGACGAATAATATCATTTTCCTTTTTTTCTACTTCGTATTTTTCCTTTAGAGCATTTGCTTCTTTTTGTACAGACTCACTAACGATACTATCATTCAAAGCGTGAAATTGAGTTTGAAAGGATAGCGCTGATGAAAAATCTTTGATATCTCTAGCTAACCAAAACAGTCTTTCTAAAGATATCATTTCCTCTCTTTTAGCTTTTAAGGTCTTAGCTAGTGCTAATCCTTGATTGAGCCTAATTTTAGACTGACCGAACTTTTTCTGGATTCGATAAAGATTTCCTAGATTAATAGCTGACAGCATTTGACCATAAAGAATTCCATTTTCTTTACAGATAGTTTCACATTCTAAGAAAAACTTTTCAGCCAGTTCATACTCTTTCTTGAGCTCATAGATATTTGCTCTATTAGTGAGATTTTGAGCTAAAAGAAAGGCAGAATTCACCTTAACTAAATCTTGATAGGCCAATTCATAATAATAAACCGCCTTTTCAAGCTTATTAATTTTCTTAAAATAAACTCCAAGATTATTATAATTTAGAGCTAAATGATAACTGTTTCCGAGGTCTTGGTTAATACTTACAGC
>NZ_JBIILQ010000296.1:0-2946 GCF_044232565.1 Daejeonella sp. | reverse complement strand
CGAAATTACTTTTTCAAAGACCTCACTTTGGGTTATGACCTCAGAAAAACCATCAACTCTGGATTTGATAACTCGATTATAAGAAATCCAACCATTTTAAGATTGTACACAGAATATCGCTTCATGAAAGCTAATGTTGGTGCCATCCGATTTGAAGCTTTTGATATTTTTGATCAAAATTCAGGGATTTCCAGAGATGTATTCGACAATATCATTATAGATCGGCAGGTAAACCGCTTAGGCAGGTATTTTATGCTATCCTTTAACTTGCGGTTGAATAAATTTGGGGGAGGTGCCATTAGTAGGAATTAGGTTAGTTAGTTGGTTAGTTGGTTAGACGACCGTGCCCTGAAATAAACTAAATTCACAATTTACTAAAATCCTGTCCTTATTCCTTGCTACTTATTCTTTGCTCTAGTTTGTTGAGTTATCAGGTTGGGTGGAGATGGTTTAGTATTCTTATCTCATAAATATTAACTTTGATATAAAAATAAGCTTCAAACAAAATGCGCGATATCAGTCACAAACAGATTACTCTTCGTACTGCCAGGGCAGTTGCTATTATTTTTTGTTCGGAGAAAAGCATTGAGCTTATCCGTTCGAATGAGCTACCTAAAGGTAATCTTTTTGATGTGGCACGTGCAGCAGGGTTTTTAGGTGCAAAGCTAACCCCTCAGCTCCTGCCCCATTGCCATCCCGTTACCATTGATGGAATGGATTTCACCTTCAACTTTATAAACCGAGACCTTCATTCAGAGCTTTTTAACGAAGATATCTTGAACAGAAAGGGAATTGTCATTTTAGGTGAAGCTAAATCGATCGGCCGAACAGGTATTGAGATGGAAACTTTAACGGCAGTTTCGGTTGCAGCTCTTGAAATATACGATATGCTCAAGCCTGTAGATACTCAATTGGAAATTGGAAACATCCGTTTATTGGAGAAAAAAGGTGGCAAAAGCGACCGCAATCGTCATTTAGAATATACTCCTACTTGCGCAGTTTTAGTCTGCTCCGACTCCACAGCAAAGGGTGAGCGGGAAGATAAAAGCGGACTCCAAATAACAGAAATGCTAGAAAATGTAAATGCATCTGTTTTACACTACAAAATCCTTCCTGATGATAAAGACGCTATTCAGAAACAGATAAGAGAATGGGTTGCTGATGATATTCAGTTCATATTCACCACTGGCGGGACTGGTTTAGGTCCGCGTGATAATACTGTAAGCGCAGTGAAGGAAATCATTGAGCGCGAAGCTGATGGAATTACTGAGGCTATGAGGGGCTTCGGACAAATGCGTACGCCACTAGCTATGATGAGCCGTTCTGTAGCAGGCGCGATTGGAAAAACGATGATTATCACCCTTCCGGGAAGTCCAAAAGGTGCAAGAGAATCTTTAGAAGCTATTTTACCAGGTGTATTCCATGCTCGTAAGATGATGGACGGCGGAGGGCATTAATTAATAAAGCTATTGTTTCTTCAAAAAATCAGCAGAAACTATCTCGCCATAAAAAGAAATTGTTTGCCTATCCATGCTATTCACAGTCAGGGTAGCATAACCTGAATTCGAAACAGATAACATCATCAAATCTGGATCTTCAGGTTTATTAATTCGGATTTTAACTTGAAAAGTGCCTTTTTTTGATTCCTTCATCGAATAATTAAAGTCGGTGGAAAAAAAACTTAAAGGACTTTCAGTAGTTCCCATAGGTGCTCTAAAAGCAACTCCAAAATAGGGTAAATGACTATCAAGTGAATCTTTATTAATCTTCAAAAAGTAAATGGATGTAAGCCTGATTGATGAACCTGAAAGTGGGTTTGCCGACTCCGCAATAAAAACATAGTTTTTGCTTTCAATAAGTTTCTTGATTTCGGCTTGTTTTTTCTGAGCTCTTGTTTGTGCTTGAAGCGATTGGGATAAAATTGCAAAAAGCATTAAAAGACAGATTCTGAAAGAGTTTTTTAGAATTTTCATATCCATATTTTTAAATTATTAGCAAAAATCATGCTAATAATTTACTAGAGTAAAATGAGCGTATTTTTAAAAGGAGTCAGGAGACTCCTAATATTTCACAATCCGTAGAACGCTTCGCTAAATTCTACGGACATTTGAGCGTCTATAAGCGGAAAAACCAAAATAACAAGTTAAGGTGAAAACACCTACCAGAGGCTTATCAAAGGAATAAATTTTAAGCCGAGGCAACTAATTTGCTAGTACTTCTGTAGACAAAATTAGCGTAAATATGTCTTCTAGCAAATCTAGCTGGAGATTCAGCATTAACTAATTTAACATAAATTGCCTTCGGAACATCGAAATATTCATATATAGAACCATCCACAAAAAAAACGGTCAGAATTTGATTTTTAAACTCGAAATCAGCTAAACCTGATGTTGTAGTTGTTAATTTATAGTCTTCAATAGTTTGTTGGCGAGTTTCTGAGGCTATGCTAACTAAGAAATGATAGGCTTCAATGATTAGTTTACTTTTTTCTTCAGCTTCTAATTTACTTTCTTCAGAATCCGTGAATTTATCGGGATGCCAATTCTTCATTAAAGTACGATAAACCGACTTTAACTCTTGCAATTCCACATTCTTGTCAACGCCTAAAATCTTTCTGTAATCAACTATTTTTCTCATGCTTATTTTTTTATAATCTATGGAAGATTTTACTTTACAAAATCAGACCTTCAGGAAATAACGGCGCAAAGCTACGCTTTTGTAATAGATTTTGCTAATTAATATTAATCCTCAAGGCCAATATCTAAGCAATAAATTAAATATGCAAACAGACCCAATTAATACTAAATTTGATAAGCTAGCAAAATAAATAGATGAAAATACTTCTTACCGGCGCAAGTGGATACATCGCACAACGACTTTTACCTGTTTTACTCGAGGGTGGTCATGAAGTAATCTGCTGCATTCGTGATAAATACCGTTTTGATA